>CP158958.1:0-407500 GCA_050983615.1 Stenotrophomonas maltophilia | reverse complement strand
CCGCGCCCGCAAGCAGCGCTTCAAGGAACGTCTTCACGTTCTTCACGACACTGCCCTCCATCGGAAGCTCAAGCAACACCTGCCAGCGGCCTTCAATGAGCGCTGGACCCGTCGGCACTGGATGCACGCCAGCCTGTTTGCCACCATCGGCGCACTGGTGGCCACCATTGTGCCGGGCTTCTCGCACACGATCGACGGCCCCTACTCGGCCGACCATTCGACCCTGGCCCTGCCGTTGCCGCCGCTGTCGCTGGAACGCCAGAACCAGACCCCGGGTGACAGCTGGCAGGTGCTGCGCGTGCAGCGCGGCCAGACACTCAGCGATCTGTTCGACCAGGCCGGCATCCCTGCCACGGTGATGCATCAGGTGCTGGAGCATCCCGGCGTGCGCGACTCGCTGGTGAAGTTGCGCCCGGGCACCGAGATCGCCTTCGACCTGCCACTTTCGGGCGAGCTGCGCGCGGTACGCTTCAACCGCGACGGCGACAACCGGGTCGAGCTGACGCTCAAGGACGGCAAGATCAGCGAGCAGGTCACCAAGCGCGAAAGCTCCACCCGTCGAGTGGTGACCAGCGGCGAGATCACCAGCTCGCTGTATGCGGCGGCGCGCAAGGCCGGGCTGTCGCCTTCGGCCATTGCGACGATGACCGATGAGATCTTCAAGTACGACATCGACTTCTCCAAGGACATCCAGCCGGGCGACCGCTTCAGCGTGGTGATGGATGAAACCTGGCGCGAAGGCGAGAAAGTGGACACCAGCAAGATCCTGGCGGCCACCTTCACCTCTGACGGCAAGACCTACAGCGGCTTCCGCTTCGACCGCAACGGCAAGTCCGAATACTTCGACGTCAACGGCCGCCCGTTGAAGAAGAGCTTCATCCGCATGCCGATTCCGTTCGCACGGTTGAGCTCCACCTTCGGCGCGCGCAAGCACCCGGTGCTGGGCAAGATGCGCATGCACAAGGGCGTGGACTACGCCGCGCGCACCGGCACCCCGATCATGGCCGCCGGCGACGCCCGCGTGCAGTTCGCCGGCGTGCAGCGCGGCTACGGCAACGTGGTGATCCTGGACCACGGAAAAGGACACACCACCCTGTACGGGCACATGTCGCGCTTCGGCAAGATCCGCACCGGGCAGACCGTGGCCCAGGGCACGGTGATCGGCTACGTCGGCTCGACCGGCCTGGCCACTGGCCCTCACCTGCACTACGAATTCCGCGTCAACGGCGTGCACCGCAACCCGCTGTCGGTGACCATGCCGCCGCCGGAACCGCTGAAGGGGGCCGAACTGGTCGCCTTCCGTGCCCAGACCGCGCCAGCGCTGGCGCGTATCCAGGGCATGGAGAAGCTGATCTATGCGGATGCGAGTCCGGCCCCGCAGGCCGCGCAGGCGGAGAAGGCGACGGCCAGTACGACCAAGCCGGCGAAGAACGCTCGCGGCTGACGGTGTGCAGCCACGCAGGGCGTGGCTCTACGGGCGATGGATTGCGATGATGGGCGGGTTCTCTATCGGGACCCGCCTTTTTCATGACTGCCGTTGACCCTGCCGTTCCCCTCTACCTGGGCCTGATGTCGGGCACCAGCGCCGATGGCATTGATGCCGCGCTGGTGCAGTTTCCTTCTACGGGTGGCTGCCGCTTCGTACACGGCCACACGCACCCGTGGGAGCCGGAGCTGCGCGCGGAACTGATCGCGCTGGGCGAAGGCGGCAGCGTGGACTCGCTGGATACCCTGGGCCGCATCGACGCGCAGATTGGCCTGAGCTTTGCCGCCGCCGCCAACGCGCTGCTGGAGGCCAGCGGCGTGGACCGCGCCCAGGTCCGGGCAATCGGCTCGCATGGGCAGACGGTGCGCCATCGGCCGCTGGCCGACCCGGCTTTCACCCTGCAACTGGGCGACGCCAACCGGATTGCCGAAGCAACCGGAATTACCACGGTGGCCGACTTCCGCCGCCGCGACGTCGCCGCAGGTGGCCAGGGCGCGCCGCTGATGCCCGCGTTCCACCTGGCCATGCTGGGCCACAACAACGAAGATCGCGCGATCCTCAACCTGGGCGGCATCGCCAACCTGACCCTGATCCCATGTGGTGGCACGCCGCGCGGCTTTGATACGGGCCCGGCCAACGCGCTGATGGATGCGTGGTGCCAGCGGCACCAGGGCGTGCCGTTCGATGCGGACGGGGCCTTCGCGGCCAGCGGCCAGGTCGATGAGGCCTTGCTGGCGCAGTGGCAGGCCGAACCGTGGTTCGCCCTGCCCCCGCCGAAAAGTACCGGGCGCGAGCAGTTCCATCTGGAGTGGGCGGAGGCCGCGTTGGCCGGAAGGACGCTGGCCGCTGCCGACGTGCAGGCCACCCTGCTGGAACTGACCGCTGCTACGGTTGCCGACGCGCTGCTGGCGCACTTGCCGGGCGTGCGCCGGGTGCTGGTCTGCGGCGGTGGCGTGCGTAACCCGCAGCTGCTGCAGCGGCTCGGCGCGCGGCTGCCGGGCGTGGTGGTGGAATCCAGCGCGGTGCACGGCCTGGACCCGGACTACATGGAAGCGATGGGCTTCGCCTGGCTGGCACAGCGCACCCTGGACGGGCTGGCGGGCAATCTGCCGAGCGTGACCGGGGCTGAAGGGCCCCGGATACTGGGGGCGATTCATCCGGCGTAGGTGAACGCAGCAGGTCTGGCGGGGCGCTCGCATATTGCCCGCGCCCGACGGCAGGCGCATGATCGAAGCTGTTGTGCCGTGGGGGCGGTGCTGTACGCATGGGGGAACACATGGCCGATCTGGTGCTGCGCGATCTTGATCCGCTGCTCGACGAACGCATTCGTCGCGTCGCCGTGGCGCGCGGGTGGACACGCGAGTACACCTGCGTGGTGTTGCTGGAGCAGGGGCTGTTTTCCAGCGAGCTGGAGGTGCGGCATGGGTTCCAGAATCCGGAAGTGGATGCCCTTGCCGATGCGATCGCGGCGCTGCAGGCGCTGCCGGATGCGAAGTCGTTCTAGCAAGGCGTAGTGACACGCCATGCGTGTCTTGCATGAATCCGGCACCGCGAAGACACGCATGGCGTGTCTCTACGCAGGGCATTCCCCATTATTCAGGCCTTCGCCGTCTGCCGCCGCTGCTGCCAGATCAGCCCCAGACACAGCAGCACCACCGGAATGGCGATCAGCGCGGTGCCGATGAAGAACAGCGCATAGCCTTCCAGCAGCGTCCGCCCCTGCGCGAGGCTCTGCACCGCCCAGCCGGACAAGCCCTTGAGCGCCTTCCCGGGCATGGCATAGAAAGAGCTGAGCAGCGCGTACTGGGTGGCGGTGTAGCCGATGCTGGTCAGGCTGGACATGTAGGCAATCAGCGCGGTGCCGGCGAACCCGCTGGCGACGTTGTCGATGGCCATGGCCACGGCGAACTGGGTCGTGTCCGGGCCCACATAGGCCAGCCAGGCGAAGGCCAGGTTGGAGCACGGCCCCAGCACCGCACCGACCACCAAGGTGACCAGCACGCCCCAGCGCACCGCGATCAGCCCGGCCAGGGCGATGCCGACGAAGGTGGCCACCAGCCCGACCGAGCCGCGCACAGCACCGACCACATCTTCGTCCAGCCCCAGGTCCACATAGAACGGATTGGCCATCGGGCCCATGATGAAGTCGGCCATGCGGTAAGCGCTGATGGCGACGAGGATCAGGATGGCACCGCTGCGGTGCTCTTTGATGAAGGCCACGAACGGACCGACCACGGCGTCGAACAGGCCGCGCGGGGTCCACAGCGCGGCGGTCTGGCCCTGCCCTGCCGCGGTCTGCCGCACGGGCTCGTCGGCCACCAGTACGGCCGCCACGCCGACCATCATCAGCACGGCCATGAGCTCGTAGGAGATCTGCCAGCCCACGCGCGAGGCAACCAGCAGGATCAGCGCGTCGGTGACCAGCAGGGCGGTGCGGTAGCCCAGCGCGGAGGATGAGGTCAGCAGGCCAAGCTGTTCGCTGTCCTTGGCGCTTTCGATGCGCCAGGCGTCAATGACGATGTCCTGGGTCGCCGAGGCGAAGGCGACGATGACCGCCATGACCCCGAACACCACGATGTGCTCCCAGGCGATGCCCAGGAACTGGATGTGCCCACCCTTGGGCTGCACCAGCGCCATGCCGACCAGGCCGGCGGCGACCACGATCTGCGACATCAGCATCCACCCGCGGCGGCGTCCCAGACGGGCAAACCCGGGCACATCGGTGCGGTCGACAATGGGGGCCCACAGGAACTTCAGGGTATAGGCCAGGCCGACCCAGGACAGGAAACCGATGGTGCTGAGATCGATGCCTTCCTTGCGCATCCAGAACCCGAGCGTGTTGCCGACCAGATAGATCGGCAGGCCGGAGCTGAAGCCCAGCAGCAGCATGGCCATGACCTTGTGGTCGGTCAGGTTGGCCAGCACCCGCTGCCACGGGCGTTGGCGCTTGGCAGCGACTGCTTCACTCATGGAGCGTAGTCCACCGTGAACGGAGCATGGTCGGAGAAGCGTTCGTCGCGATAGATGGAGCAGCTGCGCAGACGCTCACGCAGGCCGGGGCTGACGAACTGGTAGTCGATGCGCCAGCCGACATTGTTGGCCCGCGCCGCGCCACGGTTGCTCCACCAGGTGTAGTCCTCGCCCTGCGGGTGCAGCAGGCGGTAGGCGTCGGTCCACCCCTGGCCCGCGGCGATGTCGATGGCCTGGTTGGTGTCCACGCACTGGCCGTTCAGCCAGTCGCGCTCGGGCGGCAGACAGCCGGAGTTCTTCTGGTTGGACTTCCAGTTCTTGATGTCCAGCGCCGAACGCACGATGTTCCAGTCGCCGCACAGCACGTAGTCTCGGCCGCTGGCCAGCCACTGGGCCAGGATCGGCCGCAGCCATTCCATCACCTCGTACTTGAAGCCCTGGCGCAGGTCGCCGGAGCTGCCGGAAGGGATGTAGAACGACACCACGCTGAGGTTGCCGTACCGGGCCTCGATATAGCGGCCTTCGTCGTCGAAGGGAGCCCAGCCCAGCGAGGTGATGACCTGGTCGGGCTCCTTTTTGCTGTAGATGGCCACGCCGCTGTAGCCCTTCTTGGTGATGGCGTCGCGGTAGAAGCAGTGGTGGCCGTCCGGGCGGAACATGGGGTCGGCCAGCTGATCTTCCTGGGCCTTGGTTTCCTGGATGCACAGCACGTCCGCATTCTGGGCGCGGAACCAGTCAAGGAAGCCCTTGCTGGCGGCGGAGCGGATGCCATTGGCGTTGAAACTGATGATGCGCATGCGATTCCAGGGTTGGTGCGGGAACCGACAAAGCATACCGGGTTGGCTGGGCCGGCGGCTGGCCGGATCCGGCCGCTGCTGGGGCCTGCGGCGGCCGGCCACGCGCCTGAATTGGGGCGGATGGATTAGCATCTGCGCTCCAAAGAGAATTGAATAGTCATTAGATGAGCGACCATCGTCACCGTTTCCTGCAACTGGCCCTGACCGCCGACGCGCTGCGTTTTGGCCAGTTCACCCTCAAGTCGGGCCGTCTCAGCCCGTATTTCTTCAACGCCGGGCGTTTTGACTCCGGTGCCCGCATGGCCCAGCTGGCGGCCTGCTACGCCGACGCCGTGGAAGCCACCGGGCTGAAGTTCGACGTGGTGTTCGGCCCCGCCTACAAGGGCATTCCGCTGGCCACGGCGACTGCCTGTGAATTCGCCCAGCGCGGACGCGACCTGCCGCTGTCGTTCAACCGCAAGGAAGCCAAGGACCACGGCGAAGGCGGCAACCTGATCGGCGCGGACATGAATGGCAAGCGCGTCCTGATTGTTGACGACGTGATCACCGCCGGTACGGCCATCCGCGAAGCCCTGACGATCATCAAGGGCGCGGGCGGCACCCCGGCCGGCATCGTGGTGGCACTGGACCGCCAGGAAATCGCCTCGGAAACCGACCGCCGTTCGGCGGCGCAGTCGGTGGCCGAGGAAGCCGGCATTCCGGTGGTGGCAGTGGCCACGCTGGCCGATCTGCTTGATTTTGCCTCCGGAAATCCGGAACTTGTCGGGTACCGGCAGCCGCTGGAGGACTACAGGTCCCGTTACGGCAGCCGTCCTACGCGTTGATTGCAGCAGGGGGCTGCTCACCATGTCCAGGTTCACCACGTTATCGCTGACCGTCACTGCGCTGGCGCTTCTGCTGGCTGCGCCGGCGCTGCAGGCACAGCAACAGCAGGCACCCAAGTACCAGCGGGTGCAGGCCAAGCCCAAGAAGCTGTATTGCTGGAACAAGGGCAGCGAGCGGATCTGCAGCGATGCCCTGCCGCAGGACGCGGTGAACAGTGCGCGTGAGGAATTCGGGGTGAAGAGCGGCCTGCGCCGGGGCAGCGTGGACCGCACCCTGACCGAAGAAGAGCGCGCCACTGAAGCCGTGGCCGCTGCCCAGCGCCAGCTGGACCAGGCTGCCGAAGAGACCCGCCAGCGGACTGAGCAGGCCATGCTGGTCACCTACGAAGATGAGAATGACCTGCGCCGGGTGTTCACCGAACGCACCAGCATTCTGGACAACAACGTGCAGACCGCCAGCTACAACGTGGCCAGCCTGCGCGATGCACTGGTAACCCTGTTGTCCGGTGCCGGAGACCGTGAGCTGGCCGGTCAGCCGGTGCTGCCCAAGCAGACCCAGGACATCCGCCAACGCCATACCGAGCTGGTGGCGCAGCAGAAGCTGCAGGCGTCGTTCATCGCCCAGCGCAAGGCGTTGGATGCGGAGATCGAGGAAACGTTGCAGCGTTATCGGGTGTTGAAGGGGACGGCGGTGGCGAACGACCCGAGGGGTTGAGGGTTCCGGGTTCCGGGTTGAAGCCAGGGGTAGCCGGGCAAGCCCGGCTCTACGTCATGGCGAGTCATTGCACGGGCGCGTGGCGACGCGTTCGTCGGTGCGGCGCGTCGGCGTTACGGAGGCGCGGCTCTGCGTTTTTACTGCTTTTTTACGCACGCCCGGCACCGCGGGCGTGGATCGTTTACGCGGCTGAGGCGGACGATGGCGACCTGACGTGGAGTGGTTCCACCTGGACGTCCCATGAGCCTGATTCTGCCTGTTGTTGCCGCCGCTGCTGCAACGCCCCCCACCCTGCCCGCCTGGCTTGCCCTGGTCTGCGGGGTGCTGGTGCTGGTTGCCGCTGCCTACCTGCTGTACGTCGTGCTTGCGCCCGAAAAGTTCTGAGCGGAGCCAACCATGACCGAGATCGTGTTGATCATCATGGCCAGCATCGTGCTGGCCTTTCCGCTTGGACTGTACCTGGCCCGGGTGATGCGCGGTGGGCCGATGGCCGGCGACGCACTGTTCGCGCTGATTGAAAAGCCGCTTTACTGGCTGCTGGGCGTCAACCCGGCGCGTGGCATGAACTGGCGCGGCTACGTCGCAGCGTTCCTGCTCAGCAATGTGGTGATCGCGGTGCTGGTGCAGATCGTGTTCATGACCCAGGCCTGGCTGCCGTTCAACCCGGACCAGATCCCCAACATGCGTTGGGATACCGCACTGCACACCATGGTGTCGTTCCTGACCAACACCAACCAGCAGCATTATTCCGGCCAGGCGCAGCTGTCCTACTTCGCGCAGATGACCGCGATCACCGGCCTGCAGGTGGTCACGCCAATGATGGGCCTGGCCCTGCTGGTGGCAACCCTGCGTGCGCTGTTCCACAGGAACGGCGAAGGCGCAGCGACAGCGCTGGAGCCCCAGGTTGAGGGCGACCGCCGCATCAACGTGGGCAACTATTACGCCGACGTGGTGCGTGCCTGTGTGCGCTTCCTGCTGCCGCTGTGCCTGCTGTGGGCGGTACTGCTGACCAGCCAGGGCGTTCCGTCCACGCTGGCCGCTGGCCCGATGGCTACGCCGATCGACGCATCGGCCGGCATGGAAAGCCAGAAGCTGCCGCTGGGCCCGGTTGCCGCGATGGTGGCGGCCAAGCAGCTCGGTGCCAATGGCGGCGGCTGGTATGGCCCCAACAGCGCGGTGCCGCTGGAGAACCCGACCCCGCTGGCCAATGCACTGGAGATCATCAGCATTCTGCTGATTCCGATCGCCATCGTGTTCATGCTTGGCGCGTTTACCGGACGCAAGCGCTTCGCGGGCCTGGTGTTCGGCTGCATGTTGGCGATGTCCAGCCTCTCGGTCGCGGCCACGGTGTGGCTGGAGGGCTATTCGGCTACCGCGGCCAGCCCGTTGTTGATGGAAGGCAAGGAAGTTCGTTTCGGTGCGGATGGCACAGCGCTGTGGGCGGCGGTGACCACCCAGGTCAGCAATGGCTCGGTCAATGGCATGCACGACTCGCTCAGTCCGCTGGCCGGGGCCGTGCCGCTGGTGAACATGCTGGTCAGCGCGATCTGGGGCGGCATCGGCTGCGGGGTGATGCAGTTCATCGTCTACCTGCTGCTGGGCGTATTCCTGGCCGGTCTGATGACCGGGCGCACCCCCGAACTGTTCGGTCGCAAGCTGGAAACTCCGCAGATCCGACTGCTGGCACTGCTGATCCTGCTGCAGCCGATCACCCTCCTGGTGCTGACCGGCATCACCCTGGCGATACCGTCACTAACGGGCAACTCGAACCCCGGCTTCCATGCCGTCAGCCAGGTGTTCTACGAGTACGTGTCGGCGTATGCCAACAACGGCTCGGGCTTTGAAGGGCTGGGCGATGCCACCCCATGGTGGAACCTGACCTGCACGCTGGTGCTGATTCTGGGCCGCTATCCGCTGCTGATTCTGCCGCTGGTGATCAGTGCGCAGCTGGCCGCAAAGCGCCGGTCCCCGGAAACCGCCGGCTCGCTGCAGATTGAGACGCCGACCTTCGGCATCACCCTGATCGCGGTGATCGTCATCCTGACCGTATTGCAGTTCATGCCAGCGCTGGTGCTGGGCCCCGTGGCCGACCACCTTCTGCTGACCCAGTGAGACCTGATTCCATGAGTACTGTTTCCGTGAATGCGTCCTCCCCGCGTGGCCAGCGTCTGCTGGACGGGCCCGGCCTGCGCCGCGCCCTGCGCGACTCGGTGGTCAAACTCTCACCGCGCCACCTGGTGCATAGCCCGGTGATGGCGGTGGTGATGGTGGGCACACTGGTGGCCCTGCTGGTGACCGTGACCGGCAATGCACCGCTGGGCTTTGGCCTGGCGGTCACCGCGATCCTGCTGCTGACCGTGCTGTTCGGCAATTTCGCCGAAGCGGTGGCCGAAGCACGTGGGCGTGGCCAGGCCGCGTCACTGCGCCGTGCCCGCAAGGACCTCACTGCGCGCCGGCTGGCCGCGGCGCATGCCGGTGCCAGCGAAACCCATGTACCGGCTGCAGAATTGCGCCCGGGCGACCACGTCATTGTCAGCGCCGGTGAACTGGTGCCGGCCGACGGCGAGATCGTGCAGGGGCTGGCCACCATCAACGAAGCCGCGGTGACCGGCGAATCGGCCCCGGTGCTGCGCGAGGCGGGTACCGACCGCAGCGGCGTGATCGGCGGCACCAAGGTGCTGTCCGACCAGATCATCGTGAAGGTGACTGCCGAGCCGGGCCACAGCTTCCTTGACCGCATGATTGCGCTGGTGGAAGGCGCGAACCGGCAGAAGACGCCGAACGAAGTGGCACTGACCCTGCTGCTGGCCGCGATGACCCTGACCTTCCTGGTGGTGGTGGCCACGCTGCCAGCCATCGGTTCGTTCGTGGGCGTTCACGTGGACCCGCTGCTGCTGATCGCATTGCTGGTGTGTTTGATTCCGACCACCATCGGCGGACTGCTGCCGGCGATCGGCATCGCCGGCATGAACCGGGCGCTGGCTGCGAATGTGCTGGCCAAGTCGGGCAAGGCGGTGGAAGTCGCCGGCGACGTGGACGTGCTGCTGCTGGACAAGACCGGCACGATTACCCATGGCGACCGACAGGCCACCCACTTCCATGCACTGGCCGGCATTGATGCCAGCCAGTTGCGTGAAGCGGCATTGCTGTCCTCGCTGGCCGACCCGACCCCGGAAGGCAAGTCGATCGTGCGCCTGGCGCGCGAACAGGGCTGCGTCACCACCGAGCCGGACCACGCGGACTACCTCGCGTTTACCGCGCAGACCCGCATGTCCGGCGTTGATCTGGACGGTGGCCGTCGCATCCGCAAGGGTGCCTCGGACGCCATCGCCGCCTACGTACGCGAGCAGGGGGCGAGCGTGCCGGCCGAGCTGGCCGGACGTGTCGAACAGGTCGCACGCAACGGTGCCACGCCATTGGTGGTGTGCGAAGGCCGCCACGTGCTGGGCGTGATCGAACTGTCGGACGTGGTCAAGCACGGCATGCGCGAGAAGTTCGCGCAGCTGCGCGCGATGGGTATCCGCACGGTGATGATCACCGGCGACAACCCGCTGACCGCAGCGGCCATTGCCGCCGAGGCCGGCGTGGACGACTACATCGCTGAAGCGCGACCGGAAGACAAGCTGGCGCGCATACGCGCCGAACAGGCCGGCGG
Organism: Stenotrophomonas maltophilia; assembly: GCA_050983615.1. GTDB lineage: Bacteria > Pseudomonadota > Gammaproteobacteria > Xanthomonadales > Xanthomonadaceae > Stenotrophomonas > Stenotrophomonas maltophilia_AZ. Next base: position 397,053 of record CP158958.1, on the reverse strand, counting down.
CCGCCTGGTCGCGATGGTCGGCGACGGTACCAATGACGCCCCGGCGCTGGCCCAGGCCGACATCGGTCTGGCAATGAACTCGGGTACCCAGGCGGCGAAGGAAGCCGGCAACATGGTCGATCTGGATTCGGATCCGGCCAAGCTGCTGGCGGTGGTCGAAGTGGGCAAGCAGCAGCTGATCACGCGCGGTGCGCTGACCACCTTCTCGCTGGCAAACGACGTCTCCAAGTACTTTGCGATTCTGCCGGCGCTGTTTGCTGCGGCGCTGCCGGCGATGGCCACGTTGAACATCATGGGCCTGTCCAGCCCGCGCAATGCGGTGCTGGCGGCGCTGATCTTCAACGCGCTGGTCATTCCGGCGCTGATTCCACTGGCGTTGCGTGGCGTCCGCTTCCGTCCAGCCACGGCCACCGCGCTGCTGCGCCGGAACATGCTGGTGTATGGGCTGGGCGGCGTACTGCTGCCGTTCGCGGCCATCAAATTGATTGATCTCCTCCTTGTCATGGTGTTTGGCGCATGAACCGCTCGACGACTGCTTCGCTTTCCCGTTCCCTGCCCGTGCGCGCCGACACCACGGCGGTGCTGGAAAATGGTGCCGCGCTGCGCCCTGCCATCGTGCTGGGTGTCGCCAGCCTGCTGGGCTTTGGCCTGCTCTACGCTGTGGTGACCACCGGCGTGGTCGGAACAATGTTCCCCGACCAGGCCAATGGCAGTCTGCTGATCGAGGACGGCAAGGTCCGTGGCTCGCGTCTGGTGGCCCAGCCGTTCGCGGCCGACGGCTACTTCCAGTCGCGTCCGTCGGCGGCCAGCTATGACCCGATGGCGGCTGCGGGCAGCAACATGGCGCGAACCAACCCGGACCTGCAGGCCCGCGTGAAGGAGGCCACCGCGGCGGTGGCTGCGCGTGAGGGAATTGCGGTGGCTGCTGTGCCGGCTGACCTGGTGACCCAGTCCGGTGGTGGGTTGGACCCGCATATCTCGCCGGCCGCTGCAGCCGTGCAGGTGGCACGGGTGGCGAAGGCGCGCGGGATGACGGTTCAACAGGTGCAGGCAGTAGTTGATGCGCATACCGAGGGGAAGACGTGGGGCGTGTTCGGGCAGCCGCGGGTGAATGTGTTGATGTTGAACGTGGCGTTGGATGGCGTGAAGAGCAGCCGGGCAGAGCCAGCCCCTACGGGGCTGTGATGTTGTTGTGGCGGCGTTGCGCGCACAATCCTCTCCCATGACTGACTCCCGTACCCGACAAGCTGACGCGCTGGTGGAAGGCCTGCAGCGCGAGGCAGGCGGCAAGCTGACCGTGTTCCTGGGCGCAGCGCCGGGCGTCGGCAAGACCTACAGCATGCTGACCCGTGCGCACGAGCAGCTGCGCCGGGGCGTGGACGTGGTGGTGGGGCTGGTGGAAACCCACGGCCGTGCCGATACGGCCGCGCTGCTGGAGGGCCTGCCCCAGGTGCCGCTGCTGGAACGGGTGTACCAGCAGCACACGCTGCAGGAGATGGATCTGGATGCGGTGCTGACGCGCCACCCGGCGCTGGTGCTGGTGGACGAGCTCGCCCATCGCAACGTGCCCGGCAGCCGTCACGAGCGCCGCTGGCAGGATGTGATGGAACTGCTGGACGCCGGCATTGACGTCTGGACCACGATCAACATCCAGCATCTGGAAAGCCTCAACGATGTGGTGATGCGGATCACCGGCGTGCGGGTGAGCGAGACCGTGCCCGATGCGGTGCTGGACCGCCTGCACGACATCGTGCTGGTGGACCTGCCCCCGCGCGAGCTGATTGAACGACTGCAGCAGGGCAAGGTGTATGTGCCCGAACAGGCAGCGCAGGCACTGAATCAGTTCTTCTCGCCGGCCAACCTGACCGCGTTGCGCGAACTGGCGATGCAGGAGGCGGCTGACCGGGTCGACACCAGCCTGCGCGAAACCCGCGCCGCGCGTGGCGAGGGCAATCTGCCGCTGCGCCGGCGCGTGCTGGTCGCCATTGATGGTGGCGGCCAGAGCGAATACCTGGTGCGCGTGGGCCGGCGTATTGCCGAGCGCCGCGATGCGCCTTGGACGGTCGTCACGGTGCAGAACCGACGCTGGGACGAAAACACCCAGCGCGAGATCGATGCGGCCTTCGCGCTGGCGCGCCGGCTCGGCGGGGACGCCGAACTGCTGCATGGCACCAGCATTGCAGATGGGCTGCTGGACCACGCCGCGCACAACAGTGTGTCCACCATCGTACTCGGCCGCACGCGCGAGCGCCCGTTCGCGCGCATGCTCAACCGCACCCTGACCCAGCAGCTGGTGCAGCGCGGCGCGCACTACGAGATCACCATCATCGGCACACCGCAGGCGCGGGCGCATGCGCGACGCCATGGTTTGTCGATGCCCACGCTCAGCGCCGGTACCGACGCGCTGCTCGCAGTGGCCGCCACCGCGATGGCCTGTCTGGTGGCGGCCGTTGCCGAGCGATGGGTGGGGCTGTATGACTTGTCGATGGTGTTCATCGTGGCGGTGGTTCTGGTCGCCGCGCGCAGCCGCACCCGCGCGGCGGTGATGGCGGCGACGCTGTGCTTCCTGGCCTACAACTTCTTCTTCATCACGCCGCGCTTCACTTTTGCGATCAGCGCGCGCCAGGGCGTGATCACCGTGTTTCTGTTCCTGGCCGCCGCGCTGGTGGCCGGTCGGCTGGCCTCGAGGCTGCGCATGCAGGTGGTGGCGCTGCGCGCTGCCAACCGCCACGCCAACGCCCGTCAGGTACTGGGCGGCCAGCTGACGCGCGCCGCCAGCATTGAACAGGTTGCCCAGGCCGGACGCGAAGCACTGGAGCAGGCGCTGGACGCGCCCGCGTGGCTGCGGATCGGCGCGGACACCAATGCCAGTGGCAGCGGCGTGCCGGGCGAAACCGACCTGGCCGCCGCCGACTGGGCGCTGCGCCATGGCCAGGCCAGCGGTCGCTTCACCGATACCCTGGCGGGCGCAGCGTGGTGGTTCCTGCCGCTGCTGGATGGCGAGGCGAAGCCGATCGGCGTGGCGGGCATGTGTTTCCCGCGCAACTCACCGCGGCTGGTGCCAGAACAGCGGCAGCTGGCCGAGGCAATGGTGGATGACATCGCGCAGGCGGCCCTGCGCACACGGCTGGTGGCCGACCTGGAGAAGGCGCATGTGAGCAACGAAACCGAGCGGCTGCGCTCGGCCCTGCTTTCTTCGGTGTCGCATGACCTGCGCTCGCCGCTGTCGGCGATGATCGGCTCGGCCGAAAGCCTGTCCAGCTATGCCGATGCGATGGACGCGGCTGACCGCCGTGCGTTGCTCAACACCATTCTGGTGGAAGGCGAACGGCTGGACCGCTACATCCAGAACCTCCTGGACATGACCCGGCTCGGGCATGAAGGCCTGCAGATCAACCGCGACTGGATCGGCGTGGACGAGCTGATCGGCTCTGCCGCGCGGCGGCTGCAGCGCTACCAGCCGGAGGTGAAGCTGCAGCTGGATATTCCTGCGACGCTGGACCCGATCTGGGTGCATCCGGCGCTGGTGGAGCAGGCAGTGTTCAATGTGATGGAGAACGCGGCCAAGTTCTCGCCGCCCGGCGCCCCGGTTGAAGTCACGGCACGGCTGGTGGAAGGGGAGCTGCGTATTGACGTACTGGACGCCGGCCCCGGGATTCCCGATGACGAGCGCGCACGCATCTTCGACATGTTCTATACCGTGGAGCGCGGCGACCGCGGCCGCCATGGCACCGGCCTGGGCCTGACCATATGCCAGGGCATGATCGGCGCACATGGGGGCCGCGTGCAGGCGCTGCCAGGTCGTGACGGACGCGGTACCCTGATCCGGATCACGCTGCCCCTGCTCAAACCCCATCCTGCTGATGACAACGACGAATTCTGAAGCAAGCCAAGGCGTGCCAGCGGCGCGCGTGCTGGTGATCGACGATGAAGCACAGATCCGGCGCTTTCTGGACATCAGCCTGCGCGCGCAGGGCTACCGGGTGCTGCAGGCCGAGACCGGGCAGCAGGGACTGGAACTGCTGGCGACCGAAGGCGCGGAACTGGTGATCCTGGACATTGGCCTGCCCGACATGGAGGGCCACCAGGCACTGGCCGAGCTGCGCCAGTGGAGCCAGGTTCCGGTGATCATGCTCACGGTGCGCGCCAGCGAAACCGAGAAGGTGAAGGCGCTGGACAACGGGGCCAACGACTACGTGACCAAACCGTTCGGGATCCAGGAGCTGATGGCCCGCATCCGTGCGCTGCTGCGCTCGCGCACGGTCAACGTCGACGGAGCCATGCCGCACTTCGACGACGGGCATCTGCACATTGACCTGGTGCGTCGTGAGGTGCATCTGGACGGTACGCCGGTCGCGTTGACCCGCAAGGAGTACGCGCTGTTGTCACTGCTGCTGCGCAATGCCGGAAGGGTGGTAACCCAGCCGCAGATCCTGGCTGAAATATGGGGGCCTACCCACCAGCACGACACGCACTACCTGCGTATTCTGGTCGGCAAGCTGCGGCACAAGCTGGGCGACTCCGCACTGGAGTCGCGGTATCTGTTTACCGAGCCGGGTGTGGGTTTGCGGTTCAAGGGCTGACCGGTTGCTGGCGCGGTATCGACCAACGGTCGATACCTACCGGCCATGGGTGCCGACCGGCCATCCGGGCCCGGTAGGTGCCGACCGTTGGTCGGCACCTGCGTCAGAACGGCAATTCCACATCCGGCAGCAGCGGCTGCAGCTGCTCGCGGAACAGGCCCTTGATGCGGTTCAATGCGGCTTCGTCGTTAGCCTCAAAACGCAGCACCAGCACCGGGGTGGTATTGGACGCGCGCAGCAGGCCCCAGCCGTCCGGGAAGTCGGCGCGCAGGCCATCGATGGTGGACAGGCGTGCACCGGCAAACGGCGACTCCTCGCCCTGCGCCGCCGACACGAACAGCGACACCAGGGCGTGCGGCGTGCCCGATTCCACCGGCACCTTCAGCTCCGGCGTGGAGACGCTGTCGGGCAGCTCGTCGAGCACTTCGGACGGGGTTTCCTCGCGCTGGGCAAGAATCTCCAGCAGACGTGCCGCGGCATACAGGCCGTCGTCGAAACCGAACCAGCGCTCCTTGAAGAAGAAGTGTCCGCTCATCTCGCCGGCCAGCTCGGCATCGGTTTCGCGCATCTTGGCCTTGATCAGCGAATGCCCGGTCTTCCACATCATCGGGCTGCCGCCGTTGCGCAGCACGTAATCGGACAGCTTGCCGCTGCATTTCACGTCATAGATGACCAGCGCACCGGGGTTGCGCATCAGCACGTCGGCCGCAAACAGCATCAGCAGGCGGTCGGCGTAGATGATCCTGCCTTCCTTGGTGACCACGCCGAGGCGGTCGCCATCACCGTCGAAGGCCAGGCCGATGTCCGCATCGAAGCGCTTCACGGTCTGGATCAGGTCTTCCAGATTCTCCGGATCGCTCGGGTCCGGATGGTGGTTCGGGAAGGTGCCGTCCACATCGCAGTACAGTGGAATGACCTCGGCACCGATCGCCTCCAGCAGCGGCTGCGCCAGCTCACCGGCCACGCCGTTACCGGCATCGGCCACCACCTTCAGCGGGCGATCCAGCTGGACGTCGTCGGCGATGCGCTGCACGTAGTCGGCGTTGATGTCGCGCTGTTGCAGGCTGCCCGGTTCGACGGCCACATGCAGGTCGCCATTGCGGATGCGGTGATAGAGCTCGGTGATGGCTTCGTTGGCCAGGGTTTCACCACCGACCACGATCTTGAAGCCGTTGTAGTCCGGCGGATTGTGGCTGCCGGTGACCGCCACGCAGCTTCCGGCACGCAGGTGATAACTGGCGAAATACACCACGGGTGTGGGAGCCAGACCGATGTCGATGACGTTGCAGCCGGCACGGCGCAGCCCTTCAATCAGACTGTTGCTGAGCTCGGGGCCGGACAGACGGCCGTCGCGGCCGACCACGATGTCACGCAGCCCCTGCACCTGCAGCGCCGAGCCGATGGCCTGGCCAATCAGCGCGGCCACCGGCGGGGTCAGTTCGCGCCCGACCACGCCGCGGATGTCATAGGCGCGGAAGATTTCTTCGGCGACCTCGTTGCCCGGCCCCCTGGGCAGCGGCGGCGGAGCGCCGTCGTCGGCATCGGCAGCAGCCGGTGCCAGCACCGGTTCGCGGGCCAGGCTTTCGCTGAGCGTGGGACCTTCGTCGACGGTGGCTGCCGCAGCGCGGCGCACCGGCAACTTCACCCGGCCCTTGCCCACCTTGAACAGTACGGCCACCACCAGCAGCAGCACGCCCACAATGAGGCAGGGAATGACTCCCAGCCCCAGTGGGCCGGGTTCCACGTCCGGCACGGCAGCGGCCAGACGCAGGCCGCTCTTTCCGATCGGGCGGGCCAGACCTTCGGCGCGGGAGGCCAGCGCGGTGTCGCCCTGTTCAATGACGCTGTGGCTGCCCTGGCGCAGCGCCAGATAGCCGTTGCCGGGTACGCGGACCTGGTCGAACGTGCCGATCAGCTTGAGCAGCGGCTGCCGCACGTAGACCACGGCCAGGCCTTGGGAGCCCAGCTGCACCGGTGCGGCCAGGCCCAGACGTTGACCGCCGGCATCGCGCACGACGCGCGCGGCCACGGCCTCGTTGGCCAGCGCCGCTTCAAGCAGCGCCAGACGGGCATAACCAAAGGCTTTGGGATCGCTGTAGCCGGCGTCCAGCGCAGCGGGCAGGACCTGCACCTCTTCGGTACCCGGCCAGCCCTCGCGGACCGCCAGCGCCACGGCGTCGGCATCGCCGTTGGCCAGCGCGGTGGTCACCCGTTCGCTCTTGAGCACCTTTTCCAGCTGGGCAACCTGGCCGCTCCAGGCGGTCAGCAGGCCAGCGGCCATCTGGTCACGCGACTGCTCCAGCGCTGCCCCCGCCGAGGCCTGCTGCCACTGGCGGACGCCGCCCCACACAAACCATGCCGCCAACAGCACCAGCAGCACCACCAGCAGCCACTGCTTCTGCGAGCCACTGAGTTGGCGCTTGCCTTCCGCCTTTGCCTTGCTCATCTACATCCCCCTGTCAGCGCACCCCGGTATGGCCGAATCCACCCGTTCCCCTGGCGCTGTCGGTGAAAGTATCCACTACCTGCAGCCCTACGCGTGCAATCGGCATCACCACCAACTGTGCAATACGATCCCCGGGCTGCACCGTGAAGGCCTCGCGGCCACGATTCCAGGTGCTGATCAGCAGCGGCCCCTGGTAATCGGCGTCAATCAGGCCGGTGCCATTGCCCAGCACGATGCCGTGGCGATGGCCCAGCCCGGAGCGCGGGAGGATCACCGCGCACAGATTCGGGTCGGCAATGTGGATGGCGATACCGCTGGGAATCAGCGCAGCGTCGCCGGGCTGCAGGGTGAGTTCGGTCTCCAGTGCGGCGCGAAGATCCAATCCGGCGCTGGCTTCGGTGGCGTAGGCCGGCAGGGGCCAGGTATCGCCGAAACGCGGGTCAAGCAGCTTGACCTGCAAGGGCTGGAGCGACGGATCAACACTCATGCATGCAACCTCTGGGCAATCAGGGACAACAGTTGTTCGGCCAGGCGCGTCTTGCTGGTACCGGGGAATACCTGTTCCCCACCCTGCCAATAGGCCGTAGCGGCATTCTCGTCGCTTTCGAAACCGCCGTTTGTAATGCCGACCTGATTGGCGATCACCAGATCCAGGCGCTTGTCGATCAGCTTGCCGCGCGCGTACTTCTCGACATCGTGGGTTTCGGCGGCAAAACCGACCACCAGCTTGAGCGCGTTGGTCTGCTGCGCGACCTCGGCCAGGATGTCCGGCGTGCGCACCAGTTCGAGGGTCAACGTCTGCGTACCTGCCGTCTTCTTCAGCTTTTGTGGCGCGATCTGGCGTGGCGTGTAGTCGGAAACAGCGGCCGCACCGATATAGATGTCTGCCGGCAGCGCGTCGAGCACGGCGGTGCGCATCTGCGCCGCCGAGCGCACATCCACGCGCTGCACGCCCGGCGGCGTGGCCAGATGCACCGGCCCGCTGACCAGCACCACCTGCGCGCCCTGGCGGACGGCGGCGGCGGCCAGTGCGTAGCCCATCTTGCCGCTGCTGCGGTTGCCGACGTAGCGCACCGGGTCGAGATCTTCGTAGGTGGGGCCGGCACTGATGACCACGCGCAGGCCCTGCAGCTGCTGCGATGCGGCATCACCATCGGCAGCGGCCGGAGCGCGCAGCGCCGCCAGCGCGGCGACAATCTGATGTGGCTCACTGAGCCGGCCGGGGCCGGACTCGCCTTCGGCCAGCGGGCCATCTTCCGGACCGATCACCTGCGCGCCGCGTTCGCGCAGCAGGCCGATGTTGGCCTGCGTGGCCGGCTGCAGCCACATGCGGTGGTTCATCGCCGGGCACACGGTGAGCGGCGCGGTGGTGGCCAGGCAGAGCGTGGTGACCAGGTCGTCGGCGTGGCCGTGGGCCAGCCGCGCCAGCAGGTCGGCGGTCGCGGGTGCGACCACGATGCGGTCGGCCCAGCGGGCCAGCTCGATATGGCCCATGGCCTGTTCGGCCGCGCTGTCCCACAACGTGGTCCGGGTGGGCTGGCCCGACAGCGCCTGGAAGCTGAGCGGAGTGACGAACTGCTGGGCACCGGCGGTCATCGCCACCTGGACCTGGGCACCGGCGTCGCGCAGGCGTCTCACAAGGTCCAGCGACTTGTAGGCCGCGATACCGCCACCCACGCACAACAACAGCTTCTGGCCGTCCAGCGGGCGCACCTGCGCCGGGGATGCCTGGGGGGAGTCAGCCACCTGCGGAATTCCTGTAGATCTGAGGCCGCTAGCTTACCCGATGCGATGTGGCGGCCCTGATGCGCCAGGGGCATGAGTGGGGGATTTCTGGTTATGAGCGGCGCAACCCGACAGACGTATCAGAGAAATCTGATAGACATTCCCGGGGCTGTCCTCTAGTTTTCCGGACCACCCAGGTTGCGGCGTGTTCAGGACCGCAACCATCACTACGGCCAAGGACTGACCCGTCATGCGCGTTTCTGCCCGGCAACTGCTGGTTGCCCTGCTCCTGTTGAGCCCTCTGCCAGCCGGCGCTCAAGACAAGGTCATGGTCGACATCTGGATGGTTCACCATCAGGGTGATCTGGGCACGAATGAAGTGTTCCTGATCGATGCCAGACCCAGCGAGATCCTGGACCGTGGGAAGGGTGTCCGCTCGCTCGCGCTCTATCGGATTTATGAGGACAGCACTCTGCGGAACATGACCACCTACGACGTTGAGGTGGACTGTGCCAAGAACCGCGTGCGCCTGAAGGCCGCGCACGACTTCTCCACATTCTCCCGCATGAAAACTCCGGTCAAGGTCTCTTCGGCCTGGCAGAAGTCACCGGAAAACTGGCTGGTGCAGGGCCGTGATTTTCTGTGCAAGCCAGCAGAGCGCGAAGCAAGGAAGATGGATCACTGGGGCATCATCGACGGCGTGACCCTGATCGATCGAGGCGAAGCTTACTTCCGCAGCCTCAAACGTGAGCAAAGCATCCAGAAGATTCTGCAGATCATCGACCAGGCATTCGATTCGATGCCTCAGACCCCAAACGGCGATACCAAGGAGCTGGTGCCATGAAATGGATGATCGCTGCGGGCCTCTCCGCCCTGCTGCTGAGCGGTTGCGCCAGCATGCCGAGTACCCGTTACAACTCCGACTGGGAGGGTCGGCCGGTACGCGACGTGATTGAGCACTTCGGCGTACCCAGCCAGTTCGCGACGCTGCCGGACCAGCAGTGGGTGATTCTGGTCTACTCCAGGGACACCTCGTACACCGTGCGCGAGGCCCAGGGCACCTTCACGGGGCCCAAGGACGGACGGCTGGTGCACGAAGAGTACTGGGGCGACGTCACCTACGACCGCAACTGCGAGATCCGTGTCGCCATCAGCCGCGACCGCAAGGTGGCGCAGTTCGCCATGAAGGGCAGCAACTGCGGCAGCCTGAAGCTGAAGCCGACCAGGCAGTAACGTCCATCACCCCTTACACGGGTCGATAGATCGCACACAGCTTGTTCCCATCCGGGTCGCGCACGTAGGCCAGCCACGCTGCACCCATGTTGCTTTCGCGCAGCCCCGGCGGAGCCTCGATCGAGGTTCCGCCGGCAGCCACCGCCGTATCGTGGAAGGCCTGGACCTGCTCCGGCGACGTGCACTTGAAGCCGATGGTGGCTCCGTTGGCCGCCGTGGCCGGCTCGTCATTGATGGGCTGGCTGACACAGAAGCTGCTGCCATCGTGGCGGTAGAACAGACGGACATGACCAGAGTCGGCCCGGTTCTCGTACGGCTCGCGGGCACCGAACACGCCGCCGAGTACCGCGTTGTAGAAGGCCTTGGACCGTTCGATGTCGTTGGAGCCGACCATGACGTGGTTGAGCATGTGTCACCTGGGTGCAGGCTGAGAAGAGACCGCCATGGTAGCGCGACAGGGGCCTGCTCCCTGCATAGGGCGATTCGCCGGAGAACTGGACACTCCGTCGCATGGCCGCTGGACTGACGGATCACGGCGAGGCAGCTTGTTCGGATTCGACACGACCAGGAAGTCCCGACGCGAAACCACGTCCATGCGCAGGCCATTTCGATACTGCTGGGCCTGCAGAAGCATGGCGAGACCACCACGTCGGATGGCGTCAGCACGACCGAAGTGGAAACCACCCAACTGCAATCGTTGGCGTTGGGCGATCTGGTCCATCGCGATCTGGAATTGATTACCCGCGACTACAACAAGCGCAACAGCCCTGAGGCTGCATTCCACGGCATTCTGGGCCGTGAGTTCTTCGGCAATGGCCTGCTGATAGTCGATTACCTGCGCAGGACGCTGAGCTATACAGAACGCGCCGGCATCTCCCCTTCCGATCAGAATGCCCTGCCCTACGAGCGCGCGTTCCGCATTCCCCTCACCGTGGCCGGGCACGCGCTGGTGGCACAGTTGGACACAGGAGCCAACGTCAACCTGGTGTTGCCCCAGGCAGTGTATGAAGCGATCAGCGACGCGTCGCTACAGGACACGGTGCGTTCACAGCTGACCAACGGTCAACTGGAGACGTGGCGCGCGACGTTGCCGGGGCCGGTGCAGGTGGGCCAGGTGAGCCTGAAGGACGTGGAAGCCAGGGTTTCGGCAAAGTTTCCTGAGCCACTGCTCGGGGCAGGCGCGCTGCAGCAGAGCGTGCTTTTGATCGACCAGCGTTCAAAGAGCGTCGCGGTCTGCCGCTGAGCGGAAATGGCTGAGCACGCACTACGTCGTCGACCCACTGCACCGACCTAACTGAAACCTGGGCACACCGCGCAACTGCTCCACCAACCAGCGCGCCGGGCCCGACAGCGGCCACTCGGCGCGATGGATCAGCCACAGCGTGTCGACCATCGGCTCGCCGCAATCCACCACACGGAGCGCGTCCGGCTGTGCGAACGATTCGCGGGCGTGGCGCGGGATGACGGTGAAGCCCAGTCCGCGTGCCACCGGTTCAAGAATCAGCGCCACCTGATTGGTGAAGCCATGCACCGGCAGCGTGCCGACGCCCGGATTGCCCGGGTAGCGACGCGAGAGCAGGCGGGTGGCCATGCCGCGACCGTCCGGATGGTCGATAAAGCCCAGTCGCTGCAGGTCGGACCACTGCTCTGCCACTTCGCCTGCGGGGACCACCAGTTCCAGCGATTCCTCGGTGAAAGGGGTGGCGAGCAGGCGAGGATCATCTGGCTTGAGCGTGACCAGCCCCAGCTCGTACTGCTTCTGCAGCACGGCCTGCAGGATGTCCGGATCCGGGGCAAAGCGATGCCGGACGCAGAGCCCCGGATGGTTACGCTGGTAATCCAGCAGAATCGGGTACAGCGCCAGCCCGACGCTGCCGGGGGTGATGAAGCTCACCTCGCCCACGTCGGTGGCCGCGTCGCTCAGGCTCGCCCGCAAGCGGCGCTCGGCGCGCTCGGTTTCCTGTACGTAGGTCAGCAGCGCCACACCAGCGGGCGTCTGTTCGATCTGCCGCGGCCGACGGATGAACAGCGGCCCCAGTTCGGCCTCCAGATGCCGGACATGCTGGCTGACCGCTGCCTGGGTGAGTCCCAGCGCATGAGCGGCACGGGTAAAGCCGCCGGTACTGGCGACCGCCGCGAACGAGCGCAACCACTGTGGGTTCTGCATAACGAATTCTTATCCAAAGGATAAGGTGCCATTAGAGCACCAACGGGTGCGCGGCCCCTACCCTTAATGGGTGAAGCTCCCCTACCCGAGACCCTGATGGCCGCCCTGTTTACCCCGTTCCAGCTGAAAGACATCACCCTGCGCAACCGCATCGCCATTCCGCCGATGTGCCAGTACTCCGCCCATGAGGGCTACCTGAGCGATTGGCACGCGTCCCACTACGCCAGCATGGCGCGAGGCGGAGCCGGCCTGGTGATTGTGGAAGCGACCGCCGTGTCGCCGGAGGGCCGCATCACGCCCGGGTGCGCGGGGTTGTGGGAAGACGGCCAGATCGAGGGCATGGCCCGGGTCGCCAGCGCCATCAAGGCCGCTGGTGCGGTTCCCGGCGTCCAGATTGGTCACGCCGGGCGCAAGGCCAGTGCCAACCTGCCGTGGGAAGGCGATGACCACATCCCCGAAGGCGACCGTCGCGGCTGGCCGACGCTGGCTCCCTCGGCCATTGCCTTCGGTGCAGGCCTGCCGAAGGTGCCCGGAGAGATGAGCCTGGACGACATCGCGCGGGTGCAGTCTGACTTCGTGGCATCAGCGAAACGCGCACTGGCGGCCGGATTCCAGTGGCTGGAGCTGCACTTCGCACACGGCTATCTGGCGCAGAGCTTCTTCTCGCCGGTGGCCAACCAGCGCACCGACCGCTACGGCGGCAGCGCTGAGAACCGGGGCCGGTTCCTTCTGGAGACCCTGGCCGCCGTACGCGCGGTGTGGCCGGAGCACCTGCCGCTGACCGCGCGTTTTGGCGTGGTGGAGTACGACGGCCACGACGACAGCTTCTATCCCGAAGCCGCACACCTGGTTCGGCAGATGCGCGACGGCGGGCTGGACCTGATTGACGCCAGCATTGGTTTCTCCACGTTGAACAGCAAAGCACCATGGGGACCGGGGTTCTTCGTGCCGGTGGCCGCGCGGTTGAAGCACGACGTCCAGATGCCGGTGGCCGCCAGCTGGTGCATTGATGATCCGCACATGGCTGAGAGCGCGATTACCGAGGGCAGCATGGATCTGGTGCTGATCGCACGTGCGCATCTGGCCAACCCACACTATCCGTATCAGCTGGCGATTGCGCTGGGTGTGGAGAATCCGGCATGGACGCTGCCAGCACCGTATGCGCATTGGCTGTCGCGGTATCGCGGACCTGGGAAGGGTGCTGCGCAGTAGAGAGTTGTTTAAGACAGAACCCTCGGCAGCAGCTGCCGAGGGTCATTTTTAAGACGCTGGCCAGGTTTGTCATCACCTGGCCCGCCTGCTGCAGCTAGCGCACAGACAGTGTCTGTGAATCGCATGCAGTCTCGTAGGTCGAGTCACCTCGACGAGGTGGAGGCTAAGCGGTGCGCGATCCTTCGTCAATCGTAGAAATCGATCAGATCAGAGAGCTTCGAGGCTATTGGCGACACTGCCACGCTCGCCGGTCCGAACCTGCTACTCCATCAAAAACTCCGGGATTTCAGGCAAATTTCATGGCGATGTCGCTCGTGGCCTCGCGGCCGTTTAAAGGAAAGCGTAGCGTCCATCTGATGCCGCGTGGCAACACCACCCATTGTCGATCGCAGCTACTGGTAAACAAATGAGCACGTCCGGATGGACCAACGAAGCAGAAAAGCAAAGTGGCTTGTCTACACGGTCCTGATCGGCCTGATACCGATCATGGCGAGGCTGATGGCATGGGCGGTCACCAAAGAGGGCGTCGTCGACCTCCTCTCGGTCTCTGATGTCATCGCGTTTGGACTGATCCTGCAGATTTCAAACATCAATGAGATCGAGCACATCGCGGATCCCGGCAGGGAGTGGAAAACCACCCAGAACGGAACTTCCCTCATGTTGGTCTCGCTGTACTGCGTTCTTTACACGCTCGTTTTGGTCGGATCCTCAGTCATTGAGAGCGCCGCCCTGACGGTCTGCGCAGTTGCGCTTATCGCGGCGTCTCTTCTAACGAGCCGTGTAGTGCTCAGAAAGATTTCCACTTCAATCAAGCAAAATAATGGAGGATCCATATGACAACGTTCGTGGTCGTCGCCTCAGTCGTGATTTCAGTTCTCGGGCTCGCTACCGGCATCTATTCAATCCTGGCCGACAGGAAGTACAGAGCAGACAAGGGCGATGCCAAACGTCAGTGACTGGCCAAAGGATGAGCGTCCTCGGGAGAGCCTAATCGCGTACGGACCGGCGGCATTGACCGATACCCAATTGGTGGCACTTCTGCTTATGACCGGCCAGAAGGGACGCCACGTCATGGAGATCGCGCGCGAGTTGCTGGAGGGTCACGGTCCGCTCCGGAGGTTGCTCGACATGCCGGCCAAGGATCTGTCGAAGTTGCCAGGGCTGGGCATGGCCAAAGCCTGCATGCTGGTGGCGAGTCTGGAGCTTGCGCGGCGTCATCTCTCGGCGAAGCTCGCCCAAGGCGAGCTGCTCAGCGACCCGCTTGCTGCCCAGTGCTACTTCAAGCAGCGTCTGCGCAGCCGGCCGGTGGAGGTTTTCGCGGCCCTCTTCCTCGACAACCGCCACCGCATGCTGGCTTTCGAAGAGTTGTTCTCAGGCACGATAGACGCGTCTGGGGTCTACCCTCGCGAAGTCGCCCGCCACGCCCTGCTGCACAACGCGGCGGCCGTGATCGTCGGCCACAACCACCCTTCAGGGCATGCTGAGCCCTCGGCGGCGGACCGGCATGTCACGGTGGAGCTGAAAGCAGCGCTGGAGCTGGTCGGGGTGCGGCTGCTGGACCATATCGTGGTTGGGGAGGGGGAGCCGGTGTCGATGGCCGAGCGCGGGTGGCTGGGGCGGGTTTGAGCCTGAACGGGGTGGTCAGGTCACGGGGGTGCCGACATTTCGTGGGCCGGCCAACGGCCGGCGCTACCGGGTTAACCCCTTGCTGGGGGGCGGTTCAATGCTTTGGGGCCCATCTGGGCTAAAATTGCCGATTCCGCCGCTCCAGTCTCAAAGCAGGCCTTGTGAAAAATCTCCTCCGCGCCCTGATCAACCAGGGCATTGAAGCCCTGCGTGCCAACGGTACGCTGCCGGCCGATACCCTCACCCCGGACTTCGTGGTGGAACGCCCGAAGACCCGTGAGCACGGCGATTTCGCCACCAATGCCGCGATGCTGCTGGCCAAAGCCGCGCGCAGCAACCCGCGCGCCGTGGCCCAGGCCCTGGTCGATGCACTGCCGAAGAGCGACGACGTAACCGGCGTGGACATCGCCGGCCCGGGCTTCATCAACTTCCGCCTGGCTGCCAGCGCCTACCAGCGCGAGACCGCCTTCGTGCTGAAGGAAGGGGCTGATTACGGCCACAACCTGAGCGGCAATGGCCGCACCGTGGGCGTGGAATACGTGTCGGCCAACCCGACCGGTCCGCTGCACGTCGGCCACGGCCGCGCCGCCGCCATCGGCGACTGCCTGGCACGCCTGCTGGACGCCAACGGCTGGAACGCCAAGCGCGAGTTCTATTACAACGACGCCGGCGTGCAGATCGAGAATCTGGCCCTGTCCACCCAGGCCCGCGCCAAGGGCCTGAAGCCGGACGACGCTGGCTGGCCGGAAGCCGGCTACCGCGGCGACTACATCCAGGACGTGGCCGACGCCTACCTGGCCGGGGCCAAGGTCGAGCTGGAAGGCCACACCGTGGTCGGCGAGCGCGACCCGGACAACCTGGACGCCATCCGCCGCTTCGCCGTGGCCTACCTGCGCAACGAGCAGAACCAGGACCTGGCCGCGTTCGGTGTGGATTTCGACATCTACTTCCTGGAAAGCTCGCTGTACAAGGACGGCAAGGTCGAAGAGACCGTGGCCCAGCTGAACGCGGCCGGCCACACCTATGAGGAGGGCGGCGCGCTATGGCTGCGCTCGACCGACTTCGGTGACGACAAGGACCGCGTGATGCGCAAGTCCGACGGCACCTACACCTACTTCCTGCCGGACGTGGCCTACCACCTGAGCAAGTGGCAGCGCGGCTACGAACGCGCCATCACCGAGCTTGGCGCGGACCACCATGGTTCGCTGGCACGCGTGCGCGCCGGCCTGCAGGCGCTGGACGTCGGCATTCCCAAGGGCTGGCCGGAATATGTGCTGCACCAGATGGTGACAGTGATGCGCGGCGGCGAGGAAGTTAAGCTGTCCAAGCGTGCCGGCAGCTATCTGACCCTGCGCGACCTGATCGAGGAGGCCGGCCGCGATGCGACCCGCTGGTTCCTGATTGCGCGCAAGCCGGATTCGCAGCTGACCTTCGACATCGACCTGGCCCGTCAGCAAAGCAATGACAACCCGGTGTTCTATGTGCAGTATGCGCACGCCCGTGTGTGCAGCCTGCTGCGCCAGGCACAGGAAAAGGGCCTGAGCTTCAGCCAGGGCGATGCCGCCTCGCTGGCCATTCTGGACGAGGAAGCGTCGCTGTGGCTGATGGTGGAAATGTCGCGCTTCCCGGAAGTAGTGGAAGCGGCCGGCATTGCGCTGGAACCGCACCTGATCGCGCAGTATCTGCGTGAATTGGCACACGCGTTCCACACGTGGTATCACGGCACGCAGGTGCTGGTGGCTGAGGACGCCGAGCGCAATGCCAAGCTGACGCTGGCATGTGCGGCGCGGCAGGTGCTGGCCAACGGTCTGAACATTCTGGGCGTTTCCGCCCCGGAAAAAATGTAATCACTGGAGTAGCAGTAAATGGCAGCACGACGCGGCAAGAGTCAGGCACGGCGCAACAGCAGCCAAGGCACGCCCGGGTGGGTGTGGCTGGTGGCCGGCGTGGCGATTGCCGCAGTGGTGTTCCTGGCAGCACCGAACCTGTTCAAGAGCGACGGTGACGGTTTCCTGCGGGTCGGCCCGCAGCCGAACCCGAACGCGCAGCCGGCCCCGGTGAGCGATGCCGACACCGACGTCGGCACGGAACTGCCGCGGCCCGGTGCTGCCAAGCCCGCCGAACCGGCCAAGCCGGCTGCCACCCAGTACGACTTCTACACCCTGTTGCCCGGCAAGGAAGTGGAAATGTCGGATGCGGAACTGGCCGCCAGCACGCGTGCTGAAGAGCAGCGCCGTGCCCGGGCGGAAGCCCAGCGTGCGCAGGCGGCGCTGGAAGGTCGGCCGGTGCCGGCGGCAGCGGCAACGTCTACTTCGGTCGCCTCCACGGCTCCGGCGGCAACGCCGATGCCGGCCCCGGTGAGCGAACGACCGGCGGCAACCGCAGCGCCCGCCGCGGCTACGCCGGCTGCCACCGCCGCCGCGGCGGCCCCCAAACCGGCGGAAACCGCTGCGGCGGCGACGCCGGCGGCGGCTGAAGACAGCAACGTGCGCTACATCCTGCAGGCCGGTGCCTTCGGGGCGTCCGGCGATGCCGAGGCGACCAAAGCCAAGCTGGCGATGCTGGGCTTGGCGGCACGGGTGGAGTCGGCACAGATCAGCGGCAAGACCGTGTATCGCGTGCGGATGGGACCGTATGGCACCGCCGGCGAGCTGGCCGAGGCCAAGCAGAAGCTGTCCAGCAGCGGCATGCAGGCGATGGCGATCAAGGCGCAATGACCGCCATTGGCCTTTGAGCCCTTTGCTGTAACGGTTGGCCTTGAGCCATGAAAAAGCCCCGCTTGCGGGGCTTTTTCTTTTTCCGACGGCGCGGACGACGCGCATGGCGCGTCGCTACGCGGTTTCTCAGTCGCGGGCGACCTGGAAGCCGGCGAACGACTGGGTCACCGGCATCACTTCCAGGCGATTGATGTTCAGGTGCGCCGGCAGGCTGGCGACCCAGAAGATCTGCTCGGCGATGTCCTCGGCGGTCATCGGATTGGCTCCGCTGTAGAGCTTGTCCGAGGCCGCCTGGTCGCCATGCGTGCGGACCACGGTGAATTCGGTTTCGGCCATGCCCGGCTCGATGGTGGTGACGCGCACGCCGGTGCCGTGCAGGTCGGCGCGCAGGCCCAGCGAGAACTGGCTGACGAAGGCCTTGGTGCCGCCGTAGGCATTGCCGCCCGGGTACGGGTACACGCCGGCGACCGAGCTGATGTTGATGATCGCGCCCTTGCGCTGCACCAGCTGCGGCAGCAGGCGATGGGTCAGGGTGACCAGCGCGGTGACGTTGGTGTCGATCATGGTGCGCCAGTCCTCCAGCGAGGCGTTCTGGGCCGGGGCGGTGCCCTGGGCCAGGCCGGCGTTGTTGACCAGCAGGTCGATGCCGGCGAACTCAGCCGGCAGCGCGGCCAGCGCCGCTTCCATCGCGGCGCTGTCGCGCACGTCGAAGGCGGCCGCGTGCACCAGGCCCGGATAGGCGTCCACCAGCGGCTGCAGGCGCTCGGCGCGGCGGCCGGTGGCAATCACGCGCCAGCCGGCCTTGGCGAAACAATGCACGGCAGCGGCACCAAAGCCGGACGTGGCACCGGTGATCAGGGCGGTACGGGTCATCGCGGGTCTCCGTGAGAAGTCCCACCTATTTTCGCACTGGATGAACGCGCGTGTGTTGCCCGCGCTGGCGGGCTCAGCGGATGCGGAACACGCGCGCCTTGGGCAGGTCTTCGTCGACCTGCAGGAACCAGCGCCCGGCGATGCCCGGCACCACCGCGATGGCGGGGTTGCTGACCGGCTTCTTGAGCTTCATTTCGCCCTTGAGCACCTGCCACTGCTGGCCGTTGTCCAGGCTGAACACGGTGCCGGGCTGCCAGCCGTCCACCGTGCCGCTGACGTGCGCCGCAATCGGACCTTCGTCGAGACCGGCGAACATCGGTGCCGCTGCCGGGGCCTGTACCGGAGCCGGCACGACCGCTGCCGGGGCCACGGGAGCACGCTGTTCGGCCTCACGCAGCAGGCGGTTCAGGGTCTGCAGCTGGGTTGGCGTCAGCCCGACCTCAGCCAGCGCCTGCGGGTCCAGGCGTTGCTCGATGGCCACATAGGGAGCCTGCGCGGCGGCCGTTGCGGCCAGCCAGACCATTGCCACACCCGCCACTACCTGCCACCTGCGCATTGCCTGCTCCACCTGGAATTGCTGCCTGAAGCGGGCACTGTGCTTCACTTTCATGGCAGCCAGATGACAGCCGTCATCACCCCCGACCGGGGCCGCACGCCCGACCGGGGTAAAATGACGGCCAGCCGCGCAGCCGCGCCGGCGGTACTGGAACCCCCATGATCAACAACGATGTACTGCGCAGCATCCGCTACATGCTCGACCTGAGCGACACCATGGTCGCCAACACCTGTGCCCTGGCCGACCCGGCATTTGTGGTGGACCCGGCCGATGTGGCCGGTTGGCTGCGCAAGGAAGACGAAGCCGGGTTCATCGCCTGCGATGACCGCAGCCTGGCGCACTTCCTGGACGGCTTGATCGTGCACTACCGCGGCCGCGACGAAAGCCAGCCGCTGCGCCCGGTGGAAAAGCGGATCACCAACAACCTGGTCCTGAAGAAGCTGCGCGTGGCCTTCGAACTGAAGGACGTGGACATGCATGCCATCTTCGAAAGCGCCGGCTTCCCGGTGTCCAAGCCTGAGCTCTCCGCGCTGTTCCGCCAGCCGGACCACAAGAATTACCGGGTGTGTGGGGACCAGATGCTGCGGAATTTCCTGAAGGGACTTACCGTTCGAGTTCGCGGCTAGAAGCAGCCGGGCAAGCCCGGCTCTACGTCATCGGTTCGGTGGGATCCCGACCATGCGCTACCGCGGGTCAGAAGGCCGTCTGGATCGCGAACTCCACACGTGAACCGGCGTTGCTGCCGAACAAACGCTTGCCCGCATTGTCGGTGTCGTGCGCGGTCAGGCGCAGTTCCCATGGGCCGTGCACCTTCCAGATGGCGCTGAGCTGGCCGTGCAGGTAGTCGTCGGCATAGTCCTTGTCGAGGAAGTACTGGCCCACCGCCGCTTCGATGCGCCACTGGTCGTTGATCGGGAAGCGTGCGCCGAGCTGGGCGTAAGTGCCGGTGGTGTCAGAGGCCAGCGCGTCGTCGGATACGGCGACGCTCAGCCAGTAGTTGCCCTTGAAGGTCACGATGCTGTTGAGCTCGGTCCAGTCCAGGTCCACATCGGTTGACGGGTACATGTAGTGGGTGAGGTTGACGTCCAACGTCCAGTCTGCAGAGAGCGCGCCGCTCCACCCCGCGACGACGTCGAACTCACTGCGCGCACCCGCATCCGGTTCGAACGACACTCCCGAGCCCCACACCGAGGCGTACCAGCCCGATTCGCTGCTCAGTTTGACCCCGGCCTGCACGGCCGGATCTTCCAGGGTCTGCGAGCTGCCGCGCCAGACATAGTCGGTAGTCAATGCCGCGTTGCCGTCCACGCCGGCCAGCGCCGAACCACTCATCGCCAGGCCGATCACCAGCGCCCCCATAAGGCGCACCCTGCGCCCTGCTGCCTGCTTTGCCACGTTGAAACACTCCAGAAAACGGCCACGCCGTTGAAGCGCCCAGTGTGGTCAGCACGGGCATAACGGAGCCATTCACGCGGAGCAGCCACGGCGCAAATTCCACGTAAAGACCGCGGCGGAGCCTTCAGCCCCCGCGCGGTATCATGGCGGCCTTGAATCCTGCAGCGAGAATCACGTGGACGCGATCCTGACCCCGGTATCGATTGGCGAACTGATCGACAAGATCACCATTCTGGAAATCAAGGCCGAGCGCATCACCGATGCCGGCAAGGTCGCCAATGTCCGCACCGAGCTGGACGGTTTGCTGCCGCTCTGGCACCAGCAGTTGTCCGCACAGCCGGGCCTGGATGAACTGAAGTCGCAGTTGAAGGTGATCAACCAGCGCATGTGGGACATCCAGGATCGTCTGCGCGACAAGGAAGCCGCCCAGACCTTCGACGACGACTTCATCCAGCTGGCCCGCGGCGTCTACGGCACCAACGGCGAGCGGGTAAAGGTGAAGAACGAGATCAACCGCATCGCCGGCTCGCACCTGGTAGAAGAAAAGCAATACCAGGGCGAATAGTCATAGAGCCACGCCCTGCGTGGCTGCGCAACCCGGCAGAATCCACAAAAAAGGGCCCGGCAATGCCGGGCCCTGTGTTGCCACGCATGCAGCGCGCGGCAAACGGTCAAGCGCCGCTTACCAGCTGAAGCGCGGGCCGACCGACCATTCCTTGTCACCGTGGCGGTCCATCTTGAGGTCGCCGCTCAGGCCCCAGTTCTGGTTGAGCTTCACCTGGCCGCCCAGGCGGCCGTAGAACTGGCCATCTGGATTGATGCCGTGCTTCTTGCTGTAGTCCTCGTAACCGGCCATGGCATACACCTCGGCGTGCTGGCCGAAGGCGGTACGGATGCCGGCCTCAGCGCTGTAGCCGTTGAAGTCCAGGCCATGGCGCGGGTCGAACTTGTTGTAGGCGACGCGGCCGACGAAGTCGGTGCTGCTGCCGATTTCCTGGTTGTAGCCCACGCCGACGCGCCACTGGTCGATCTTGAAATCGCCGATGTCGGTCTTCTGCTGATTGAACTCACCGAAGGCGTGCACGTTCGGCAGGAAGCCGTAGGAGCCCTTCACGCCCCAACCGTCGGCCTTGCCGCCGTCGGCGTCGGTTTTGACGTAGTTGCCTTCGGCGTAGTTGTAGGACAGGCCTTCAGCGGCCGAAGCGGTGAACGGGAGGGCGGCAACCAGGGCCAAGGCGATCAACGAAGTCTTCATGCGGTACATCCTTTCTTTCTTATGTCGTGCAGTGGCAACGATCGGCTGCTGCATCGGGAATGCAAAGTTTCCGTTATTCGCCACAACGCGCCCTGAAGGTGGCCGCGTCAACACGCTGAATTTTTGGGAAGTGTTCAGCCGCGGACGCGTACACGCGGGTGCGCGATCACATGCGGGCACGGCAAATGCACGCGCGCCCGACGTTAGTGCCGGCCGCTGGCCGGCAACCTCAGAGAACTCAAAAGGGGCTATGAGAAGAGGGAGCGCTGGTCACGACGATACCCTTGCGGGGCGTCACGCGCTGGGGAAGCCGCTCTTGGGGAGTAGTCGGCTAACGCGTCCAATCTCCGTATTGCACCGGGGCCAACGCAGCTCATGCGTGGAACTGCAGGTCACCGTGAGTGAGCATCCTGCCCGGCTCGCCCATATTGATCGGGATTATCCAACTCGCATATCAGGGTATTCCTCACCGAGACTAGGATTTTTCTTACCCCATTCACGCTGCAGCGCAACGGGAATATGACTTAACACCTTGATTTCACGCGGTATTCTTCACAGTTCCGGAACAACGCGAGGGGCACGGTCGATTTTCATCGCCCCCACGCGTCATACGTATTGAAGGTGCCCGTGGTGGCGCACCCGCTCCCAACCGGAGGCTGCTCATGTCGTATATAGACGGATTCGTACTGGCGGTACCCACTGCCAACAAAGAGAAGTTCATCGCCCACGCCAATGAAGGGGATTCGGTATTCATGGAGTTTGGCGCGTTGCGCGTACTCGAATGCTGGGCCGACGACGTACCGCACGGGAAACACACCGATTTCTTCGGCGCGGTGAAAGCCGAGAAAGACGAGACCGTGGTTTTCTCCTGGATTGAATGGCCCGATAAAGCCACCCGCGATGCCGGCATGGAGAAAATGATGAAGGATCCGCGCATGGATCCAGATAAGAACCCGATGCCGTTTGATGGCAAGCGGATGATCTATGGTGGCTTCGTGCCGATTGTGGTGCTGGAGAAGAAGTAAGCGCCGGCTAGCGGCCGGCATCGTCGTTGCCATGCGCGATGCCGGCCCCCATGCCGACACCCATTCCCATCCCCATACCGCCGCCTCCGGCTCCGCCCCCGGCACCCTTGCCCCCAGCGCGCTCGCCCTCGCTCTTCGGCTTGGCAGCTGCGGGTCGCGAAGGTCCCTGTGCGGGAATGCTCACACTGGATGGAATGGGCTGCAGGTCCAGCGCCTCACGAATGAAGTCGCGCAGCGACACCACCAGCTCGGCGGTCTGTACCGGCCGGCCCTGCGCCAGCTCTGTGGCCGCAACGGCAGCCAGACGCACCTGCTCATCGGTGCCAAGCAGGATGATGTCCGATAGTGCGGCTTCCACCGCGTCACGGATGCGGCGCGCACGAACGCTGCCAGCGTCAGCGGCCTCACCGCCATCCTTTGCGGCGCTGGTGCTCTGGCGCAGATCACGCAGATGCCGCGGGTCCACGTCCAATGAGCCGGTGAATGAGCCGCCCAGAGTCTTGTAGGCCGCAATCAGGGTGCGCAGGCGTTCGTTGATCTGCCGGTTTTCGCGCTCACGCCGCTGCTGCATGGTCTGCATCAGCAGCAGGCGGATACCTACGCCGATCAGGGTGATGACGGCCAGCCCGACCAGGGTCGAAAGCACGGCCTGCCAGGAGCTGAAGTCCAGTCCGCGCATTGAGGGTCCCCTTTCGCCAGACACGATGCTGGCACGGCGGGTGTGGCCGCTGCGTGGAAACCGCTGCCCGCCCTGAAGGCGGGCAGCGCTGGCCCAGAATTACTTGCGGGCGCGCTTGGCCGGAGCCTTGCGAACCGCCTTCCTGGCGGTCGCGGTCTTCCTGGCAACGGCTTTCTTGGCCACAGCCGACTTGCGGGCGACGGTCTTCTTGGCCGCAGCGGTCTTCTTGCCGACGACCTTCTTGGCAGCCGCGGTCTTCTTGGTCACGGCCTTCCTGGTGGCGGCAACCTTCTTGCCGACCACCTTCTTGGTCGCGGCGGTCTTGCGGGTCGCGGCCTTCTTCGAAGCGGCAGCCTTCTTGCCGACAACCTTTTTGGCGACGGCGGCCTTCCTGGTGGCGGCGACCTTCTTGCCGACGACCTTCTTGGCGGCTGCGGTCTTCTTGGTCACGGCCTTCTTGGCGGTGGCGACCTTCTTGCCGACGGTCTTCTTGGCGGCCGCGGCCTTCTTGGTCACGGTCTTCTTGGCAGCAACGGCCTTCTTGCCGGCAGCCTTGGTGGTCTTGGTCACGGCCTTTTCGGCAGCAGCCTTCTTCTTGGCCACCTTCTTGGTCAGGGCAGCAGCTTCGGCCTTGGCGTTGCTCTTGGCGGCTTCCAGCTTCTTCTTGGCGGTGGCCAGACGCTTGCTGACGGTCTTGGCGGCCTTGTCAGCCTTCTTGGCAACGGTCTTCTCGGCCTTCTTGGCGGCCTTCTTGACCTTGGCAACCTGGGTGGTGGCAGCCTTGCGGGCGCGCTTGACAGTTTTCTTCACCGAGGCCACTGCTTCTTCGGCGGTGGTGGCGATGGCTTCGCCCACATTGCCAGCGGTTTCTTTAACGCTCTCGACGCCCTGCGACAGGGACGTCGCCACACCGTTTCCATTGCTCATTTGTTGCCTCCAAGGGGGCTAGGTTGGTCAAATCGCTGGCGATGCTATACCGGCAATGCGGATCGTGGAACGACTTTTGCGCGTTGTCCATGTGGTCCCTCGAGGCGTGCGCGCAGCAGCGTCTGCGCGCGACTCCCCCGCTTGTCGAGCAAACCCCTTGAAAACAGCCTCTGCGCGCGCGTTACGTCACTCGGAACGGCGCTCCACATCACCGCGAAGTGGGTGCGGAACGAACATCGAAACCGCCTGCGCGCAGGTTGCCAGACGGCGCTGCAGCGCGGAATTGCGCAGCAATGCAGTTGCAGCGCGCGCCACCTGGCGCGGTGTCGCGGTGTTCGCGGTGGCCGATGACCCAAGCCACCCCCGGTTCCAGCTACCGTGTGGCGGCCATTTTTCATCGCCGGTTTAGGCCATTGCCTACACACTCATTCAGCTTGGTTTACCGTATGCCCAAACCGTAACCCGCCCTGCCCGTTCCCATGCTGGATCTGCCATGCGCCCGCTGCCCACTCTACTGACGCTCGCCCTTGCCGCCGCCTTCGGCGGATTCGTGGCTTCGGCCATCAACGCCCACCTGGACAACCGCGCCGAAGCCGCGCCACTGCCCGCCACCGCACTGACCGTGCCGACCACCGCAGCGCTTCCCGCGTCGGTCGCCGGGCAGCCGGTTCCGTCACTGGCCCCGATGCTGGAACGGGTGATGCCGGCGGTGGTCAGCGTCAACACCAAGCAGGTGGTGCGGGTACGCAACCCGTTCTTCAACGACCCGTTCTTCCGCCGTCTGTTCCCGGAAGTGCCGCAGGAACGGATCAACGAATCGCTAGGCTCGGGCGTGATCATCGACGCCGCCGAGGGCCTGGTGCTGACCAACCACCACGTCATCGACAACGCCGACGATGTACAGGTGACCCTGTCGGACGGGCGCACGGTGAAGGCCGAGTTCATCGGTTCCGATGCTGATACCGACGTGGCGCTGATCCGCATTCCGGCCGGCAACCTGACCGAAATCAAGCTCGGCGACAGTACCCAGCTGCGCGTCGGCGACTTCGTGGTGGCGATCGGCAATCCGTTCGGCTTCAGCCAGACGGTGACCTCGGGCATCGTCTCGGCGGTGGGCCGCAGCGGCATTCGCGGGCTTGGCTACCAGAACTTCATCCAGACCGATGCCTCGATCAACCCGGGCAACTCCGGCGGTGCGCTGGTGAACCTGCAGGGCCAGCTGGTGGGCATCAACACGGCCAGCTTCAACCCGCAGGGCAGCATGGCCGGCAACATCGGCCTGGGCCTGGCCATTCCGTCCAACCTCGCGCGCGACGTGGTCGACCAGCTGGTCAAGCATGGCGAAGTGGTGCGCGGCACGCTCGGCCTTGAGAGCCAGAACCTCACTCCGCAGCTGGCGCAGAGCCTTGGCCTGAGCGAGGTCCGCGGCGCGCTGGTGACCCGCGTGCTGCCCGGTTCGGGGGCTGCCGCGGCCGGGCTGAAGCCGGGCGATCTGGTGGTGTCGGCCAACGGCCAGCGCGTCGACAGCGCGCAGGCGCTGCACAACATCGAAGGCCTGCAGGCGGTGGGAAGCACGCTGACCCTGGACATCCGCCGCGACGGCAAGGCCCAGCAGCTGAAGGCCGTGCTGAAAGAGCAGCCGCGCGCGGTCACCGGCGAGTCGCTGGATCCGCGCCTGAGCGGTGCCACCTTTGCCGACCTGCCCGAGTCGATGCGCCAGGCCGGCCTGAGCGGCGTCGTGGTCAGCGAGGTCAAACGCGGCAGCCGCGCGGCCAACAGTGGGCTGGCCGGCGGCGATGTGATCATCCAGGCCAGCGCCGGCGAGTTCGCCGACCTCGCCAGCTGGCGCGCCAACTTCCAGCAGCGGCCGCAGCAGCTGGTGCTGCGGATCGTGCGCAACGGGGCCAGCGGCCAGCTGGTGATGCGCTGAACCGACGTGATGTACCTTGACGTGCACCACGCAGATACCTAACACCCTCTACACCCCGGCGATGCTATTGATGGCGCTCGTTACCGCCGGGGTCATCCGCGGTCACCTTCCCCATCGCATACAGGAGATACACGATGAGCCCCACCAATACCGAGAACCTGAAGGAACACCTGGGTGAAGCCGGTTCGCACCTGAAGTCGGCCGCCAGCGCAGCAGGCAGCTCGATCAAGGGCGCGGCAGGTGCCGCCACTGATGAACTGCGTATCGGCAAGGCCAACGTCAAGGCCGAGCTGTCCGACACCGCCCTTTCCGGCCTCGCCGCTGCCGAGTTCGGCGGTGCCGCCGCAAAGGAACAGGTCGACGCACTGATGGACAAGGGCAAGGACCTGGTCGACAGCGCCGCCGAACTGATCCGCGAACGCCCGCTGGCCTCGTTCGGTGTGGCCTTCGCCGCTGGCTGGATCATCGCCAAGCTGGCCCGCAGCGGCGGCGACAAGTAATCCGGCGTGAGCGACCAGACCCAGCTGCCCCCCGACGGTGGCGCGTCACACCCGCCGCCGGACGGTGATGCCTACAAGGCTCCCGGGCTGGAAGAAAGCATCCGTGACGTCGGCCAGGCTGGCCGCGCCACGGTGGATTCGGCCAAGCACACGCTGCGCTCGCTGCGGCGGCTGGCCTCGTTCGAGTTTGCGCTGGCCCGCAGCGCATTCGGGCGGGCGCTGGCCTGGAGCGGCGTGGCGATCGTGTTCGGCGCGTCGGCCTGGTTGCTGCTGGCCGGCACACTGATCGCACTGATGCAGCGCTGGGGCCTGTCTTGGTTCCACTCGCTGTTGATCACCTCCATCCTGAGCCTGGCGGTCACCGGCTACGCGATCTGGCGGGTCTCGTTCTTCTTCCGTCATACCGGCATGCATGCCACCCGCCGCCAGCTGGCGCGGTTGGGCCTGTTCGACGAACCACACGAAGACGATCCGGAAGGCCGGGACGACGGTACGGAGCGCACACCATGAAGTTCGAAGCCCTGCGCCAGCGGGTGAAGCGCGCCGAACAGGTCGTGGCGATCCGCAGTCATGAAACCCAGTGCAACTGGTTCACCCTCAGCCAGGCCTGGCGCGAAGGCTGGACGCCGCTGCGCATCATCACCGTGGGCCTGGCGGGCGGCTTCATTGCCGGCAAGCTGGAGCCGGGCAAAACCCGCTTCCACGGTGCACGCTGGTTGCAGATGATCGGTTCGGTATCGAACCTGCTGGCCAGTGCGCAGGCGGCGTTCGCCTCGATGCAGGCGGCCGAAGCGGCCGATACCGCCGAGCAGGCGGCCGACAAAGTGGATGATGCCGCCGACGAGGTGGCACCGCCGGCGGCGACCCGCGTTGAGCGACCACCTGCAGCAGCGACCGTGCGCAGCGAACCGCAGCCGCAGCCGGCCGAGGCCGCTACCGATGTTTCAGAGCGGTAAGCCTTAGTATTCCGCCCCGCAACTCGAACTCGTTCCGCCCGACCGCCGGTCGGGCACCACCTCGCAGGCGATCGGCATGAGCGTTCCGGTTACTTCTTCCTCCGATTCCAGCGTACCCGTGCCCGACAACGCCGAACCGGCTCCGCCCCAACCGGTTCCGCGCCCACGCGCGCCGATGTCACTGGTGGTGCTGGCCACTCTGGCGGTCTGCTACACCCTGTGGGCGGCGCAGGACATCATTCTTCCGGTGCTGCTGGCGATGTTCTTTGCGCTGGTCGGCAACCCGATCCTGCGCTTTCTGGGCCGGATGTGGATTCCACGCTTCCTCGCCGCAGTGCTGGTGATCGGGGTGGGCCTGAGTGGCGCGGCTGCGCTGGGCGTGCAACTGGTCGGCCCGGCCATGGACTGGGCACAGGAAGCCCCGCAGCAGCTGCGCAAGGTTGCACGGCAGGTGCAGAACCTGACCAAGCCGGTGCAGCAGGCCAATCTGGCCGCGGAAAACTTCGCCCGCGCTGCAGGCGGTGAAACCAGCCGCCGCGTACAGATCGTGCGCACCCAGCTGGACGACCCGTACCGGGTGCTGACCCGTGCGCCCAAACTGGCCGCGTCGGTATTGGCGGTGGTGCTGCTGACGCTGTTCTTCATGATTTACGGGCAGAACCTGCAGAAACATGCGATCGCACTGTTTCCCAGCCGCCAGCAGCAGCGCTTCACGACCGATATCCTGCGCTCGATCGAACGCGAGGTGTCGCGCTATGTGCTGACCATCACTGTGATCAACACGCTGGTGGGCCTGGTATTTTCCGGGATCCTGCTGTTGCTCGGGATCGGCCTGCAGGAGGCACTGTTGTGGGGCACGGTGGCGGCGCTGCTGAACTTTGCGCCGTATGTCGGGCCGTTCATCGGCGTAACCCTGATGCTGCTGATGGGGTTCGTGGAGTTCAGCGATCCGTTCCAGGCGTTGTTGCCGGCCGCCTGCTACCTGGCCCTGCATACCGTGGAAGGCCAGGTGATCACCCCGATCGTGCTGGGGCGGCGGATGGCGATTTCGCCGTTGATCCTGATCCTGGCGCTGATGGTGTTCGGGTGGTTGTGGGGGATGGTGGGGCTGCTGCTGTCGGTGCCGCTGCTGGTGTGCATCAAGCTGGTGCTGGCGCGCCTGGACGGCACCCAGGGCTGGGCCCGCCTGCTGGAGTAGAACCACGCCCTGCGTGGCTGCGGGCACAGGCGTACAATGGCCGGGTGAATTTTCCTGTCCTCGCCATTACCCTCGACCTCGACGATACGTTGTGGCCGTTCGCCCCCATCGGGGCCCGCATCGACCAGGTGCTGCACACGTGGATGCTGGAGCACAGCCCGGCCACCGCCGCGATGTACCCGGTGGCGGCCATGCGCGAATTGCGCGAGCGCTCCTTCCGCGACAACCCTCACCTGCATTACGACCTGAGCGCCCTGCGCCGGCTGACCCTGCGCGAGGCCCTGGAAAACAGCGGGGCCAGCCTGGAACTGCTCGAGCCGGCTTACGAGGCGTTCTACGCCGCGCGCAACCAGGTGGAGTGCTATCCCGACGCCATTGACGCGCTGGCACGCATCGCCGCGCGGGTACCGGTGGCCGCGGTCAGCAACGGCAACGCCGATCTTGAACGCATCGGCCTGGCCCATCATTTCGCCTTCCAGCTGGGTTCGCGCGAACACGGCGCGGCCAAGCCGGCGGCCAGCATCTTCCACGCCGCCTGCGACCGCCTGGGCGTAGCCCCGACCCACGTGCTGCACGTGGGCGATCACATGGACATGGACGTGGTCGGCGCGATGCAGGCCGGCCTGCGCGGCTGCTGGATCAACCGCGAAGCCCACACCTGGGACCATCCTTCGCTGCAGCCCGACCTGCAGTTTGACACCCTGACCGGGCTGGCCGACTGGCTCGACGCCAACCCGGGCGCTGCGCGCGCCTGATCCACTACGGAACCCTTCCCGCATGACCCAGATCAACGGCTTCACCCCCGCTTCCTCCAAGGCCCTGCCGCTGCACGTGATGGAGCGCGAGCAGTTCAGCGCCTGGCGCGCGCAGCAGTCCCCGGCCCTGGTGGCCTGGCTGGATGCCCAGCACTTCAATGGCAGCGGCGGCAGCGTGGTACTGCTGCCCGGCGAGGCCGGTGTGGCGGGAGCCATTGTCGGCATCGGCGATCCGGGCGATGCCTACGCCTATGCCCATGCGCCGTTCGCGCTGCCAGAAGGCAGCGTGTGGCAGCTGGCAGACGCACTGCCGCAGGAGATTGAAACCCTGCTGCATCTGGGCTGGGGCCTGGGCAGCTATCGTTTCAGCCGCTACCGCAAGCCGAACCGCGCTCCGGCACAACTGGTGGCCGACCCGTCAACGGAAGTGCGCGACGTGATCACCGCCAGCCTGCGCGTGCGCGACTGGGTGAACACTCCGACCGAAGACATGGGCCCGCAGCAGCTGGAAGATGCCGCGCGCGAGCTGGCCAGCGCCCACGGCGCGCAGATCGAGGTGATCACCGGGCAGGAACTGCTGGAGCAGAATTTCCCGGCCATCCATGCGGTGGGTCGCGCTTCGCACCGCGCGCCACGACTGATCGCGCTGCGTTGGGGCCAGGCCGGTGCGCCGCACGTGGCGCTGGTCGGCAAGGGCGTGTGCTTCGACACCGGCGGGTTGGACATCAAGCCGGCCGACGGCATGCGCAACATGAAGAAGGACATGGGCGGTGCCGCGCATGCGCTGGCACTGGCCGGGCTGATCATGGCCCAGCAGCTGCCGGTGCAGCTGACCCTGCTGATTCCGGCAGTGGAAAACGCGATCGGTCCAGACGCCTTCCGACCGGGCGAAGTGATTGCCACCCGCAAAGGTTTGAGTATCGAGATCGACAACACCGACGCCGAAGGCCGGGTGATCCTGTGCGACGCGCTGACCTACGCCAGCGAACAGAAGCCGGAACTGCTGCTGGATTTCGCCACCCTCACCGGCGCGGCGCGCATCGCGCTGGGCCCGGACCTGCCGGCGTTGTTCACCAACGATGACCGCGTGGCCCAGCAATGGCTGGAGGCCGGCGACCGCACCCGCGACCCGATCTGGCGCATGCCGCTGTGGCGTCCCTACCTGCGTTACCTGCACAGCGGCATTGCCGACCTGGCCAATGCCGGCTCGCGCATGGCCGGTTCGGTCACCGCCGCGCTGTACCTGGAGCGCTTCATTGGCGAAGGCCAGCTGTGGGCACACCTGGACGTGTACGCCTGGAATGACGGTGAGCGCCCGGGCCGCCCGGCCGGTGGCGAAGCGCTGGCGCTGCGCTCGGCGTGGCAGATGTTGAAGACACGGTACGCGTAATGCCCAAGATCCCCGCCCCGGCGGGGATCGTCGTTTCCAACCTTGTCGAAAATGTGAATATCGGCCGGACACCGGTTCTGCGAGGATGAGCGCCAGCCCACCCACCCACTTCGTGAAGGCAGGTATTGGCCCATGTCGCTCTTCCGCTACACCCGTGCCGGCCAGGAGCCCGGCGCACCCCGCCGGCATTCCCCGCTGCTCTGGATCGGGCTGATTGCCTTCATTGCCGGCCTGCTGATTCTTGCGTTTGCCTGGCTGGCCGGTTGGCTGGGGCGCGACCGCGCCACCGCGCAGTCGTTTACCGACACCATTGAAGCGACCGGGGCCAAGCACCCGGGCTTCCGCCGCGCGCACAGCAAAGGCGTGTGCGTCACTGGCACCTTCCAGGGCCTGCCGGCGGGGGCCGAGCTGAGCTCGGCGCGGGCGTTCCGGCAGCAGCAGGTACCGGTGCTGGGGCGCATGTCGATCGGCGGTGCCGACCCGCACGGTGCCGATGCCAACGCGCGCGTGCGCAGCATGGCGCTGCAGCTGGTGACCGACGACGGCCAGGAATGGCGCACGGCCATGAACAGCTTCCCGTTCTTCGCCGTGCCCACCGCCGATGCGTTTCTCGAACAGACCAAGGCGCAGATTCCCGACCCGGCCACCGGCAAACCCGACCCGGCGAAAATGGCGGCCGTCGCGGCGAAGTACCCGTCGGTACGCGCGTTTGGCGAGTGGGCCAAGAGCGCACCATGGTCGACCAGCTGGGCCAACACCGAGTACAACGGCGTCAACAGCTTCCGCTTCACCAATGCCGCCGGAAAAGAACAGGTGGTGCGCTGGAGCATGCGCCCGACGGCCGCATTTGAAGCCATGACGGCCGAGCAGCGCTCCCAGGCCGGGCTGGATTATCTGGCCGACGAGTTCCAGCAACGCCTCACGCAGGGACCGGTGCAATGGGAAATGTGGGTCACCCTGGCCGAACCTTCTGATGCGATCAATGATCCGTCCATTCCGTGGCCGGCCGAGCGCCGCCAGGTCAAGGTGGGCACGCTCAGCCTCACCGCGATGCAACCGCAGGCCAGCGGGGCCTGCCGCGACATCAACTTCGACCCGCTGATCCTGCCCGGCGGCATCGACGGCACAGATGACCCGATCCTGGCCGCGCGTTCGGCGGTGTACTCGGTGTCGTTCAACCGCCGCGAGCGGGAAACCGCTAGCGGTGCGGCCAAGGCCACGGGAGACGCGAAATGAAACAGGCCACCGGACATTTCAACCTGGCCGCGCGGGTGCTGCACTGGCTGATGGCCGCGCTTATCCTGGCCATGCTGTTCGTCGGCGTGACCATGGTGGCCTCGCTGCATTGGCGGCCGGCCCTGATTGACCTGCATCGACCGCTGGGCATCGCGATCCTGTTGCTTGCGGTGGTCCGCCTTATCAACCGCCTGCGCCATCGCCCGCCGCCGCTTCCGGCCGACCTGCCGGGCTGGCAGGTGGCCGCCGCGCATGCCTCGCACTGGCTGCTGTATGGGCTGATGTTCGCAATGCCGCTGGTCGGCTGGGCGATGCTGTCGGCAGGCGGCTACCCGGTGCAGATGTGGAAGGGTTTTGCACTGCCGCATATTCTGCCGCACAGCCCGGCGTTGTATGCGGCCCTGCGCAGCGCGCACAGCCTGCTCGCCTATGTGCTGTTTGCGACGGTGGTGATGCACCTGTGTGCGGCGCTGTTCCATGCCTGGGTGCGGCGTGACGGGGTGTTTTCGGCGATGGCGCGGGGGCCTGATCGGCCCTAGAGCCACGCCCTGCGTGGCTGCACCGCCATGCAGCGTCATCCGAAGCTCATGAGGGTGCCGGCCGGCGGACGGCACAACCGGGCCCGGCGTTTGCCGCCGGCCGATCTTGCGGTCACACTCGGCGCGATTCCACGTCTTGAGTCCCATGAACGCATCCGCCGAACTGCTCAAGGAACTTCGCATCGACCGCCAGAAGGGCGCGGCCCCGCCGCCGTCCCCGCCGCGCCGCGGTCTCTGGATCACACTGGCCGTGGTCGCCCTGGTACTGCTGGCCGGTGTTGGCTGGTTTGCCTTCGGCCGCGAAAAACCGCTGGAGGTTACTACCGCCCCGGTGCTGGCCATTCAACAGGGCACTGCCAGCAGCTCGGTGCTGGACGCCAGTGGCTACGTGGTGGCCCGGCGCATGGCTACGGTGTCGGCCAAGATCACCGGCAAGGTGCGCGAGGTGATGATCGAGGAAGGCATGCGGGTGGAAGCCGGACAGATCATGGCCACGCTGGACCCGATCGATGCCGACGCGCAGCGCAGCCTGTCCGCCTCGCAGCTCGAAGCGGCGCGCGCGCAGCTGGCGGGGTTGAAGGCCCAGGTTACCCAGGCCGATGCCGAGGCGGCACGCTTACAGCAGCTGGTCGGCCAGCAGCTGGTCTCCCGTTCGCAATATGACCAGGCCACCGCCCAGCGCGACAGCCTGCGTGCGCAGCTGAAGACCGCCGAGCGCAACACCCAGGTCGCCGCCAATTCACTGGCCATTGCCGACCTCGGCGTGGACAACAACATCGTGCGCGCACCGTTCTCCGGCGTGGTCACCGCCAAGGCGGCCCAGCCCGGCGAGATCGTTTCGCCGCTGTCGGCCGGCGGCGGCTTCACCCGCACCGGCATCGGCACCATTGTCGACATGGAATCGCTGGAGATCGAAGTCGAGGTGGGCGAAGCGTATATCGGCCGCGTGCAGCCGAAGATGCCGGTGGAAGCCACCTTGAATGCTTACCCGGAATGGAAGATTCCGGCCGAGGTGATCGCCATCATTCCCACCGCCGATCGCGGCAAGGCCACGGTCAAGGTGCGGGTGGCGTTGAAGGTGAAGGACCCGCGCATCGTGCCGGAGATGGGCGTGCGGGTCAGTTTTCTGGAAGCAGCCGCACCGGCCCAGGCGGAAGCCCCGAAGGGCGTGCGCGTGCCGGCGTCGGCGCTGGTTGAACGCGACCAGAAGACGGTGGCTTTCGTGGTCAGCGATGACGGCCACGCGCAGCAGGTGCCGGTGACCGTCGGTGTGGCATTGAACAACGACCGCCAGGTCACCGCCGGACTCAGCGCCGGCCAGCAGGTGGTCACCAACCCGCCACCGGAACTGCGTGATGGCAGTGCGGTGGTGGAGAAGCAAGCGCCGTAAAGGGTGACACGACCAACGGTCGT
This sequence comes from Stenotrophomonas maltophilia, assembly GCA_050983615.1. Classification (GTDB taxonomy): domain Bacteria; phylum Pseudomonadota; class Gammaproteobacteria; order Xanthomonadales; family Xanthomonadaceae; genus Stenotrophomonas; species Stenotrophomonas maltophilia_AZ. The sequence continues at coordinate 362,717 of CP158958.1, read as the reverse complement.
GTCCTACCGGTAGCGCACGACCGTTGGTCGTGCGTGCGTCACACTTCTTGATACGGAGAACCACCCATGTCCACCCTGGTTTCGCTCCGCAACATCACCAAGACTTACCAGCGCGGCCCTGAAAAGGTGCAGGTGCTGCATGGCATCGACCTGGACATCCAGCGCGGCGACTTCGTGGCGCTGATGGGGCCGTCCGGCTCGGGAAAGACCACCCTGCTCAATCTCATCGGCGGCCTGGATACCCCCAGCGGCGGCGAGATCGAGATTGAAGGCGAACGCATCGACCGCATGAGCGGCGGCCAGCTGTCCACCTGGCGCAGCCACCACGTCGGCTTCGTGTTCCAGTTCTACAACCTGATGCCGATGCTGACCGCGCAGAAGAACGTGGAGCTGCCCCTGCTGCTGACCCACCTGGGTGCGGCGCAGCGCAAACGCAATGCCGAGATCGCGCTGACCCTGGTGGGCCTGGCGGACCGCCGCAGCCATCGTCCGAACGAGCTCAGCGGCGGCCAGCAGCAGCGCGTGGCGATTGCCCGTGCCATCGTTTCCGATCCGACCTTCCTGATCTGCGACGAACCGACCGGTGACCTCGACCGCGCCTCGGCCGAAGAAATTCTGTCGCTGCTGCAGCAGCTCAACCGCGAGCACGGCAAGACCATCATCATGGTCACCCACGACCCCAAGGCCGCCGAGTACGCCACCCATACCGTGCACCTGGACAAGGGCGAGCTGGCCGACGCGCCAGCGCCGCACTGACGGAGGAGTGCCGCGATGAAATATTTCTCGCTCATCTGGGCGCAGCTGTTCCGCAGCAAGACGCGGACGCTGCTGACCCTGTTTTCGGTGGTGGCCGCATTCCTGCTGTTCGGCATGCTCGACTCGGTGCGCGTGGCCTTCAGCTCCGGTGGCAGCGTGGAAGGCGCCAACCGCCTGATCGTGGCCTCGCGCCTGTCGATCACCCAGTCGCTGCCAATCCGGCTCGAGCCGCAGGTGCGGCAGGTGGCCGGTGTGAAGGACGTCACTTACGGCATGTGGTTCGGCGGCATTTACCAGGACCCGAAGAACTTCTTCGCCAACTTCTCGGTGGCCCCGAACTATTTCGACGTGTACCGCGAACTGCAGCTGCCGCCCGACCAGCTCAAGGCCTTCCAGGACACCCGCACCGGCGCGGTGGTCGGCGAGACCCTGGCCAGGGAATTCGGCTGGAAGATCGGCGACACCATTCCGCTGCAGGCCACCATCTTTCCGCGCAATGGCAGCAACGACTGGCCGCTGCAGCTGGTGGGCGTGTTCCGCTCCAAGGACCGCACCCTCGCTGCGAACGAAGAGCGCCAGCTGATGATGAACTGGAAGTACTTCGACGAAAGCAACGACTACATCAAGAACCAGGTCAGCTGGTTCACGGTGACGCTGGACAACCCCAACCACGCCTCGCGGGTGGCGCAGGCCATTGATGCCATCTCGGCCAACTCCGACCATGAAACCAAGAGCCAGACCGAATCGGCGTTCCAGCAGGCCTTCGTCAAGCAGTTCGCCGACATCGGCCTGATCGTCACCTCGATCATGGGCGCGGTGTTCTTCACCCTGCTGCTGCTGACCGGCAACACCATGGCCCAGGCGGTGCGCGAGCGCATTCCGGAGCTGGCCACGCTGAAGACGCTGGGGTTCAAGGACAGCACGGTGCTGGTGCTGGTGATGATCGAATCGGTGCTGTTGATCGGGCTGGGCGGTGCGATCGGCATGGGCCTGGCGGCGATGATCCTGCCGGCGCTGGCCCCGAAGACCCAGGGCCTGCTGCCACCGCACGTGCCCACCCAGACCTGGGTGATGGGCGTGGCGCTGATCATCGGCATTGGTGTGGTGGTGGGCCTGCTGCCGGCGCTGCGCGCCAAGCGCCTGAAGATTGTGGACGCCCTGGCGGGCCGCTGAGGAGATTCGACATGATCAAGCACTGGTTGAAGAATGCGTTGACGATCGTGCTGCTCGCAGTGGCGTTGGCGGTATGGATCGCCCTGCCCTGGCCCGGCGTACTCGCCGTGGCGGTGGCGGTGGCACTGTGGCTGCTGCTGACCCGCAGTGGCCGGCTGGCGCTGGCCGCCACCCGGATTGGCGTGGCCAGCCTGCCGCAGCGCTGGGGGGCGTCGTCGGTGGTGGTGGTCGGCATTGCCGGCGTGGTCGGCGTGCTGGTGGCAATGCTGGCGATGGGCCAGGGCTTCCAGTCCACCCTCAACAGCACCGGTGATGACACCACCGCCATCGTGCTGCGCGGCGGCTCGCAGGCCGAGACCAATTCGGTGATCACCCGCGAGCAGACCCCCCTGCTGTCCACCCTGCCGGGTGTCAGCAAGGATGCGCAGGGCCGGCCGATGATCTCGCCGGAGTTGTCGCAGGTGGTCAATCTGGTGTCCAAGGGCGACGGCACCGACGTCAATGCGCAGTTTCGAGGCGTAGGCGAAATGGGATGGCTGGTGCATGACAAGGTCAAGGTCACCGAAGGCCGGCAGTTCAAACCGGGGCTGCGCGAGATCGTGGTGGGAAAGGGCGCGCAGAGCCAGTTCCGTGGACTGGAGGTGGGCAGGACCCTGACGCTGGGCAACCAGCAGTGGACCGTGGTGGGAGCGTTCAATTCCGGCGACTCGCATGACTCGGAGCTGTGGACGGATGCCGAGACGCTGGCCACCACCTATCAGCGCAGTGCCTGGCAGTCGATCAGCGTTCGGACCGAAGGCAAGCCTGGTTTTGACCAGTTCAAGGCTGCAGTGGCAGCCGACCCGCGCCTGAAGCTGGACGTGGAAACCACCAAGGCTTACTACGCCAAGCAGGGTGGCGGGCTGACCAAGCTGATCAGCGTGCTGGGCACCGTGATCGGCGCGATCATGGCATTCGGCGCAGTGTTTGGCGCGCTCAACACCATGTACGCGGCAGTTGCTACACGTGCGCGTGAGATTGCCACCATGCGCGCCATCGGCTTCCGTGGCCTGCCGGTGGTAACCGCGATCATGCTGGAGACCATGCTGCTGGCACTGATCGGCGGCCTGCTGGGCGGGCTGGTGGCATGGGCCATCTTCAACGGTTACAGCGTCAGCACCATTGGCAGCAACTTCAGCCAGGTGGTGTTCCAGTTCAAGGTTTCGCCGGAACTGCTGTGGAGTGGCCTGAAGTGGGCACTGGGCATCGGGCTGGTCGGTGGGTTGTTCCCGGCCCTGCGTGCGGCGCGTCTGCCGATCACCACGGCGCTGCGCGAAACCTGAGTCGTGTGTGTGGGACCTGCAGCGCCCGGCGGGGCGCTGCAGGGTGTTGTGTTACGGGTGGATCACGAAGCAGTTGAGTCCATCGTCCATGCGACTGCAGTCGAAACGCACGTCTCTGCCGCTGGCCGGCATCTCACCGTGAACCTTGGCCCCGGCCCATTTGGCGCGCTGCAGGAAGTAGGGTGCCGCGTCCTGGAACGTCCTGGAGTAATAGAAGGAGCGTGCGCCGCCATCGGCACGCAGGAAGTCTTCGGGAGACTCCTGGATGAAGTGCCGCATGTCGGCTGACTCCAGGTACTCCCAGTTGCGGGTCTCGTGGTCAAAGTAAAAATCCATGTAACCCAGATCCGCCCTGCCCGTCCTCAGCCGCGCCCGGTAGGGAACGGAACCATCCAGCTGAAAATCAAAGCGAATGACCCGACCATATGGGTCTGCCTTGAAGTGCCGGAAAATTGCGGTGTTGTTCAATGTCCGCTGCACGATCGCGCGCGCCTCTTCATGCAGCGGATGCAGGCTGGACACATGGTGCCCCCACATCATCGTATCGCTTCTTACGCCAGGCCAGCCCGGCGGCACCAGCTGAAGCAGTCCCCAGTCGTAATAGAACTCACCGCTACCGGCGCGGAAGTGGAGGATCATCGCGTCGAATTGTTCTCTGAGCCAGGACGCGGGAGATCGTTTTTCGACGACCAGCTCGCTGCCAACACGCTCCACCCGGTAGGCGTAGAGACGCCCATAGTTGAAACCGGTGTAGACGAGGTGCGGCCCCTCGCCTTTGCGCAACGCAAAGGCTTGGCGTTCTTCTTCGGTGCAGTAGAAGCAACTCCATGCCACCGGATCCTCCGGTCGCTCCTGCGCCTGGGCGGGAACTGCGGCCAATCCCAGCGCAAGCCCTAACATATGCCTGATCATCATCCACTCCTTGAACTCCCGCACATGCGGGCTCTTGAAGTGGACCAGCCGATGGCAACGACGAACATCGGAACGGAGCGAAATGTGGGAAGGTCGCCGCAGCAAGGCGGATCATGCGCCACCGCACACCCTGCCCATGGCGTAAAGCGGGATTCTGCCCCGCTGAAGGCCACCGATATCCCGTAGAGCGGGGCTTGCCCCGCTGCGAACCACCCTTTATCCACGCCAGCCGGGCAAGCCCGGCTCTACGCCAACAGTGACTCAGCGCGTCGCCGCCTTCCGCGTCCGCCACAGGCTGTCGCCGATGAACAACAGCAGGCCGACCCAGATCGCGGCGAAGCCCAGGGCCTTGCCGGTATCGAAGGGTTCGCGGAAGAAGAACACGCCCAGCAGCAGGCCGATGGTGGGGGCGATGTACTGCAGGATGCCAACCAGCGACAGCGGAATGCGCTTCACCCCGTAAGCAAAGCCGATCAGCGGCAGGGCGGTGACCGCACCGCCCAGGATCAGCAGCAGGTCGTTCTTCCAGCCCCAGCCGCTGAAGAAAGCCCCGCCGTGCGCGCCTTCGCTCCAGGCCGCAAAGCCGATGGCGGGCAGGAACAGGTACAGGCTTTCAATGCCCAGACCGGCCACCGGGTCCACCGAGATCAGCTTGCGCAGCAGGCCGTACAGGCCGAACGAACAGGCCAGACCCAGTGCGATCCACGGCGGGCGGCCGGCATCCACGGTCAGCCAGGCCACGCCGACGGCGGCGCAGGCCACCGCCAGCCACTGCAGACCGCGCAGGCGCTCTTTCAATACCAGCACCCCCAGCAGCACGCTTACCAGCGGGTTGATGAAGTAGCCCAGGCTGGTTTCGATGACGTGGCCGGCATTGATGGCCCAGATGTACAGGCCCCAGTTGAAGGCGATGGCCAGGCTGCTCAGCGCCAGCGTCGGCAGCGCGCGCGGCTGCGCGGCAATGGTCTTCCACCATCGCCGGCCGCTGCTGAGCAGCAGCCAGGCCACCACCAGCACCGTGCTCCAGATGATGCGGTGGGCAATGATCTGCTGCGACGGCACCGCCTTGAGCAGGTGCCAGTACACCGGCACCAGCCCCCACAGGGTGAAGGTGAAGGCGGTGATCGCCAGGCCGCGGCGCTGCTCCTGCAGCGCCTGCGCGTCCACCGCACTCACTTGGCGCGGTTCCGGGCAAGGGTCAGCACCACCACGCCGGCCAGGATGACGCCCATGGCCAGAAGGTCGTGCACGCCGAAGCGCTCGTGGCCAATCCAGGCCCCCAGCAGAACGGCGATGACCGGATTCACATAGGCGTAGCTGCCGGCCAAGGCGGGACGCACGTTGTGCAGCAGCCACACATAGGCGGTGAAGGCGACGATGGAGCCGAACATGCACAGGTAGGCCACCGCCAGCAGCCCATGCATGCTGGGCCAGGTGGTGGGGCGCTCACCGGTGGCCAGGCCGAGCGCGACCAGCATCACGCCGCCACAGAGCATCTGCCCGGCGGCGGTCATGAACGGGGCCGGCAGATCCAGGCGGCGGGCGCTGACCGACCCGAACGCCCAACCGATGGGGGCGATCAGCAGCAGAATCAGCCCCTGCGGCGAGGCGGTGAGGCTGCTGCCCGCATTCAGCCAGACCACACCCAGGAAGCCGATGGCGATGCCCAGCCACTCGCCCTTGGTGGCGTGTTCGCCCCGAATTGCGCCAAACAGCGCCATCCACAGCGGCACCGAGGCCACCGCAGTGGCGGCCAGACCGGAAGACACGGTGCGCTCGGCCAGCACCACCATGCCGTTGCCCAGCACCAGCATGGTCAGGCCCATGAACACCAGGTTGCGCCACTGGCGGCGGGTAGGTGCGGCCATGCCGCGCCAGCGCAGCACCGCGTACATCAGGCTGCCGGCAACGATGAAACGGGCTCCGGACACGGTGGTGAGCGGCAGCGCCCCCCCTTCCAGGGCCAGCCGGATGCCCAGGTAGGTGGATCCCCACACCACATAGACCAGCAGCAACGCCAGGACCACCATGCCGGTACGCGGCGCGGGGGCAGGAACGGGGGTGGGGACGGCCATTGCAGGACCAGCAGGCGGGGGAACGGCGATTCTAGGGCCGCTGTCGCGGCTGGACTAGTCACATGGTGCAATGTCCACCGGTCATGCACGTGGGGTAAGGTAAAAGCAGGTGCCTATCCTGGGCCCGACGCTTTCCAGATCCACCGCTTCACCGCGAGGAACGATTTTCCGCATGAGCCACTCCCCCTCCCTCTCGACGCCCCTTGATGAAAAGGCGGCGCTCAAACGCTCGATCTCCAACACCCTGAAAGGCTCGGCCGGCAACCTGGTCGAGTGGTACGACGTCTACGTGTACTCGGTGTTCGCGGTCTACTTCGAATCGCAGTTCTTCTCGGCCGAAGACAAGAACTCCACCATCTACGTGTGGGCGATCTTCGCCGCCACCTTTCTGATGCGCCCGATCGGCGCGTGGTATTTCGGCCGTTTTGCCGACCGTTACGGCCGCCGCCTGGCGCTGACCGTGTCGGTGACGATGATGGCCGCCTGTTCGTTCCTGATTGCATTGACCCCCACCGCGGCCAGCATTGGCGGCTGGGCGGCCTTGATCCTGCTGTTCGCCCGCCTGCTTCAGGGCTTCGCCACCGGTGGCGAGTACGGAGCGTCGGCCACCTACATGTCCGAAGCGGCCATTCCGGGTCGTCGTGGCTTCCTGTCCTCGTTCCACTACGTCACCCTGGTGGGTGGCCACGTGCTGGCGCAGCTGACCCTGCTGACCATGCTGATCTTCTGGGCCAAGCCGGAAATCTCGGCCTGGGGCTGGCGCATTGCGTTCGGCATCGGCGGCCTGGCCGCGATCGTGGTGTTCTGGCTGCGCCGGACCATGGACGAATCGCTGGGCCATGACTCCATCGAGGCGGCCCGCGAAGGCAAGGCCAAGGCCTCCGGCTCCATGCGCGAGCTGTTCGTGAACCAGTGGCGCCCGCTGCTGCTGTGCTTCCTGATCACCGCCGGCGGCACCGTGGCCTTCTATACCTACTCGGTGAACGGCCCGAAGATGATCCAGAGCGCCTTTGCCGGCAACGACGTGATGACCGGCACGCTGATCAACCTGGGCGTGCTGACCTTCCTGATGCTGCTGCAGCCGGTTGGCGGGTGGCTGTCGGACATGATCGGCCGCAAGAGCCTGCTGGTGTTCTTCGGCGTGGGCGGCGTGCTGTACAGCTGGTACCTGGTCACCGAACTGCCGAACCAGCATGACCCGGTGTGGGCGTTCCTGACCCTGGCCCTGGGCTTTGTGATCCTTACCGGTTACACCTCGATCAACGCGGTGGTGAAGGCCGAGCTGTTCCCGACCCATGTGCGCGCACTGGGTGTGGGCCTGGGCTACGCACTGGCCAACTCGCTGTTCGGCGGTACCGCGCCGCTGCTGTACCAGGGCGCGCTGAAGACCGACCGGGTGGGCGAGTTCGCCATCTACGTCACCGCGATCATTGCCGTTTCGCTGTTCGTGTACGTGTTCTTCCTGAAGAACAAAGGCCCGAACTGGCTGGATGGGACGAAGAAATAACCCATTGATGTGATAACAAAAACGCCGGGGCATGCCCCGGCGTTTTTGTTTGGGATTCCCGGTGGCCGCGTCACGACCAACGGTCGTGACCTACCGGGTGGCGCACGACCGTTGGTCGTACGGGCCGCGTCAGCGGCGGGCCGCCTCGCTCTTTTCACGGATGGCGCGGAACTCCGAACCTTCTTCCCAGTGCGGCCAGCGGCGGCTGTTGGCCAGCTCCATGCCGAGGTCATACACCAGCAGGGTGTCGGCGGCGTGGCCGGCCGGGTCCCAGCTCGGGGTCCAGGCGTCGCAGGCCTGGTGGTAGCAGTCGGCGAAATACTTGTCGCGCAGCGCGCGGCCAGCCTCGACGCCGCCCTCCAGCTTGTCCAGGCCAGGGCCGATGGTGATCGCCGGCACGCCCAGACGGGCGAAGGCGAAGTGATCAGCACGGTAGAAGAAGCCGGCTTCCAGATTCGGGTCCGGCGAGTAGCTGCGTCCACGCGCCTTGGCCACACGTTCCAGGTCGCCTTCCAGCGACACCCGGCCCTTGCCCCACGAGGCGATGTCACGGGTCGCGCCGTCCGGGCTGAACATCTCGATGTTCAGCACTGCTGCGGTCTTGTCCAGCGGGGCCAGCGGATGCGCGGCGTAGTAGTTCGCGCCGAGCAGGCCTTTCTCCTCGGCAGTCAGCGCGACGAAATACAGGGTGCGCTGCGGCTGGGGGCCGGCGGCGAACACGCGGCCCAGCTCCAGCACGGTGGCCACGCCAGTGGCGTTGTCGATGGCCCCGCGACGGATGCGGTCACCCTTTGCGTCGGGCTGGCCGATACCGAAGGCATCCCAGTGTGCGGAGAAGATCACCGCTTCATCGGCATGCGCGCCGCCGGGCAGCTTGGCCACCACGTTGCGGGTGATCACCTGCTCGCGCTTGAGCTTGAACTGCGCCGACAGAGTTGCATCGCCAAGCGCCACCGGCTGGAAGCTGGCGCTCATGGCCTTGCGCTTCTCGGCCTCAAAATCCAAGCCGGCGTCGCGGAACAGCTGTTCGGCCAGCGCACGCTGCATCCAGCCGCGCACCGGCACGTGCTGGGCCAGTGCCTGTTCCTGGGTGCGTTCGATGTCGAACAGGGGCGAAGTGCCCGAGCTCTTCACCGTGGCCCAGCCGTACGCGGCGGGAGCGGTTTCGTGCACGATCAGCACGCCCTGCGCGCCACGGCGGGCGGCCTCTTCAAACTTGTAGGTCCAACGGCCGTAGTAGGTAACGGCCTTGCCATCGAAGGCACCGGGCGCATCGGCCTCGAAGTCGGCATCGTTGATCAGCACCACGGCGATCTTGCCGTGCAGGTCAACGTCCTTGTAGTCGTTCCACTGCCGTTCCGGCGCGTCGATGCCGTAGCCGACGAACACAAGCGGGGCATCCTTGATGTTCACCTCGGCCTGCGGGCGCAGGCTCTGCAGGGTGACGTCGACACCATTGCTGAGCGCCTGGCTCTTGCCCTTCTGGCGCAGCTTCGCGGTTACCGGGCCATCCACCTGGGCGCGCACCATCGGCACCGGCTGCACCCAGCTGCCGTCCACGCCACCGGGCTGCAGGCCCGCCGCTTTGAACTGCTCGATCAGGTACTGCACGGTGCGCTCTTCGCCGGGGCTGGCCGGGGCACGGCCCTCGAACTCGTCCGAGGCCAGCACGCGTACATGGCGCGACAGCGCCTGCGGGTCGATGCCACCGCCGGGAAGATCATTGGCCGCGTAGGCCAGGCCTCCTGCAAACAGGCAGGACGACAGCAGCAGGATGCGCATCGGATTCACGGCAGTACACCAGGCAGAAACGGAATGCCAGAGTGTAACGTGACAACTGCATGACGTCGCACGCAACCGCGTCCCCGGAACACCGACCTTTCGCACTGACGGAAGCGTCGCCACGCGCCGCGGCTCCGTAACACCGACGTATCGCAATGACGAACGCGTTGCTACGCGCCCATGCAATGACTCACCGTCACGTAGAGCCGGGCTTGCCCGGCTGCTCTTGAACTACCGCCGATCCCGATCCAGCCAACACGCCAGCCCCTGCGCGTTGAGTTCAATATCCATCGCCAGCACCCGCACCACCGCCGCCTCATCCAGCCGGCACCCATGCGCCATCGCCCGTTCCACGTAAAGCTCGGTCAATGCCGCCACCAGGCATCGGTGCCGGTCCGCACGCCCGTCGCACTGCCGACCGATCTCGACCATCGCATCGATCTGCTCAATCAGGTCCGCGCCCAGCCTGGGAATATCCCCCACCCGCCCGAAATGAGTGAGATAGACCGACTGCGGCTGCAGCGCCAGCAACCTCCCGATGGAATGCTTGAGCGGCTCCGGGTCGAACTGCACCGGTGATGACGTCGGCACCACAAACGCCCCCTGGTCACTGTCCAGTTCGCGGTAGGACAGCCCGAAGGTATCGCCGGTGAAGGCGCTGCGGCTGCGCTCGTCCCACACACACAGATGGTGACGGGCGTGCCCTGGGGTGTCGATGCACAGCAGCGGGCGACCGGCCAGGTCCACGTGGTAGCCGTCTTCGGCAATCACCACACGTTCGGCCGGCACCGGCAGGATCGGGCCGTAGCTGCGCGCGATCTCCTCGGCCCCGTAGACCTCGGTCGCTCCGGCAATCAAGCGCGCCGGGTCGATCATGTGCGGCGCGCCGCGCGGATGCACCACCAGCTGCGCGTTGGGCAACTGCTGCATCAGCAGGCCGGCCCCCCCGGCGTGATCCAGGTGCACATGGGTGACGATCAGCCAGTCGACCTGCTCGGGGCTGAAGCCCACCCGCGCCAGCGCGGCGAGCATGGCCGGCACCGACAGCCCGGTACCGCAGTCGATGAAGGCGGCGCGGCCGCCCTCGGTGACCAGATAAGCGGCACCGAAGTCATCGCGCTGGAACGCGGTGTCGATGGTATGAATGCTGGGGTCGATAGGCATCTGTGCCTCCCTGGCAATGAAACGGGTGGGGCATCACCCGTGGGGCGATAGCCCACAATCTACGCCAAACCGTCGGAAGCCTTCGATTCTGCTTTGGTCGCACGTCGGACCAGCCAGCTGCCGCGCAGCAGTACCGCCAGCACCAGTACTGCCAGGAAGGCTCCGTAGGCGTACAGCACCGCCAGCACCTGCCGCCAGATCGGGCCGGCGTCGCCCTGGACCACGCCGATATGGTGGCCCCAGAGCATGGCCACGGCGCTGAGGGCGAAGGCCAGCAACAGGGTGAGGGTGTCGAAGGTGCGGCGGGCGGTGGTGCGGGGTTCGCGTGGGAACCACCAGAACAGGGCACCCAGCACGGTGAACCAGGGCAGGAACAGCAACAGAGACAGCCAGGGCATTGCGGTCATCCTGTTGGTGATGACCGCATCATGCCATGAGGAGCAGCCGGGCAAACCCGGCTCTACGGGGCCACGTACGCAGCGGTAGGTGCCGACCGTTGGTCGGCACGCCTTATGCGTCGCGCAGAACCGCCAGGGCGGTGAGGATCTGGTCGACTTCGGCTTCGAGCTTGAACAGCTCGCTCTGCAGCTGGTCGCCCTGTTCGGCCTGCTTGAGCACGGCAATCAACTGGCCGGCGTCGCGCGGCGAATCGAAGCCTTCGCTCTGGATCAGCAGGGTGCCGTCGCTGGCCTGCAGCTTGAAGTAGAAGCGGCCATCCTTCTCGCGGTACTGCTTGAACAGCGGCGGCGCGGCGCGCAGTTCCTGGGCGTCGTCGGCGATGGCCTCGCGCGCGGTGGACAGGTCGCGCAGACCCACGGCGTGACGCAGTTCCTTCAGCAGCGGAATAGCGTACTGCTCACGCAGCTGCTGACCACGGCGGCGCAGCAGCGCCTCGATTTTTTCCGGCTCGGCCATCAAGGCGTCGTAACGCTCGCGCAGCGGGGTCAGTTCCTGATCGATGCGTTCGAACAGCTGCTGCTTGGCGTCGCCCCAGCTGATACCGTCGGCAAAGGCCTGGGCAAAGGCAGCGGTCTGTTCCGGGCTGGCGAACGCCTGGTACATCTGGAACAGCGCCGAGCCTTCGGTGCTTTTCGGTTCACCCGGGGCACGCGAGTCGGTGAGGATCGAGAACACCAGCTTCTTCAGCTCCGCGCGCGGCGCGAACAGCGGAATGGTGTTGTGATAGCTCTTGCTCATCTTGCGGCCGTCCAGGCCGGCCAGGGTGGCGACCTGTTCATCGATCACCACGTCGGGCAGCGGGAAGTACTCCTGGCCATACACGTGGTTGAAGCGCTGGGCGAAGTCGCGCGCCATTTCGATGTGCTGGATCTGGTCGCGGCCGACCGGCACGCGGTTGGCCTTGAAGATCAGAATGTCGGCGGCCATCAGCACCGGGTACATGAACAGCCCCGCGCTGATGCCGGCATCTTCGTCCAGCTGCTCTTCGCGGTTCTTGTCCACCGCGGCCTTGTAGGCATGGGCGCGATTGAGGATGCCCTTGCTGGCAATCACGGTCAGGAACCACATCAGCTCGGTGGTTTCCGGGATGTCGCTCTGGCGGTAGAACCACACCTTGTCCGGGTCAAGGCCACAGGCCAGCCAGCTGGCGGCAATCTCCAGCGTGGAACGCTGGGTACGCTCCGGCTCCTGCGCCTTGATCAGGCTGTGCAGGTCGGCCAGGAAGAAGAAGCTCTCGATCTGCGAGGCCTGGCTGGCGGCGATGGCCGGGCGGATGGCACCGACATAGTTGCCCAGGTGGGGCGTGCCGGAAGGGGTGATGCCGGTAAGAACGCGGGTGGTCATGGGGGAATCATTACGGACAGGTAAACGCCCCCAGTTTACCTGCCCCAGCGCAACCCCGTTGGCCCGGGTGGCACGTTCAATCTCGTACCTTCCCAGCGGATGCGCTGCCATGACACGTATGACCCTGCCCCTGCTCGCCGTGCTGGCGTTGACCGGCTTCAAACCCTACCCGCCGGACCCGGGACGGAGCGAAGCGGTACTGCTGAGCATTGTCGACCGCGACCAGGGCAGCGAACTGCCGTATTACAGCCAGCGCGGCCAGCGCTGGGTTGCCGGCCAGAACGGCCACGCCTACAGCCTGCGCCTGACCAACCGCAGTCCTGAGCGGGTGCTGGTGGTGCTGTCGGTGGACGGACTGAACGTGATCAACGGCCAGGTGGCCGCCCCGGACCAGTCCGGCTATGTGCTGGAACCGTGGCAAAGCGCGGATATCACCGGCTGGCGCAAGTCCCGTCAGGAAGTGGCGCAGTTCGTGTTCACCGACCCGGGCCGCAGCTACGCCAGCCGCACCGGCCGCCCGGACAACATCGGGGTGATCGGCATGGCGGTGTTCAATGAAGCGCCGCAATTCCGCCCGCCGGTGTCGCCGGCACCTCCGGTGGCTCGGTCGCAGCGCGCGCAGGCAGCGGCTGCGGAGTCTGCCGACCGCGCGCTGTCGTCCGTGGAAGTAACGGGCTCGGCGGTCGCCTCGGCCCCTGCTCCCGCCCTGGGCACCGGGCATGGAGCGCGCGAATCGTCCTGGTCGGAAAGCACGGACTTCCGTCGCGCCAGCCGCGTCCCGGTGCAGCAGGTGTCTGTGCGCTATGACAGCGAGCGCAACCTTATCGCGCGCGGGATCATTGCCCGGCCGGTGGCCGGCGAGCCGCAGGCATTTCCCGGCCAGTTCGTGCCGGATCCGCCGCCGTATCGGTGGCGCTGAGGTGGCGGGTCCGGAAACAAGAACGGGCCGCAATGCGGCCCGCCTCCTCTTTCATGCGCCGGGTCAGAGCCCCGGCCCTGATCGGTAACGCCGATCAGTGGAAGTCCGGGTAATCCTTGCGCATGGCTTTTTCAAAGTCGCGCACTTCGCTTTCCGCACGATCACGCGCCCAGCCATAGCGTTCCTGCAAACGGCCGGCCAGATATTCGGCGTTGCCCTCAGCCACCTTGAAGTCGTCGTCGGTCAGGTCGCCCCACTTGGCCTGCGCCTTGCCCTTCAGCTGCGTCCACTTGCCGGAAATGATGTCTTTGTTCATGGGTTGGCATCCTGTTGGAACGGCAATGTCGCCGCAGGTGCAGAGTGCGCGATTACGTGTTGGTTGACGGTCAAGCGTGAATGAAAGCGATGCTCACGTCGTTGAACGCACAGACAGCGGTGTGCAACGCGCATGAAAAAGGCCGGGTTTCCCCGGCCTCTTTCCTGTTGCAGGCCGGCCTTGGCCGGCACGGCATCAGTTACCCTTGGCGGCGTCTTCAACCTTTTCACCGGCCTTCTGCACATCCTTGCCGGCACCGGCAACGGTGTTGCAGCCGGACAGCATGGCAACCGAGAACATCGACAACAGCATCAGTGCAATAACACGCTTCATGGGCTTCTCCTCAAGGTTCAAAAACGGCACCGCAAATCGGGTCCCACCTGTAAGACGGGCACCGGCCCGTCTTCCTGATCGCGGTGACCTCGCCGCCGTTTCCGACAGCGCCGCCGCGTGGGTGCAATCTCGCCGTTGGCGCGTGCAATCGATGTGAACACGCGACCGGCATTGTTCAGCCGGCCGCAGGGAAGCGCCCCCGATGCGCTCAGTCCCGCATCAGCGTGGACTTGCCGAACAGGCTTTCCACCAGGTCCACCGCCACTTCCGCGGTGATGTTGCGGGTGTCCAGCAGCGGGTTGAGTTCGACGATATCCAGCGAGCCCATCTGGCCGGTGTCGGCGATCATCTCCATCACCAGCTGGGCTTCACGGTAGTTGACGCCGCCCATCACGGTGGTGCCCACACCCGGGGCGATGCTGGGGTCCAGGAAATCCACGTCGAAGCTCACGTGCAGATGCGTATTGGCATCCATGCCGGCCAACGCGGCTTCCACCGTACGCTTCATGCCCACCTCGTCGATGTAGCGCATGTCATACACATCGACCTTGTGCTGCTTGATCAGGCGCTTCTCGTCCGGATCCACCGAGCGGATGCCGATCTGATGCACCTGCTGCGGCAAGATCGCCGGTGCACTGCCACCCAGATGGGTCAGCGCTTCCGGGCCCAGCCCGCACAGGCAGGCCACCGGCATGCCGTGCACGTTGCCGGACGGGGTGACGTCGCTGGTGTTGAAATCCGAGTGCGCATCCAGCCACAGCACGCGCAGGTTACGGCCCTGCTCGCGGCACCAGCGGGCAACGGCGGTGATCGAACCGATGCCCAGGCAGTGGTCGCCACCCAACATGATCGGCACGCGGCCGTCCTGCAGTTCGGCATAGGTGGCATCCATCAGCGCGCGATTCCAGGCCACTACTTCGTCCAGATGGCGATAGCCCTGCTCCGGCGCTGTCCAAGGATTGCGCGGGCCGTCCAGGTTGCCACAATCGCGCACGTTCACGCCGCGCGCTTCAAGCGCCTGGGCCAGCCCGGCAATACGCAGTGCCTCTGGCCCCAGCCCCGCACCGCGATGGCCGGCCCCCACGTCGGTGGGCACGCCAATCAGGGACACCGGGGGAAGACGCTTGCTCATGCTGACTCCGAACACGTGAAATTTGTCCCCTCAGTCTAGTGATGTGATGCTTTTCACACTCGCGGCGATGCAGCACCGAGCGCCTGCGCATGGTCATTCCGCGGCGTAATCCGACGCCCTGCGTCGAACCGCGACGCAGCGTGAAAGCCTTGTGTGTCAAGGGTTTGACACCCAGGTGAGAGGTAGTGTGATTTAGGTTTTGTTAGCCAATATGACGTGAGCTGCGTGATACATTTCGCACTTCTTCGCAGTGCTGATTGACTAACCCGCAACGGGTTGGTCTGTCGTTCGTCGTTTCAGGGGGCAGTACGTGCAGCGCAGTAACATTCATCAGATCGTTCGCAATGCCAGTGGCGAAAGCCAGCCGGCGCGCCAGCTGTATGACGCCTCCGCCATTGAAGATGCATTCCGCCAGGCCCGCGAACGCGAGTCCGGGCTGACCCTGCTGATGCTGTCGACCGCCGACGGTCGGGCCGTCGCCGAGGATTCGGCGCTGGGCGTGGACGGTCGCCGCCTCGCCGCGATGGCCAACTCCTTCCTTACGCTGGGCGAAACCGTATCGCGCGAACTGGCACTGAGCGAAGCCGACTACGCCACCATCTGCACCAGGCTGGGCAACGTGGTGCTGATCCGCATCAGTGCCGACAAGCCGCTGACCCTCACCGCTGTTGCCAGCCACGACGTCAACATGGCGGTGCTGCTGTTCCATGCGCGCGAATGCGCCGGACGCCTGCACGCCCTGCTGCCTGCGCGCGAGGGCTGATCGCTTTCATTTTCTGTGCCCTACCGGCAGGCACCTGCCTGCTGCCCCCTGTGTCTGAGCAAAAAGGATTTGTATGCCGAATCACTCGCTGGAAAAGCTGAACTCCCTCGCCGGTTTCGTTGGCGCGGCCCTCGTTGACGGTGACAGCGGCATGGCGCTGGCCATGGTTGGTGGCGGCAACATCAACCTGGAACTGGCTGCGGCCGGCAACACCGAAGTGGTGCGCGCCAAGCGCCGCGTGGCGACCTCGCTGGGTCTTTCCGATTCGATCGAAGACATCCTGATCACGCTCGATACCCAGTACCACCTGATCCGCCCGCTGGAAAGCAATCCGATGCTGTTCCTGTACGTGATCATGGATCGCAGCAAGGCCAACCTGGCGATGTCGCGCCATGAACTGAAGGCCATGGAAAAGACCCTGGACTTCAGCTGATCGCCTGAGGTCTTCAGCGTGCAGCACCCGCCCGCGGGTGCTGCATGTGGACCACGCGACCTGTCCCGATGAATACCTCCCTTCGTAGTTTCCGCGTGGCGGCCGCCGGCCTGGACGTGCTGCACCAGACCCGGTTGAAGCTGGCCTGTTCGATGCTGCTGGCCGAACGCATGGATGTGCAGCTGATTCCCTGGAATGGCGATGCCGACCTGCTGGTGATCGGCCTGGACCATGCCGACGCCGCCCGCACGCTGAGCGAAGCCAACGCGGTCAACACGCCGGTGCTGTCGATCGCGCGTCGCTACGCCGACGCCGCCTCCGGCCGGCTGCCGCACGGTGCCACCGTGCGTGACATCAACGAACAGCTCTCGAGCCTGCTGCTCCATGCGCCCGATGCAGCGACACAGCGCCCGACCCCCGGCGTGCCCAAGCTGCTGCGCCTTGCGCAGATGCCCGCCAGTGCGGATCTGCACCTGCTGCAGCGGGGCGGCATCAGCGCACTGGTGGATACCACCACACGCAGCATCGCCCTGCCCGCCTCGCTGACGCTGGCCGAGCTGATCGCGCAGCTGGATGACAGCACCTGGTCGTCTGAAGTCATTGACGCTGCCACCTTCAAGCACCAATACACCTACCGCCTGCCGCAGCGACATTCATTCGAGGCGCTGTATTTCGCGCTCGCGCGCTACCGCCCGGAACTGCTGCCCGTGATGGATACGCTGCCGACGCTGAAGCTGCGGCACTGGCCTGATCTGCACGCCGACGTTGTGCCTGCGGATTGGCTGCTGGCGATTGCCCGCCTGCATGCCCGGCCGTGGCAGCCGGCCGCGCTCGCCGCGGCTTGCCATCTACCGCGCAACACGGTGGAATCGCTCTTCTGTGCTGCTGTTGCCAGTGGCCTCGCTCTGAACCAGGATGCCGCCGTGCCCAGCCCCACCCGCCGTAAAGACGCCAGCGACTCACGTTTCTTCTCGTGGGTGGCGCGCCGCTTCGGCCTGAACCTGTTCCAAGGGGGTCAGTGATGAACCTGCCCGCCAACAAGCTGGTGTTCGTCGGCAGCATGGGTGCCGGCAAGACGACTGCGGTGCGCGCGATTTCCGATATCGAGCCGGTCAGCACCGAAATGCCGCTCAGCGGTGACACCGTCGGCGACAAGGTGGAAACCACGGTCGCGCTGGATTACAGCTCCATTGAACTGGACGACGGCGAGCTGCTGCACGTGTACGGCGTGCCCGGCCAGCGCTACCTGGACTTCATGTGGCCGATGGTGTGCGAGGGCGCACTCGGCGTGATCGTGCTGGTGAGTGCCGGCCACCCGGATGCGGTGGCATCGACCGTGGAGCTGCTGCAGGAATTTTCGCGGATTGCGCCGGAGGCGAGCCTGGCGGTGGGGGTTACGCGTTCGGATGAGTACCCGGCGCTGCAGATTCCGGAATTCCGTAATGCGCTGTTTGATGCCGGGCATCGCTTGCCGGTGATGCGGGTGGATGCGCGTTCGGCGACCCAGGTGACGTTCCTGGTGAAATCGCTGTTGTCCTATCGGTACGCTGAGACTGATTGATCCGGATGACGATGACACGCATGGCGTGTGTATGTGCACAGGATCATGGCTTTGACACGCATGGCGTGTCACTACGACCCTTGGTCGCCCGGGTTGGGGATCGCCCGGGTTGGGGGTTGCCCGGTTTGGGTTGATGGGTGACCTGTAGGGACACGCCATGCGTGTCCGCTGTTGCCTGGAATGGTGCCGACACCCGGATTCGAACTGGGGACCTACCGCTTACAAGGCGGTTGCTCTACCAACTGAGCTATGCCGGCACAGGCATGACGCGCGCCAAATCCGGCGCGGACCGCGATTCTAACGCAGGCGGGCGCATTCCAGCGAGCGCTGTTGCGCGGCACCGCTACGCTGGCGGGCTGCATTGGGGCTGGCTGCGTCAGCCAATGTCGCATCTACCCACCACTGGGCGCTGCCGTCGCCGCCGCTGGCGACCAGCCGGGCGTTGAATCCGGCGGCACTGAGCGCGGCCATGCGCCGCTCGGCCCCTTCGCGGTTGCGGTACTGGCCCAGGGCAATGGCGTTGGCGTCTTCGCCCTGGCCGAGAATGTAGTAATCGCTGATGCCGGCGGCGGCAATCTGCTTGACCAGGGCCTGGGCCTCTTCGCGGCTGGCCGAGGGCGGCATCATCACCCGGTAGGTGCTGGCCCCGGCATTGGGTACTTCGCGCAGGCGTGAGCGCTGCAGCAGGTCGCCCGCTTTGCCCTGGGCGGCGATGGCGGTATCGCGGCTGCTGAACGGGCCGAGGCTGAGGCACTGCGCTGGGGCGGGTGTCGGCGCGGCGGGTGCGGGGGCAGGTGCAGCGGGGGCGGGCGCGGCGGCCACCGGCGCAACCTGAGTGGCTGCGGGCGGCGAGGCGGGCGCGGCACCGGAAGCAGGCGCTGCTGTCGGGGCTGTGGCCGTGGCGTCGGTCAGCGGTGCCGTCGAGGCGGCGTCTGTCGCGGCCGCTACAGGCGCGGCTGTCGCGGCGGTTGGCGTATCCAGGAACTGCAGGCGCGCAACGCCGGCAGGTGCCTCCACCGGGGCGGGCACGGGTTCGCCGCGCAGCATCCACCACAGCGCGACACCTACATTGAGAATGGCCAGAACGACGATCAGGGCACGGGTCAGCATGCGCTCGATCCTACCGTGCCGCCGGTGGCTGATGCACGGCCCAGCGCGCGAGGCCGTCCAGCACCAGTGCGGGATGGAACTGCGCGTCGGGCAGCAACGGCATCAGGGCCGGTGCGCCGCCGCCGTGAATCAGCAGCGCGGGCCGCGTGCCCAGCACGTCGGCCGCGCGTTCGCGACTGCGTTCAATCAGCGCCACGGCGGCACCGTCACAGCCGGAAGCCAGTGCGTCGGCGGTGTCGTTGGCGAACTCGCTGTACTGCCCACCGCTGGCGGGCAACTGCACCGCGCGTGCGTGCAGGGCTTCGCGCATGGTGGTCGGCGAGGCCGCGATGCGCCCGCCGTGGTGCTGGCCGTGGGCGTCGAGCAGGTCGATGGTGAGCGCGGTACCCACCCCCGCCACCACCACCGGTTCGCGGCGGTCCGCAACGGCCAGCAGGGCGAGGTAACGGTCCACGCCAAACTTTGCAGGGTCGGCATAGGCAATGCGCAGGCCGGCGAACTCGGCCTCGGTGCGGGCCACACGCACCTGCGCGAAGCGCTGCCCGAGCAGTTCCAGCATGCTGGCGGTCAGCGCCGGTGCGGCCACGCTGGCCACATAGGCGGTATCACCTGTGGGCAGATTCTCGATCTCCTGCGCAGGCATCGCTTCGGCACCGTGCGGCCACGCCTGCACGTCACCGGCGCGGACGCCCTGCAGCGGGGCGAACTTGAAACGGGAATTTCCCAGGTCGAACAACCAGTCGCTCATTGCGCCCTCACGCTGACTTCCCCGGCATGGAACACCCGTTCCACGCCCTCGATGCGCACCCGCAGCGCGCCGTCCTCGGCCAGGCCCAGGGCCTGCCCTTCGTGCCAGGTGCCACCGTCCTCCACCCGCACCGTCCGCCCGGCCAGGCTGTCAAGCGCGGCATAACGGGCCAGGAACGGGGCCAGCCCGTCCTGCTCGAACAGCTCCAGCGCCGGCAGCAGATGTGCCAGCAGCCCGGTGACGACGGCGTTGCGGCTGACCTCGTTGCCGAGCAGGGCGGTCAGGTCGGTCCACGGCTGGGTGATCTGCGCGGCGAACGCCGGCGGCATGCGCACATTGATGCCCAACCCGATCACCGCCCGTGCCGGTCCAGCGAATTCACCGCCGCCCTCCACCAGCAGGCCGCCCAGCTTGTGCCCATTGACCACGATGTCGTTGGGCCACTTCAGGGCCACCTCTTTCACGCCCTGGGCCTGCAGTGCCTCGGCCACGGCCACGCCAGCCACCAGGCTCAGCCCGCCCAGCCGTGACAGCCCCCCGGCGAAGCCGCGCAGCACCGACAGATAGATGTGCGCGGCCAGCGGCGAGGCCCAGTCGCGGCCACGGCGGCCACGCCCACGGGTCTGGCGCTCAGC
Organism: Stenotrophomonas maltophilia; assembly: GCA_050983615.1. GTDB lineage: Bacteria > Pseudomonadota > Gammaproteobacteria > Xanthomonadales > Xanthomonadaceae > Stenotrophomonas > Stenotrophomonas maltophilia_AZ. Next base: position 342,273 of record CP158958.1, on the reverse strand, counting down.
GAGCAGCACGGTCGAGCCGCGCTGCGGCGCGCTGCACCGCAACAATTCGGTGTTGGTGGAGCCCACGTTCCAGGCCACCTGCAGGTCGTCCAGCAGGGGGGCCAGCGCAGCGGGCAGACCGGCGGTGATGACGGTCGCCTCCAGCAGCTCGATCGGCTGCTGCAACTGATAGCCATCACCGGCGCGGCCATCGATCTCGATGCCGGCTGCCCTAAGTCCCTGAATTCTTTTCCAAATGGCCGCGCGAGTCTGGCCAAGCTCGCGCGCCAGGGCGTCACCGGACAAGCGCCCCGCGCTCAGTTTGGCCAGCAGTTGGCGGTCGTCCACGGCAGTGTCCATCGGATAAACGGGAAAATTATGCGGGAAAGCGCCGGGCCGCGCCCGCCGGGGGTTCCAAACCGGGACCAGAATCGGGCTAGAATCAAAAATTACCCCACCCGCCCCAACGGATGTTGACGATGCGCCTGTTCGCCCATTGCCTGCTTCTGCTGACGGCCCCGATGGCCGCGCAGGCTTCCGATGCGCTGACCCACCAGGGCCGGGGCGGCTGTGTGTACTCCGCGGCAGAGGCCGAGCGCACGGCCCCGGCCAACCCGCCGGCCAACAGCGCGCCCTCCAGCAACAAGCCCAGCGCCTCCCCCGCCGGCAGCACCGGCGGCGGTGGTGATGACGACGTGCTGCCGCGCCTGCGTGCGCCGAAGTGGCACAGCTTCCTGCCGGGCATGTTCCGCTGATCCAGTCGTTGCTGCAGTGGTTGCGGCCCGGTCCGCGCCCCGTTCCTGAAGAAGTCTGGCACTACACCTGCCAGCGCACCGCATGGCTGCGCGGTCTGCCAGACGCCGAACGCACGCGGCTGCGCGAACTGAGCGCGGCGTTTCTGCATGGCAAAACCATCACGCCAGTGGGCGGCCTGTTGCTGCATGAGCGCGATGCCGTGCTGATTGCCGCGTTGTGCTGCTTGCCGCTGCTGAAGCTCGGCGAGGTCGGCCTGCAGGGATGGTCGCAGGTGCTGGTATACCCGGAAGGCTTCGTGGTGCCGCAGAGCGAGGTCGACGAAGACGGTGTGCTGCACGAGTGGGAAGAAGACGCCATCGGCCAGGTGTCGCACACCGGGCCATTGCTGCTGTCCTGGCATGACGTGCAGGCCGAGCTGGCGCACCCGCATGAAGGGGCCTGCGTGGTGGTGCACGAAATGGCGCACCGGATCGACATGCTGGATGGCGTGCTGGACGGCACCCCGCCGTTGCCACGCGCGTGGCAGCAGCAATGGGCGGCTGATTTCCAGGCCGCGTTCGATGCGCTGTGTGCGCAGGTGGATACCGGGCAAGAGACGGTGATCGACCCGTATGGGGCGGAAGCGCCGGATGAGTTCTTCGCGGTGGCGACGGAGTATCACTTCTCCGCGCCGGATCTGCTGGAACAGGAGATGCCGACGGTGGCCGCGCATTTGCGGCGGTTTTATGGGGAGCCGCCGGCGCTCCCCGGCTGACACGGCTTCACGGCCCGGGCGGCAGCTTCACTTCAAACCGCGCGCCGCCCAGTTCCGGCGAGCGCTTCACCTGCAGTTCGCCGCGGTAATCCTTGATCAGGTCCTGCACGATCGACAGACCGATGCCATGGCCCTGCACGCGCTCGTCGCCGCGCACGCCACGCTGCAGCACCTTGGCGATATCGTCGGGCGCGATGCCCGGACCGTCATCGTCCACCGACAGCAGCAGGCCGGCACGGCGCACGCCCGGTGCGGTGAGCGGCTTGGCCGTCAGCAGCACGCGACGGTTTGCCCACTTGAAGGCGTTTTCCAGCAGGTTGCCCAGCAGTTCCTGCAGGTCACCCGGTTCGCCATGGAAGCGCGCGGCTTCGTCGATATCGAATTCGCACAGCACGCCTTTGCTGGCGTACACCTTTTCCAGCCCGCGCACGATCTCTTCCGCATTCGATTCGATCGGCAGCGGTGCCGAGAACAGCTTGTGCCCCGAGGATGCGGCGCGCGCCAGCTGGTAGGACACCAGGTTGTTCATGCGCCGCAGCTGCACGTCGAATTCCTCGCGCAGGTCCTGGTCGTGCGCGCCACTGTCGAGCTGCGTGCGCAGCACCGCCAGCGGTGTTTTCAGGCTGTGCGCGAGATCGGCCAGGGTGTTGCGCTGGCGCTCCAGATTTTCGCGTTCGCTTTCAATCAGCGCGTTGATGCTATCGGTCAGCGGTTCCAGCTCGCGCGGGTGGCGTTCACTCATGCGCTCGGTTTCGCCGCGCTGCACCTTGGTCAGCTCGGTGATCACCCGGCGCATCGGGCGCAGGCTCCATTGCAGAATGACGGTCTGCAGCAGCAGCAGGATCAGACCGGCACCGCCCATCCAGAACCAGACCCGGCCGCGGAACACGCGCAGCTGCGCACCCAGCGCGCGCGAGTCTTCCATCACATAGATGGTGTACGGGAATTCGGTGGCGGGGTCGGCGTCGGCATCCCACACCAGGCCCAGGCCGTAGCGGTACACCGAGCCCTCGCTGCCGTCGATCTGGATCATCGGCAGCGGGCCCTCGAACACTTCCTGGCGCGGGGCCAGCAGACCGCCCCCCACGGTGGGCAGCATCGGGCCCTCGGCGGACATTGAATTGCCCTTGCCGTCCGGCATCACCACCTGCAGGTACAGACCACTTCCCGGCACATCGAAGCGCGGATCCGGCGGCTGCTCGCGGATATACAACGAGCGGTCGCGGGTGAAGTCAATGCCGGCCGCATACGCGGTGGCGTAGTTCTTCAGCCGCTCGCGCAGGTTGGCGCGAGCGGTGTCGGCAAAGGCGGCATCAAGCGCATAGCCGGCGATGGCCAGGAAGGCCAGCAGACTGACGCTGGCAGCCAGCAGCTGGCGAGCCTGCAATGAACGCGGCCGCCAGCGTTTGAAGAACCACAGACGGCCGGACATCATGCTGTCGCCAACGTTGGATCTCAGCCTTCAGTGCGCGGAATAGCGAAGCGGTAGCCACGGCCACGCACGGTTTCAATGGGCTTGAGCTCGCCATCGGCGTCCAGCTTCTTGCGCAGGCGGCCGATGAACACTTCCAGCACGTTCGAGTCGCGGTCGAAATCCTGCTGATAGATGTGTTCGGTGAGGTCGGCCTTCGAGACCAGTTCACCGGCATGCATCATCAGGTATTCCAGCACCTTGTACTCGTAGCTGGTGAGGTCCACGTTGCTGCCATTGACGCTGACCGTCTGTGCGGCAAGGTCCAGTGCGACCGGACCGCATTCCAGGGTCGGCTTGCTCCAGCCAGCGGCACGGCGCAGCAGCGCGTTGACGCGGGCGAGGAGTTCTTCGACATGGAACGGCTTGACGAGGTAATCGTCAGCGCCCTGCTTGAGGCCTTCCACTTTGTCCTGCCAGCTGGAGCGGGCGGTGAGGATCAGCACCGGGAACTTCTTGCCTTCGTCGCGCAGCGCCTTGATCAGTTCCATGCCCGACATCTTGGGCAGGCCCAGATCGATGATGCCTACGTCGAACGGCACTTCGCGGCCCATGTACAGACCTTCCTCACCGTCCTGCGCAGCATCGACGGCAAAGCCTTCGCGCTTGAGCCGGGCTGCCAGTGTTTCCCGCAGCGGGGCTTCGTCTTCGACCAGAAGGATACGCATGAACTCTCCCTAGTGTCCTGGGTGTGGCCTGGGGCCAGTGGATTTCGTTGTTGACGGCCAACTATCCCTGTTCAGGGGTTATCGCCGCGTAGTGATGACATATCCGACCGGGGCGTGCGGGGCTGTGAACGTGGCTGCGCCGGGTCGTCCATGTAGCGGACGCGACCCCGGTCATCCATGTACTTCACGCGGTTGATGTCCCGCCCGTCGAACGGCACCCGTTCCGCCCCCAGGATGTGGCCGCCGGTGGTGCGCTGGACCCGACGCACAGCGTCGGACAGCGACCGTTCCTGGGGCGCACTGCGCGCGGCCCGCATGGCCTCGGCCCGCGCCGGGTCCGGCGGCGGCACCTGGGCGCTGGCGCTGCCAACAGCAGCAACGGCACCCGTTGCCAGCAGGGCGACAACAGCAAGGCGGCGGTGGCGGGTCACGAAGAACATCGGTTCGATCCTAGCGGACGGCGTCAAAACGTTCAAAAGTTGTGAATCGGGAAGTGCCGGCCTTCGGCCAGCGCTTTACGAATCTTTTGCAAATTCTTGGTTTTACGCAGTGAATCCGGTCTGAACTTTTCCGGGTGCCCCGTGGCTACGTTCATCTAAGTGAACCATAGCGGGAAAACGCCAAAAGGATCAAGCAGCGGCCGTGACAGCGGTCACGTTGGTTCAGGTCAGGCTGCGACCCGTTCGGCCTGGACGCGGGTGATTTCCAGCGCCTGTTCGATCAGGCTCCAGTCCGCGCCAGGCCGATGCGCGCCTTCGCTGAGCACCTGGCGGAACGCGCGTCCACCGGGCTGGCCGTGGAACAGGCCGAGCAGATGACGGGTGATGTGCTTGAGGGCCAGGCCGCGCCCCAGCTGGGACTCGATGTACGGGCGCATGGCCCGCAGCAGCGCCTCGCGCGGCTGCAGCGCAGCGCCGGTCTGGGCGGCCTCCAGCTGATGCAGCACGTAGGGGTCGTGATAGGCCGCGCGGCCCAGCATCACCCCGTCCAGCGCCGGCAGGTGGGCCTGGCAGGCTTCCACCGTGGCCAGCCCGCCGTTGAGCACGATGGGCAGGTGCGGGCGGTCGGCCTTGAGCTGGTGCGCCCATTCGTGGCGCAGTGGCGGCACTTCGCGGTTTTCCTTGGGCGACAAGCCCTTCAGCCAGGCATTGCGGGCGTGCACGATGAACATCGCACTGCCGGCGTTGGCCGACTGATCGACGAAATTCAGGAATTTTTCGTAGCTGTTGTCGTCATCGACACCCAGGCGGCATTTCACCGTGACCGGGATGTCGACTGCCGCGACCATGGCCGCGACGCATTCAGCCACCAGGGACGGCTCGCGCATCAGGCAGGCCCCGAAGCGGCCGGCCTGGACGCGGTCCGACGGGCAGCCGCAGTTGAGGTTGACCTCGTCGTAGCCCCAGTCCTGGGCGATGCGCGCGGCCTGGGCGAGCAGTTCCGGGTCGCTGCCGCCGAGCTGCAGGGCCAACGGGTGCTCGCTGCCGTCATAGCCCAGCAGGCGCTCGCGGTCGCCGTGGATGACGGCGTTGGCATGCACCATTTCCGTGTACAGCCGCGCACCCGGGGCCAGCAGCCGGTGGAACACGCGGCAATGGCGGTCCGTCCAATCCATCATGGGGGCGACGGAAAGGCGCAGGGAGGCGGCGTAGCGGTCCGCGGCGGTGGGAGCAGGCAGGGTCATGGGCAGGTGGGGCTGTTGGGGGCGGGGTTTGCCCGCGCAATCAATAGTTTACCTGCCCGGGGTGAATGGTGGCTTTTGGGGGGCGGATCGCCGCATTGGGTTCTGGTCGATGGGGGCGTTGTCACTGCGGTTGCTTGTTTGCGGCTGCTGAGCGGGCTGATGGCTGGTCTACTCACTGGGACTGTTGGCCGGGACTGCTCGCTGGGGCTACTGCCTGGGACTGCTGGGTGGGCTGCCGGCTCGGACTGCTGGCTGGGGCCGCTGGGTCGGCCGCTGGCTCCGACTGTCGGTTCGGACCGCTGGCTGGGGCTGCTGGATGTGCCGCTTTGGTAGCGTCGGTCGACAGACGACGGCTCGTAACACCCATGGCTGCTGTAACGCATGACCTTCGAACGGAGACGTGCTTCTGCGTTGATGATCACTCGTCACCATGCCAATCATCGCTATCGGCCGTCGTCTTTCGACCTACGCGACCCGGGCTGGCGCGCCGACTGGCTCGCTCGCTCGTTTCGCCGCCTACTCGACTCCAAACGCACATTCGCATGACGCCCCATTGCCTGCGAAGATTGCCCAAACCAACCCCCGCCTGACAGGCGGCGAAACGAATGCGCGGGGTGGCGTGAGGTGACCAAAGCAAACCAACTCGTCGCACGCCTCAGCAATTACCTGGAAGATCCGCAACGCGGCGGATACACCCACTACGAATCGCGGATCGCCGACGCTGAGGAAGAGAATCCAGGCATATCTGCTGCTCTCAGGAAAGCGGCTCTGGAACTGGTGAATAGCAGCGAAGGCGCTGTACTGCTCCGCCAATCAGCCCACTACAGCGCATGCAGGACGCCCGGGTCAGTGCTGCAGGCGTGCAGAAAAAGCACCCATGAAGGGCGCACGCGTGGCGGGGAGACGAGTGCGCTCCCCGGCCTCTGAGAGGGCAGGCGGGGCTGTTGCGCCCCCCAACATCTAGGAGGAGACTTTGGCTGCCTGGTGGACACGGGCGAAAGGACTCTAGCTAAGGAGACGTGCAATGAAGCAACGTTCGCGGCTGTTAAGCATTTCCATTCGGAACATAGGATGTATCGGTACCGACCCCGTTGAGATCGCCCTCGATCAGATCGTCTGTCTTGTAGGCAAGAACAACGCGGGAAAGTCAACGGTTCTCACGGCGTACGAATTGGCGAGAGGCAAACAAGCATTTACGCACGCTGATAGGCACCAACACGCTACGCCTGAAGATCCATCTGAGATCGTGTTAGAAGTCCACATTCCGGCCGGTCTTGGAAATGTGGATGAGAAATGGAAGGTTCCTCGGGACGGGCTGCTCGTCGTCAAGAGCAGGTGGCTGTGGTCTCCCGATGACGACTACAAGCGAAAGCGAGAAACTTGGTCTCCGCAGTTGAACGATGGCGCAGGAGGATGGGATCCCGATGAGAAAGCGGGCGGCTTCGACTCAGTATTTGGCTCTAGGCTCCCTGAACCAATACGAATCGGCTCACTTGACGATGCAACTAGATCGGAGCCCCAGTTACTTGAAATGGCGCTGACCCCACTCTCGACCGAAATTGCCACGGAGGTCGCGCAGAAGGGCTCAATACTGCAATCAGCTATTGTTGAGATCCAAAGTCGCGTTGACGGGCTTGCAAAAGGGCACGCAGAGCATTTCACCAAGATTGCCGGCCGGGTAGCCAGCGGCGTGAGCGGCGTGTTCCCCGCGCTCTCGGTTTCCCTCACTCTCTCGCCGAACGCTCCCTCTTTCGAGTTCGAAAAGCTGCTGAGGGATGGGGCAAAGATCAGTATCCACGACGGTAAGACCATCACCGACCCCAAGAGACAAGGAACGGGTGCCAAGCGCACGCTGTTCTGGGGAATGGTTCAAGTCCTGTCGGAAATGGCAAGAGACAAGGCCGAGCTGGACACGCTACGAAAGACGCTCGCGAAACAACAAAAGGCACTAAAGGATGCCAAGCCGGCTGGGCAGGAAAAGGCCAGGCTCTTAGTTGAAGAAACAGAGGCCGCGATCAAGAAGAGAAGTAGTGGCGCGCCAAACGAACAGCCGGATGACCCTACTGATGTAGCGTTTCCCGGCTACATCCTCCTTATTGATGAACCTGAGAATGCACTGCATCCCATGGCGGCACGTGCCGCTCAACGGTATCTATATGATCTAGCGAAGGCGGGGGACTGGCAGGTGATCATCACCACGCACTCCCCCTATTTTGTCAATCCGTTTGAGGATCACACCACCATCGTGCGCATGGACCGAGGCGTTGCAAATGGCGGTATGACTGTAACTAAAGTCTACCGCTCAGATCATGTCCAGTTCGAGGGCAATGAAAAGCAACAGCTGCAGGCGCTACAGCACATAGATCCAAGCTTCTCAGAGGTCTTCTTCGGATCTTACCCTGTCATAGTTGAAGGCGACACCGAGCACGCCGCCTTCATCGCAGCAGCTATCGAATCTGCTAAGCCTATAGCAAACACGGTCACGCCGGTGAGAGCTAGAGGCAAAGCACTGATAATTCCTCTGATCAAAGTGCTCAGGCACTTCAAGATTCCATTCGGCGTACTGCACGACTCCGACTCGCCCTTCATAGACAATGGAAATGCAAGCGGAGCGTGGACGGAGAACGGAAAGATCTGGGAAGAAATCAACAAAACTAGGAATCTTGGTATAGATGTAAGACACCGCGTAAGTGTTCCGGATTTCGAGCGCAGAATGAATTTGCCAGAGGCCTCGGACGGCAAACCCCTAGCGATGTACTTGCAAATTAAAGCGCAACCCGAGATGCAGGAGGCTGTCGAATCACTCATGCATGATCTTCTAGACGGGGCAAATCATTGCGCTGTTGGCGGCGCCGCCAACAAAGCTGACTTCTCGGAAAAGCTACTGCAACAGGTCACTAGTTGGGCCAAAGACAACGGAATGGATAAGCACATCCGTTTCGCCGGCAAGTAGCCAGGATCAATGTGCCGCCTCGGGCGAGGCGGCACATACTTGAACTTGATAGCGCGAGATTCAATCCGCTCGCGAAATCTGATCGCGGCGGATCGCGCAGGTGGCGGTAGTACGATCACGAGCCACATCAAAGTAGTGCTTGATCATATCAATCCCGGTCCATCCATACCCTTCCTCCTGGGCAGCAACCAGCGTGGTGCCGCTGCCGGCGAACGGATCGACGATGTGGCCACCCTCGTCGCAGATTCGTACCAGCTGCTGCATAGAAACCGTGGGTTTGCCGGTCATTTGGTGCTTGTCTACTTTACAGACGGACTCGCGCACGACGCCGGGTAGCACCGTGGCGCGGCGAGCGCCCGGCATGTGGCCCTTGCTGCCCCACACCACGTACTCGGCCTGATTGCGGAATCGCCCCAGCTGCGGGCGCACGCCTTCGATCATGTCCCATACGGCGATACCGCGCCATGTGAAGCCGGCGCATTGCAGGGCATCGGTGGTCAACGGCAGCTGCCGCCAGTCGGTGAACAGCAGCACAGGTGCGCCGTCCTTCAGCACGCGGCAGCATTCCGCCAGCCACAAACGCATCCATGACAGGTGCGATCGCTGGTCGCGCTCATCACCAAGGAAGTCGGCGTGCGGCTGCGCCGACCCGCTCTGCATGTACTTCGTCTGTGGCGACTTCTGAAGGACAGCGGCATGGGAGCCGCCGCTGGCATAGGGCGGATCAGTGATGAGCGCGTGGAAGCTGGCGGCCGGCAGGGTGGGCAGCACGGTCAGTGCAGAGCCGCGAAACAATTGGCCCTTCATTGGTGGAGCCTTCAGGGTGCCGCTCGCGGGGATCCGTGGGGAAGCCCTGTGCCTTTCCCCTTGGTAGCGCTCATACCGACCAGCGCTGAGACACTCTATCGTTTTTCTATAGGAATTTTCCTGTGCAGCGAGTCAACTGTTAAGTGCACATGCTCAGATAACAAGAACAACGGAGTTTTCCGGCTCTCTTGCCGCGTCATGCGACAATGCAAATGGCTTGTATCGTGACCGGTAATCAAGGAATCGACGCCCCACTCTGGATGTCCACGTCATGGAATTGAACAGCACGCCCCGCACTGGCAGCAGCCACTTATAACGTTGCAACACTTAAGAGTACCCCCAGAGCCGTCCTTGCACTTGGCAGTGCAGCAATTACTTCTGCGCGACTTCACGACTTCGGAACCGAGCTTCGCAACCACAGAGCCATCTATCCTCGGGCAAGACGAGCGAGTCGGCAACTCTCTCTGTGGCCTAAACTGCGTTGCGTGAGATATCAGGGTCAGCGACACTTCCTTCCCGGCCACGCGGGATCGTAGTGCATCCCTCGCGCCCAGCAGCCTGCGCCCCTCACCCAGTACGAGCACTTCATCAAGAAGCCGAATTCCGCTATCGACAGAGCCCTTCCAGATAACGAAGTGTGCCCCTGAGTCCTGAAGAAGACGGCCTTCTTGTTCTACCTCAACGATGTTGACAACGAGGGTGTGGCCCTCCCCGTCATCGGAACCAATGGACAACTGCGCTGGTGCTCCAGCCGTCATCTGGAAGACGGGATCCATGATCTGCACCCCATCCACGGACACCTGCAGCGAGAGCGTGTGCACTAGGCGCATACCGTCCGCGGAACTACTGCCAGATGCCGCGCCCACCGAGACGGTCAGCCCCATCACCCACATCAAGATTGTCGCAAAGCGCTTGAGCACTCCTACCTCGTACATGAGAAATATGAAGGGATGAATCTAGTGGACGCATGGACACGCCTCCATCGAGAAATCCTGAAAATTCCATCAGCCATTTCCGAATCGTCCGTTCCGAATCGGGGTTCTTGAAGTCTCTGTATCCGTCTCTCACACCCGACTTCGGCCGACATGCGAAGTTCGGCACGAACAATCATTACTGGAACGCATGGTCTTCGACCGAGCGCTATCGCGTTGGTCGAAGTTCAATCGTCAACGTGCTGATCATCGTTATCGGCCGTCGTCTGTCGACCGACGCTACCAGCGCGGCACGGTGAGGGGTCATTCCATGGTGAGGATGCCGTGCGACACATGACGCGTGGTGAGTCGATTGCGTCATTCGGAATTTTCATTGGGACCGTGGGGTCGGAGAATCCCTTCAGTTGCGGGCTTCAGCCGTTGGGCTTATGGGAGAACTGAAGATGCAGGATGTGTGGGCCCAGGATCAGATGATTGAGCAGTTCTGGCGCGCTGCGAACAAGGGTTTGGAGGATGAGGTGATCAGGAACCACTCCTTGGACCCGAAGCTGCTGGCGATTCGGCTGGTTGCGGTGCATGCGGCGGCGGCGGAGCTGGGGGTGGAGCTTCCGCCGGTTTATCTTCTGCGTAAGGCGGTTCGGCGGTGTCCGCGGTTTTTGCGGATTCGGTGGGTGCGGGGGCCCAAGGGAACCAGGGCGGTTAGTTGTTGGATTTTTAAGAGGCAGGTTGGGGAGAACATTTCTCGGTGAGGTGAAGGTGTCTCCGTTTAGGGTCATGCGTTACCGGGCCGATTGTTGTTATCGGCAGTCGTATGTCAACCGACTCTACCCGTCATGGCGCAGCGCCCGGCCGAAGCAGGGCGCTGATTCTGGGGCGAACTAGGCTGCAGAGGGCATCTGCCGGATGGGGTCGGCGTGTACGTCGGTGAAGTGAATCTGGTGAATCACGCCGTCGGGGCCGTTGGGCGTCACTTCTTCCACGAGCTTGCCCGGGCCTACGAGGGCTACGGTGACCAGGCCGAGGCCGGCCTCCACGATCACGCGTGCGCCCACTCTCATACCCATGTCGTGCAGCCAGGTGCCGTGCAACAGGATGAAGGGGATGGGTTGGTTCGATAGCACCGGTGGCTGCAGCAGGCTGTTGCAGCAGCGGCAACGCTGGGTCAGGCCGGTTGTTTCTGAGGAGGTTGCGTCACGATCAGGCGCGGCTGCGCGGTTCTTGTGCATATGAAAACTCCATCGACATTGAATACCCCTCGCCAGTAGGGCGAGGGGGTCGGGAGGTTTGCAGCCGTTAACGGAAGAACGGTGTGGCGTATTTCCCCCTCACGAGGGTGTTGTATTAACCACCCTCCCGACGCTGGGATTCACAAACATTATTTTCCGATACAGGGCTGCAACACCCGGAGCGGACAATGCGCGCTGTGGCGATGAAATGAAATCGGCATTTACGACAGGGGCTTGCGCGTAAGCAGTCGCAATCGAGCAATTGTCGCAATTGGCACGCAAATTTTGAGATGCGTGTTCCAGAAGTGGAAGAATCAATCGATCGCAGCACCCTGAGATGCGCATTGAGTCCGCGAAGTCACGTCGAATCAAGATGATGTTTTGATCAGCCGGGCGACGCGATCGACCTGCATGTCCGCATCAGTGCGCGTGGCGCAGGTAACCGCCGCATTTCGTACGGCATCAGCCGGTGGCGCGTTGCACGCCACCGGCCTGTTGCAGCCCTTACATCCCGCGCGAGCGGTTCTGTTCCTGCTGCTGGCTCTGGTTCTGGTCGTGCTGCTGCGAGTGGCTCTGCGTGTCGGCCTGGCGGGTGCTGGCTTCCACGGTCTGCTGGGCGGCCTGGTTGTGCTCCACCAGCGCGCGGCGCGAGGCCGGGTCACCCAGGGTGCCCTGCACGGCGATCACCCCGGTGCCGTCCGGTCGGGCAACCACCGAGTCAATCTGCTGCATGCCGGCGGCCTTGCTGGACACCACCATCTGGCCGGCCACACGCTCCAGCTGTTCCTTGTCCGCGTACAGCGGCTTCAGGCCACCCTGCACGCGCTGCTGTTCCAGGTTCTGCAGCTTCTCCACGGCCTGGTTGTAGCGGCCGTTGTCGGCGTGTGATGCGTCGCGCATGCTCGGTTCTTTCGGAGCCTGCTTCTTCTCGGCAGTGGCGGCATCCAGCGCACCCAGAGTCTTTTCGCCGGCCTTGCCGTCGTCCTTCAAACCGTGGTCGCGCTGGAACTTCTGCACCGCGGCAAGGGTGTCGTCACCGAAGTAACCAGTGTTGGACAGCGGCTTGCCGTCCTTGCCCTGGTAACCCAGACCGGCCAGCTTTTCCTGCATCGCCTTGACGTCATCGCCACGCTCGGTCTTGGTAAGCATGCCGTCGGCCATGGCACCGTGCGACGGGCCGTCCTTATGCTGCGGGCCCTGCTTGTGCACGTCACCGCCCAGGGTGATGCGGTCGTTGAGGATGTCGCCCATGTACTTGCGGAATTGATCCGGTTCCAGCTCGATGTGGGCATGCACGGCACCCGGGGTGCCGGCATCGGACTGCTTGATCAGCGGCGCGCCGTATTCGACGAAGTCGCCGGTCTTGTAGGGCGTGGTGCCCCTCTGGCCGTGCAGCACCTGACCCACCAGCTCGCGGTCGGGGTGACCGGCCGGGTGGCTGTAGATGCTGATGGAATTCCACTTGTCCTGGTTGACCTGCACGTAGCCTTCAACCGGATTGGGGATCATCACGCCGCGGCCGCCGGCCTGGTTGGTCATGATCAGGTCTTTGTGCACCAGCGGAATGCCGTTCTTGTCCTCACGGGTGCGGACCGTCTCCAGCTCGCCCTCCACCATCTGCGACGGGCGATCGGCCTTGCTGGCGTCGCCGGTGCGGACGGCCTCGCGGTTGGCGTTGGGATGGTGGATGTGCATTTCGCGGTAGGCGTCCTCACCGGAGGTGCCGTGCGGAATGGTGCGGTTCGCCTTGCCGTCGGCGCTGCCCATGGGCTCGACGAGGCGGATGCGCTCGCCGCCGGGTGCCGCCGCCGGAGCGGGACCAGCCGGCGTCTGCTCCTGGGCGGGGGCCGCTTGATCGCGAGCCGGTGCAGCCGGCGTCGGCGCAGCAGGTGCGGCCTGCTGGGGCGCCTGACCATTGATGGCGTCGAGGGTGTTCTTGCCGGCCTTGCCGTCTACCGACAGCCCGTGGTCGCGCTGGAACTCGCGCACGGCGTGCTCGGTGTTGGGGCCGTAATGCTTGTCGGCGGTCAGCGGCTGGCCATCCTTGCCGGTGTAGCCGGCCTGGATCAGCTTGTCCTGCAGCGCGCCTACTTCATCGCCGCGCTCGCCCGGGGTCAGCATGCCGTCGGCCATCGGGGCTGCACGGGTGCGGCCGCGCGACTGCTGCGGCTCCGGCTCGCCGAAGGCCTGCTGGTAGTCCTTGCCCTGATACTGCTCCGGATGCTTGTTGACCTGGTCATAGCGCGCCAGGCTGACTAACGAGGTCTTTTCGTTGAGGGCACGGTTGGCCAGCGAATCCCACAGGTCCGGCGACTTGGAGAAGTGGGTCTTTACGTTGTCGTGCTTGTAGTCCTGCACCGCGCGGACGATCTGCTCGTCGCTCAGATCCGACAGCTTGTAGTCCTTTCCGTACGCGGTTTCCAGACCCTTCTCGAACACCGAGCGGGTGATGCCGCGGTACTGCACCGAGGTGCTCCACAGCGCATCCTGGACCGCCGGACCACGATCAGACAGGTCGATGCCGATGTCTTTCAGGCGCCCCATCTGCACGTCGTAGTACTTGGTCTGGATGAAGTCGTGCTGGTCCTGCGCGAACTCCTTCGGATGTTCGGCCGCCACTTCCTTCCAGCGCGCGGTGAACTCCGGCGTGCCGGGCTTCAGACCGGTGAACTCGTCCTTGTATCGCGAGGCCGCCACATACTCGGCGGCACCACCGACGTTGGTGGCGTACTGGTAGCTGCCGTACGAGACACCGCCATGGTCACCCTTGCCGGTGGACACGTGACCGGGGCCACGACCGCCGGTTTCATAATGGGCCGAGGTGGCACCACGGTGCCAGTCGTCCATCTTCTGCTTTGCCTGGGTTACAACGTCCATTGCCTACACTCCTTTGTGGGATGAATTACTTCGAGGTGAGCGCCTGCAGTGCATCAGCGCGGTTGGCGTAGCGGTTGATTCGGCACGACTGCGCGTCCAGCATCTGGCCCTGGCCGTCTTCGTCCGGGTTCCAGGTGCAGTGCTTGTCGGTGTCTTCCATGTAAGCGGCCTGTTCGTCGGCCAGCTTGTCTTTTTCGACGCTGTCCGGACCGTCGGCGATCTTGCCCCACGCGGTCTGCAGACGCTTCTCCTGCCATGCGAACTCTTCGTCCTGGCAGGCCTGGATTGCCGGGGTCACGCCCTCGGTGGCCTTGATGCACTTGGCATATTCAGGGCGCAGGGTGGCTTTGTTGTAGGAATCATCCAGCGGGGCCGGCTGAGCGTCATCGCCTACATCGGCCGCAGTGGCCGGCGCGGTCTGAGCGGCGTCTGCAGCCGGCGCGCTGTCGGTCGTGGCGGCAGGTGACGAGGCAGTGGCTGCCTGCGTGGGCGACGCATCCTGTGTCGGCGCTTCGGTGCCCGGGGCCTGACAGGCGCTCAATGCCAGCATCAGCGCCAGTGCGATGAGCGAACGCTTGCCCGGGAGGACGAGGCGACGGTGGCTGATCGTATCCTGCATTTCGGAGTTCTCCTTGCGAGTGGCTGCATCTTTCGGGACGCAGCGCGATTCATGATGGTTACCGGCCGAGCACTTATGCCCGCTGCGCGCAGCGGGTGCCAAGGCTGGGTTGGATGGTTGCGCGGCGCAATGCAAGCACTGCCCAACGTCGCAGGGTTGCGCTGAGGGTCAGGTTCGCGTTGTTTGAGATGATGTTCTGCACTGTTCCGCCTCTCCCTGCGTGTTGCCGCGCCTGTCGAGGCGTGCGGCAGCTGATGTGTCCATTCTGCACAGCGAATCGTTACCACCAGGCGATACGACGCCCGCCCAGGGCCGGCAGCCTCCCCAAGGCTGCGCTGGCAGGATTGTACGGGATCGCCGTCAAAATGATGACGCAGAGGCCGCCGTCGGGTTGATCCTCCATTCAGATCAATCACTTATATTTCCGCTGCGCCGGCTGTCACGGGCGATATGCACAATGGGGAAACCCCTTCCCTGCCCCGCACCATGCGCAGCGCCCGCCCCTCCCGCTTCGACCCCACCACCGAGCAGGGGGTGCTGAGCCTGTCGATTGCGGCTTCCTTTGCGATGGCCGCCGCCGCGGTGGCGTTCGGGCTGCTGGCCAACTCCTCATTGATCATCTTCGACGGCATCTATGGCCTGATCGACGTGGTGATGACCTGGCTGTCGCTGCTGGTGGTGCGGTTGATCAGCCTGTCCACCAATGTCGATGCGCTGCAGTCGCGGTTGAACCAGCGCTTCACCATGGGCTTCTGGCACCTGGAGCCGATCGTGCTGGGGGTCAGCGGTACGCTGATGATCGGGGCGGCGCTGTATGCGGCGGTCAACGCGGTGGACGCGCTGATGTCCGGCGGGCGGCATATCGCATTGGCGCCGGCGATTGTGTTCGCGGTGCTTTCGATCATTGCCGAGAGTGCCCTGGCGATCTTCGTGCGGCGGGCGAACCGGCGCATCGGCTCGGAGTTCGTGGGGCTGGATGCGAAGAACTGGATGGTGGCCGCGGCGATGTCCGGGGCTTACCTGCTGGCGTTTGGCGGGGGCTGGCTGCTGCGGGACACCCAGTGGGCCTGGGTTGTTCCTTACATCGATCCCGCGATTCTGCTTGTGGTGTGCGCGTTCGTGGTGCTGGCACCGCTTGGCACGGTGCGGCGGGCGCTGTCGGACATCCTGCTGATCACGCCAGTGGCCCTGCAGGCGCACGTGGATGATGTGGCGCGCGCGGTGGTGGCGAAGCATGGATTCATTGAGCACCGCAGCTATGTGGCCAAGGTGGGCCGTGGTGATCAGATCGAGCTGTTCTTTGTGGTGCCGGAGAATGATCCGCCGCGTGCGCTGGTTGAATGGGACCGGCTGCGCGATGAGATTGGGGAGGCACTGGGGGAGGAGTCGCCGGACCGGTGGCTGACGATCATGTTTACGACGGATCGGGAGTGGACGATCTGAGCAGAGGTGTCGGATCGGGTCAGATTTGATCTCGCTCGACCGTAGGATGCAAGTTGTTGCATTCGGAATGATGCAAACACTGCACTAGCTTCGATGTAGCGTGGTCAATCCGCATCGCGCTTGATCAAGGGAGTGAATGCAATGAAGTTGATCGTTCCAGCAGCACTTGCGCTGGTACTGGCAGCCAGCGCCACCAGCGTGGCAGTCGCGAAAGCGCCATCGAGCGCCACCGTCGTCGTCAACCACACCTGGGCAGCGGACCAGAGCGAGGGGCAGAATGTACTCGCATGGGTCTCGAAGCATGCGCCCCGGTTTCCACCGCTGAGCGGCGCAGGCGTGGTGTCCGTGGAGAGGATCCAGCACTTCCCTCCCACCCAGCGCAACACCCCGGCGCCGCCCGGCGGGCTGCCGGACTCAGGCTACCCAGGTGAGGTCTATAGCGTGGAGAACACGCTGCCGGACGGCACGATGCAGTCGTGGACGTTCCAGTGGACAGAACCCTCTACCGGTCACGGTGGACACTGGGTAATGACCGGCTACGCGTACAAGAAGCGCGATGATCCGCTCAACATCCAGTAGCGCGACCAAGGCGGTTCGCGGCGACCAGCCCAATCACCGCGACTGCGCTCCCCACGCATGGAACGGCTCAGTCATCTCGCTCAGGTAGCGTTCGTCTTCCTGGCGGATATGAAATGCGCCACCCCATATGGTGTCTGGGTTCTCCAGCATCTGTCGGCTCAACTGCACCAACGCCTGGGGCGACCGCTGCGATTCATCGCCGATTGCCGCGACCGCGTCGCTCGGCGAGAACCAGCGGAGCTCCTCGAAGCCCTGAGGGGCCTTGGGCGTTCCGCCGGCGAGTCGCGCGGAGTAGTGCGATCGCGTGGACATCGCCGGCGTGTAGGTATACCGATATGTAAAGAGCCCTGCCAGCCGCAGGTCGGTGATCTTGACACCATAGCGCCTCGCCAGCTGATGCAGTCCCTCTGTGAGCGTGACCCGGTCATCGTATCGCCAGCCGGGCGTACTCCACCCCATGAAGTTCCGTTGCAGCAGCACCTGCCCCTGTTCGTTGTAGATGATCAGGTTCTGGGTGGTGTAGTTGGGTTCGTCAGCCGGCTCGGCTTCGGCCTGTGCGATGAAGCTGGCCGCCAGAAATGCGGCAAAGAGGAACGGCCTGTAGACATGACGCATGCGAAGAACGTGCATCGAACGATCTCCCGGAAGGTGGGCCTGATAGCCGATGCTAGTGGGGTAATCGCACCACCACCCGTGCCCAAAGTCGGGGGTCAGTTCCTCACAGTGCCCCCGTCACGCCCTGCTTCCACTGCCGCGGCGACTGCCCGGTCTGCGCCTTGAACGCGCGCGACAACGCCGCCTCGCTGCCATAGCCCACATCCATCGCAATGCGCTTGAGCGGCTGCCCTTTGCGCAGCGCCTGCTGCACCAGCCGGGTGCGCCAGCCCTGCAGGTAGTGGCCAGGCGTGCTGCCGATGGTGTCGCGGAAACTGTCGGCGAAGGCACTGCGCGACATGCCCGCACGTTGGGCGAGGCTTTCCAGCGTCCACTCTTCGGCCGGCGCTTCATGCATGGCGACCAGCGCATGCCGCAGGCGCGGATGCGCCATGCCGGCCAGCAGGCCGACGCGCAACTGGCCGTTCTCCATCAGCACACGCAGCACCTGGATCAGCACGATTTCGAACAGGCGATCCAGCAACGCCTGGCGCCCGCAGCGCTGGGCGAAGGCTTCTTCGAACAGCACTTCCAGAATCGGCGCGCCGCCGTACAGCTCCTTCAGCGGCAGGCAGATCACCGGTGGCAGGGCGTTGACGATGGGGTTGTTGATGCCGCCTTCGAACTGCACGTGGGCGCAGGCGGTTCCCGCGCCGGTGCTGGGGTCCACCACCAGACGGTGCGCGTGGGCGCGCGGGTAGAGCAGGATGCTGGGTTGGTCGATATCTATCACGCTGCCATCGGGATGCTTCACCTGGATGCGCCCGTCGCGGATGAGATGCAGCTGGCCGCGCTCGCCATCGCCGGGCAGGTCGTTGGTGCCGGTCAGCGCGCCGGTGTGGAACACCTCGGCACGCACCGCGAAGCGGCTGAGCAGGGATTGCAGGCGGTCGACCATGGCGGACTCCAGATCAAGTTTTCTGGACGCCATGTTGCCACACGTCTACCGCTTGCGGGCAAAGTACACCTCAACAACGGTTCACCCCTTCACAGCCAGGAGATATCCCATGTCGATTGAAAAGGTTCTGTACACCGCCCAGGCCACCGCAACCGGCGGTCGCGAAGGCCGCGCCGTCTCGTCGGACAACGTACTGGACGTGCAGCTGTCCACCCCGCGCGAGCTGGGCGGTGCCGGCGGCACGGGCACCAACCCGGAACAGCTGTTTGCAGCCGGCTACTCAGCCTGCTTCCTGGGTGCGCTGAAGTTCGTGGCGGGTCAGGCCAAGGTGGCCCTGCCGGCCGAAACGCAGATCACCGGCCGCGTGGGCATTGGTCAGATTCCGACCGGCTTCGGCATTGAGGCCGAGCTGCAGATCAGCGTGCCGGGCCTGCCGCGTGAGCAGGTGGAAGAGCTGGTGCAGAAGGCGCATATCGTCTGCCCGTACTCGAATGCCACGCGTGGCAACATCGATGTGACGTTGACGATTGTCTGAGGCATAAAAATGGGCGGCTGCCTGGCGATTAGTGCTTGGCAGCCGCCCATCCCACCGCGGTGGATCCCGTCACGGGATGCGTTTGGTTTTGCTTGGTTGCCGGCCAGCGGCTGGCACTACCGGTGCCCCATCGAGATTTTAGGGGGCGGATGTTTTAGCGGTCGGTGGTGAGGAGCTGGACGACGCTGCTGAAATCGAGCTTGCCGCGGCCGGCCTGGTGGTTCATGGAGTACAGGTTGCGGGCCAGCTCGCCGAGCGGAATGGATGCACCTACGCTCATGGCCGCCTCTACGGCCAGGCCCATGTCCTTGAGCATGAGGTCGCTGCCGAAACCGCCGCTGTAGCCGCGCGAGGCCGGGGCATTTTCCAGCACGCCCGGCCACGGGTTGCACACTTCAGTGGCCCAGCTGCGGCCGGTGCTGACGGCCATCATCTGCGAAAGCACCTTCGGGTCCAGGCCGTGGGCGACGCCCAGTGCAATGGACTCCCCGGTGACCGCCATGATCACGCCCAGCGCCATGTTGTTGCACAGCTTGGCGACCTGGCCGGCACCGCTGGCCCCGACGTGGAAGATGTTCTTGCCCATGGCCTGCAGCAGCGGGCGGGCGCGTTCCAGCGCATCGGCTTCGCCGCCGACGATGAAGGTCAGCGTGCCAGCCGCTGCACCGGCGGTGCCGCCGGACACCGGCGCATCCAGCATCTGCAGGCCACGGGCGGCCGCGGCTTCGGAAACCTTGCGTGCGGTGGCCGGCGCAATGGTGCTGCAGTCGATCACCAGCGCACCGCCGGGAATGTCGGCCAACAGGCCATCTTCACCCAGGTACACGCCTTCCACGTGGCGGCTGGCCGGCAGCATGCTGATGACCACTTCGGCGTCGGTCAGCGTATCCAATGCGGACGACGCGGCGGTGGCACCGGCATCAACCGCGGCCTGCACGGCGGCGGGCACCAGGTCGAACACGCGCACGGCGTGGCCGGCCTTGGCCAGGTTGGCGGCCATCGGCCCGCCCATGTTGCCCAGCCCAATGAATGCAATACGGCTCATGCAAGGCTCCTTTCAGTAACGGTGGCACCGAGGTCGGCCAGCGGATGCATGGCGTCGTTCCACGGCGAAACGAAGAAGGTCTGCGCCCAGGCCGGAGTGGCCTCGGCCAGGGTGGCCGGCTGCCACTTCGGGCTGCGGTCCTTGTCGATCAGCAGCGCGCGGATGCCTTCGGCAAAGTCGCCGCGGGCGGCGCAGTGCAGTGCGGCCACGTACTCGAAGCGGTATACATCGGCCAGCGAAGCACCTTCGGCACGCTTCTGCAGCTCCCAGGCCAGGCGCGCCGAGCCTGGGGCTCCGGCGGCCAATGTAGCTTGCGCGGTCTGCAGCCAGGGGTCTTCGGTTTTCAGCGCACTGATGGCAGCGACGACGTCGCAGACATCCGCACCCTCGCACAGGACGTCAATGCTGGTGGCGTTGCGCAGCAGCGGGCCGGTGACGGCATCGCTGGCATGCTGCTGCAGCAGGGTGCTGAGCTGGGCGTGGTTGCGCTGGACGTCATCACTCCAGTGCACCCCGGCCAGCGCGTCGAACACCGCCGGACGCTGCGCCTCGGCGATGTGGATATCGGCCAGACCGGCATAGATGGCATCGCCGGCATTGAGGGTGGCACCGGTCAAGGCGAGGAACAGCCCGCCCTTGCCCGGTACACGCGGCAGCAACCAGCTGCCGCCGACGTCCGGGAACAGGCCGACGGTGATCTCCGGGAACGCCAGTTTGCTGCGTTCGCTGACCACACGGTGGCTGGCACCGGACATCAGGCCGATGCCACCGCCCATGACGATGCCGTGGCCCCAGCACAGGATTGGCTTGGGGTAGGTGTGGATGGCGTAGTCGACGCGGTATTCCACGTCGAAGAACTCGGCCGCGTAGGCGTTGTCGCGCACGTCGGTGCTGCCGTCGGTACGGTAGGCCTGCATGCTCTTGTACAGGCTGTGCAGGTCGCCACCGGCGCAGAAGGCTTTCTCGCCCGCGCCCTGCAGCACTACCAGCGCAATGCCGGCATCGTCGGCCCACGCCTGCAGTCGCTCCAGCAGCAGATGCGCCATCGGCAGCGAGAAACCATTGAGGGTGCGCGGTGCATTCAACGTGGCAATGCCGATGCGCATGCCGTTGGCGGCGCTGCGCTCTTCAAACAGCACCGGGGCCTCGTCCATCGACGGCGCGCTGCTCATGCGTTCTTCCACTGCGGCGCGCGCTTTTCCAGGAAGGCGTTCACGCCTTCGGCCTGGTCGGCACGGTCGAACAGATCAACGAACGCCTCACGCTCGGCCACCAGCGCAGCGGCGTGCGAACCGGTGCGGGTGAACTGCACAAGAGTCTTGCAGGCCGCGATGCTGGTCGGGCTCTGCTTTTCGGCCTTGTGTGCCCACTCCAGCGCCAGCGCCTTGGCCGCGCCCTTGGCAACCTTCTCTTCAACCAGGCCGATACGCAGCGCGGTATCTGCGTCGATGCGTTCGCCGAGCAGGATCATGCGCTTGGCCCAGCCCTCGCCGACCAGACGGGTCAGGTTCTGAGTGCCACCGGCGCACGGCAGCAGGCCGACGGTGGCCTCCGGCAGCGCCACCTGGGCATGGTCTTCAATGATGCGCAGGTCACAGGCCAGCGCGCATTCCAGCCCGCCGCCCATGGCATAACCATTGATGGCGGCGATGGAGACGCCACGGAAGCCGGACAGCGCTTCGAAGGCTTCGCCGAAGCGGCGCGCCGCTTCGCGCGCTGCGGCCTTGTCGCCGGAGGCGAACTGCTTGAGATCGGCACCGGCAGAGAAGAACTTCTCGCCGCCGCCGGTGATCACCAGTGCGTAGATGTCCTTGTCGGCATTCAGCGCACCCACAAGGTCGCGCAGCGCGGACAGGCTGTGCACGGTCCAGGTGTGCGCCGGTGGATTGTCCAGCGTCACTACTGCCACGTGGCCGTCGGCCTCGACCTTCAGGCCGGTGTGTTCGTGCTTGCGCCAATCCATCATCGCAGTTCCTCTTCGGTGTTGAGCAGGTGGCGGGCCACGATCACACGCATGATCTCGTTGGTGCCCTCCAGAATCTGATGCACGCGGCTGTCGCGCAGCAGGCGTTCAATCGGGTATTCGCGAATGTAACCGTAGCCGCCGTGGATCTGCAGCGCTTCGTTGCAGATCTGGAAGCCGGCGTCGGTGGCGAAACGCTTGGCCATGGCACACCACACATTGGCATCGCTGGCACCGGCATCCAGTTTGCGCGCGGCGCTGTGCACCATCTGCCGCGCGGCGACCAGCTGGGTGACCATGTCGGCGAGCTTGAACTGCAGCGCCTGGAAGTCGGCCAGGGTCTTGCCGAACTGGCGGCGCTCGCCCATGTAGCGGCGGGCGGCATCCAGAGCGCCCTGCGCTGCGCCCAGAGAGCAGGCCGCAATGTTGATGCGGCCGCCATCCAGGCCCTTCATCGCCAGCTTGAAGCCACTGCCCTCGTCGCCCAGCAGGTGGTCCACCGGCACGCGCACGTTCTCGAAGGTGATGCCGCGAGTGGGCTGGCTGTTCCAGCCCATCTTCTCTTCCTTGCGGCCAAAGCTGATGCCCGGCAGGTCGGCCGGCACCGCAATGGCGCTGATGCCGCCCGCGCCGGCCCCGCCGGTACGCGCCATTACCACCAGCAGCTCGGTGGCACCGGCACCGGAGATGAAGGCCTTGGAGCCGTTCAGCACGAAGTGGTCACCGTCCCTCACAGCGGTGGTCTTCAGCGACGCGGCGTCCGAGCCCGCGCCGGGCTCGGTCAGGCAGTACGAGGCCAGCTTGGTACCGGCCGAGAGGTCGGCGCACCACTGCGCGCGCAGCCCTTCCTGGCCCCAGCGCGCCACCATCCACGAGGCCATGTTGTGGATGCTGATATACGCCGCGGTGGACGGATCCACGTTGGCGAGCTCCTCGATGACGACGGCGGCGTCCAGACGGCTCAAGCCGCTGCCACCGACCTCGGGGTCCATGTACAGGCCACAGAACCCGAGTTCCCCTGCCTTGGCAATCGCCTCGCGCGGAAAGATGCCCTCCGCATCCCATCGCGCGGCGTGCGGTGCCAGTTCGGCCTGGGCGAAGTCACGCGCCGCCTCCCTATAGGCCTGCTGCGCTTCTTCGAGTTCCGTCGTCATCGAGTGGCTCATGGTGAAACTCCTGCTTACTTCAGGCTGATCGTGGTGTTGACGCCATGACCCAGCGTTTCGTCATCGAACCAGCGCGAGGTGATCGTCTTGGTCTGGGTGTAGAACATGACCACCTGCTTGCCGTATGGGCCCAGGTCGCCCAGCTTGGACGCACGCGAACCGGTGAACGAGAA
Source organism: Stenotrophomonas maltophilia (assembly GCA_050983615.1). Lineage (GTDB taxonomy): Bacteria > Pseudomonadota > Gammaproteobacteria > Xanthomonadales > Xanthomonadaceae > Stenotrophomonas > Stenotrophomonas maltophilia_AZ. Next base: position 319,091 of record CP158958.1, on the reverse strand, counting down.
CAGCGGCACCGGCACCGGAATCGGCACGTTGATGCCAACCTGGCCGACGTCGATGTCTTCCTGGAACTTGCGCGCGGCCGCACCGGACTGGGTGAACACGGCAGTGCCGTTGCCGTTCGGATTGGCGTTGATCAGCTCGATGGCGTCTTCGAGCGTGTCCACTTCGAGGATGACCAGCACCGGCCCGAAGATTTCCTCGTCATAGATGCGCATGCCCGGCTTCACGCCGGAGAAGATGGTCGGGCCGACAAAATTGCCCTTCTCGAAACCATCGACCTGCGGGTTGCGGCCGTCCAGCACCAGCGTTGCGCCCTGCTCCACGCCGGAGGCGATCAGGCCTTCGACGCGTTCGCGGGCAGCGCAGGAAATGACCGGGCCGACATCGGTGCCGGCGACGGTACCGCCACTGACCTTCAGGGTCTTGGCCTTGGCGACCAGGTCCGGCACCCACTCGCGGGCCTCGCCGACCAGCACCAGGGTGGAGGCGGCCATGCAGCGCTGACCGGCGGCACCGAACGCGGCACCGACCATCGCGTTGAGGCTCTGCTCCTTGTTGGCGTCCGGCAGCATCACGGCGTGGTTCTTCGCGCCCATCATGCACTGGACGCGCTTGCCGGCCAGCGAGGCGCGGTTGTACACGTGGGTGCCGACGCGGGTGGAGCCCACGAACGACACCGCCTTGATGTCCGGGTGGTCACAGATCGCGTTGACCACTTCTTCGCCACCGTGCACGACGTTGAGCACGCCCTTGGGAATGCCGGCTTCCAGCGCCAGTTCGACCAGGCGCATGGTGACCATCGGGTCCTGTTCGGACGGCTTGAGGATGAAGGTGTTGCCGGTGGCGATGGCCATCGGGAACATCCACAGCGGAATCATCGCCGGGAAGTTGAACGGGGTGATGCCGGCGCACACGCCCAGCGGCTGCAGCAGGGTGTAGGTGTCCACGCCGTTGGCCACGTTGTTGGCCAGCTCGCCCAATTGCAGGTTGCCGATGGCGGCGGCGTGCTCGACCACTTCCAGGCCGCGGAACACATCACCTTCGGCGTCCGGCAGGGTCTTGCCCTGTTCGGCGCTGAGGATGTGGGCCAGCTCGCTCATGTGCTCGCGGATCAGCTGCTGGTACTTCAGGAAGATGCGGGCACGGGTGCCGATCGGGGTCTTGCGCCAGGTTTTGAAGGCTTCCCTGGCGGCAGCGACGGCGGCGTCCACTTCGCTCACGGTGGCGAACGGCACCTGCGCCAGGACGTCCTGGGTGGCCGGATTGACCACGTTCTGCCAGTTGGAGCTGGCCGACTCGACGAACTGGCCGTCGATCAACATGCGGATACGGGGCGCTGCAACAGTCATGACAATCCCGGCGGGTGCGAAAAGGTGATTGGCATTATTCACAGGCCAAGGCTCGATTTCCGGGCTTTCTGCGCTTAATCTGGCCAATGTCCGCTACGATTCTTGTGAATTCTGTGAATAGCCAGCCCCCGCTTCGCCAGATTGGCCTGCGCCTGCTCAAGCTGCGCGAGCAGCGCGGCTTCAGTCAGGCCGACCTGGCCCGGGCGCTGGGGCTGTCGGCCAGCTACCTGAACCAGATCGAGCGCAACAAGCGGCCGCTGACCCCGGCGGTGCAGCAGAAGCTGGGCGAGGTGCTCGGCGATCTGGGCCCCCTGTTCGAGGACAACGAGCCGGCCGCGCTACAGGAGGCGCTGGGCCAGACCCTGCGTGACCTCGGCCTGGACACGGTCAGCAGCACCGAGCTGCGCGCCATGGCCGGCAACCTGCCGCAGATCAGCCATGCCCTGCTCGACCTGCACCGCCGCCACCTGCTGCTGCGCGAGCATGCGGCGGCGCTGGAGTTCCAGCTGGGCGACCCACAGGCCGGGCAGGCGCTGCCGGCCGGTGACCAGGTGCGCGACTTCTTCAACCGCATGCACAACCACATTCCCGAGCTGGACGATCTGGCCGAGCAGCTGTTTGCCGAGTGGGGGCTGGTGGCGGGGCACGTCGCGCCGCGCCTGCGCCAGTTGCTGGCCGACCGTCATGGCGTGCTGGTGGAGGTCGCTCCGCTGCAGGCCGGCCGCGAGAAGCGCGTGTATGACGGTGGCAGCCGCACGCTGTGGCTGCCGGATTATCTGGAACCGGGCCAGCAGGCATTCCAGATGGCGGCCGAACTGGGCCTGCTCGGCTATGCGGCGCAGATTGACGCGGTAATCGCCCGCGCTGGTTTCCGCGAGCCGGAGCAGATCGCGCAGGCGCGCATTGGCATGAGCAACTACTTTGCCGGCGCGCTGGTGATGCCGTATGCGCAGTTCCTGCGTGCGGCCGAGCAGAGCGCCTATGACATCGACCTGCTGGCACACCGCTTCGGCGTGGGCTTCGAGGCAGTGTGCCACCGGCTGAGCACACTGGCGCGGCGCAGTGCGCCGGGGCTGCCGTTCTTCTTCATTCGCGTGGATCGCGCCGGCAATGTGTCCAAGCGGCATTCGGCAACCGACTTCCACTTCTCCCAGGTGGGTGGCTCCTGCCCCCTGTGGATTGTGTACGAAGCCTTCAACCAGCCCGGGCGGGTGCTGACCCAGACCGCGCGCATGCCCGATGGCCGCCGCCATTTCTGGCTGGCGCGTCAGGTCAGCAGCGGTCCGATCGGGCATGGTCAGCCGCGCAAGACCTTCGCGGTGGCACTGGGCTGCGACCTGCAGCATGCCGAGCGGCTGATCTACACGCGCGGGCTGGACATCCAGAGTCCCGGCAACTCCGTATCGATTGGGCCGGGTTGCCGGGTGTGTCCGCGCGAGGACTGCATGCAGCGCGCGTTCGCGCAGTTGCCGGGGCGGGGCTAAACCCTTCGCCTGCAGCCTGCATCCAACCGGTTCCAGCTCTGGGAGGAACCGGACCGATGAAATCCCTGTTCGTAGGCGCAGTGCTGTTGCTGGGTGCATATGCGCTGCCAGCGCACGCCACCTTTTCCATTGCCGCCTGCGATGACACCGGCAGCTGCGGGGTGGCCGTGGCAACCCACAATCTGGCGGTAGGCGGATCCGGCGTCGCCTGGGCGCAGGCCAAGGTGGGCGCGGTGGCCAGCCAGTTCGAGACCAATCCACATTACGGACCCGAAGGGCTGCGCCTGCTGGCCGCAGGCAACACGCCGGAGCAGGCGCTGAAGCACCTGCTGGCGAGCGATGGCAACTACGACGACACCACGGTGGCCGAGCGTCAGGTGGGACTGGTGGACGCGCTGGGACGGCAGGCCCAGTACACCGGGGCGACTGCGCTGGCTTCAAGCTGGGCGGGTGCATCCTGCGGCCCCGGATTCAGCGTGCAGGGCAACGGGCTGGCCGGGGCTGCGGTGCTGGATGCGATGCATGATGCGTACCTCGCGTCGGACGGACCGTTGGCCGACCGCCTGCTGCTGGCACTGGAAGCCGGCGAGGCAGCCGGTGGGCAGCGCAGCGGCCGGATGTCGGCCGCGCTGCTGGTACGAACGCCGGAAGGCGACTGGCGCGATACCGACCTGCGCGTGGACAGTGCGGCGCAACCCATTGCCGAACTGCGGGTGATGTTCGAGCAGCGGCAGGCGCATGCGGCGATGATTCGTGCGGAGCAATTGCTGCGGCGGGGGCGCGATGCTGAGGCGGAAGTGGCGCTGGCGCAGGCACTGTCGTTGGCGCATGGCTGGGATCGGATCTGGGCACGAGCCGCCCGTTTGGCGATGGCGCGGGGTGATGTGGTGCGCGCACGGGAGTATCTGGGGGTGCTGCGGTCGATCAATCCGGTGATGGTGGGGATGGAGCTGGAGGGGGAGCGCTATGCGGAGTTGAGAGGGGATCCGGTGGTAGAGAGATGGCGGTAGCGCATGACCATTGGTCGTGCGACGCCGCAACGCGGCGCGTGTGCCGTACATTGCCATCGTTCGTGCCCACCAACGGTGGGCACCTGCCGGTCAATAGCTCGGGGTGACTTTCATCTGCGGGAGGGGGCGCGGGGCACCGTCGGTGAGGTCGGGGCCGAGGTCTTCCCAGGCTTCGCCCTGGTCCACCATCGTTCGCCACAACTGCTGTGATTCGCGGCGCTTGTCTTCGGAACTCAGCCGGTATGACGGCTCGAGCGGCTCGCCCATGGCCACTGTTTCATAGGCCGACTCCCACACCGCCACGCGCTGCAGCGGATCATCCGTGCGCGCAATCTCCAGTGTATAGCGCTGGTACGCCGAGGCCAGATTCCGCCAACGAATCCAGTAGTGGTTGGCGAACGAGAAATCACAGAAGCGCTCACCAGCCACACTGCCCTTGGCGGCAATGCGGCTGAGCACGGCCTGCGGCATGTCCAGGTTCATGCCGCCTTCGTCCCCCTGCAGCGACACATGCACGATGCGGTCGCGGTAGCCGGGTGCTCGCGCCTGCAGCACATCGCGCCAGTTCTGCATGGTGGAGACGATGGCGAACAGGAAGCCGCTCATCTCCGCTGCCGCCAGCGGCCGCGCGATGGCCTGGTAGCTGCGCTGCCAGCCATGGCGGTTCTCGGTGGGCAGGAACACCGCCGCGTTGATCGCATCCGGTGATTCCGGCGACAGACGCTCCGGCTCGGCATGACGCGGGTAGACGAGGTTGATGCCGAAGGTTGGCCAACGCGGCAATGCGGCGTCGAACAGATGGATGGGAAAGTTGCTGCTGATGCCCCCATCGGAAAACCAGCAGACCCGGAATGCGGTAATCACCGGACCACAGCTGTGACCGCCGCTGGTAAGCCCTTCCATGCTGTCAGCGACATTGGTGTTGTCGCGGGGCGGGGCCGGGTCTTCCACCGGTTCGCAGCGGCGCTCGCGGCGGGCGGGCTCGTGCAGCGGCACCGCACTGATCAGCAGCGGGAAGCTCAGGCTCATGCGCGTGGCAACCAGCACCGGCAGGTGTTCACCTTCTGGCAGCCGGTAGTAGTCGACACCGTCGACGGACTGTGGCGCACCTGCGCGTTCCACCAGCCAGCGCACCACGCTGCCCGGGAACAGCCGTTCAAATTCCTCGCGCCGGAACCAGAACTGCGAGGCCGTGAATGGCAGTGTGCGCGGTTCGGTGTGCGACACGCAGGTGGTGATCATCTGCAGGCTGATCGCATGCGCGCCAACCGGTTCGCCGACATAGCGCGGCGCTTGATGCAGGTCGGCAAAGGTAAGCGGCTGATCGAGGGGTTTGCCGGAAAGCGCCTGCAACTGCGTGTGCAGCCAATCGGTCAGCGCCGGCGCACCGGCATCGGGCTGGGTGGCACCAGAACACAGGCCCAGCAGGTTGCGCCGCGCCACCCGCGCCACGCGCAGGGCCGAGGCCAGCACGCCGGCACCGTAGGCGCATAACAGGGAGGGCAGCAAGGTGGCCCACACGCCGGCCATGCCACCGGCCAGCCAGCCGATGCCGAGCAACCCGGCCAGCACCGCCAGCAACTCCAGCGGCGCAATCGCGAACACCGCCGCCAGCAGGCACAACACCTTGCGCGGCACGCCGGCCTTGCCGGTCAGCATCACCAGCAGGCGATAGGCGGTGCGTGCGCCATATACCGGCTGGAACAGGCTGTAGATGAAGCCGCGCCGCGACAGCTGTGTGCTGACATCGGCCAGCCCGGCAAAGCCGGCGTTGGGTCCCAGGGCTTCTCCGGCCCGGCACCGACGGTCGCCCATCGCAGCCGCCGCCGCCACCGCTGCGGCAATCGCCCCCGCCGAGGTGCCGCCAATGTTCTTGAAGCGGTACTCGCGGGCCAGCGACAGCACCGCGTTGGGATACACGATGCCGCTGGTGATGCCGCCTTTCATGACCAGATCGCAATACTTGTCTGCCACTGCTCTGCCCCCGCTGCCTGCGACACCAGGGTCCAGTATGCCCAAAGCGCCTCTCAAGGCCTGAGACTCCGGGCACGCATCGCGCCGTTCAGTTGATTCATCCCTGACGATTGGCGACCCCGTAGACTGGCCGCCCGTTTCACGGAGGAACACCGCACATGCAGGATCGCTTCAACACCGGGCTGGTGGTTGGCAAGTTCAGTCCGCTGCACCGGGGGCATCAGGCCCTGATCGACCATGCGTTGTCGCACTGCGACCGGGTGCTGCTGCTGAGCTGGAGCCAGCCCGAGCTGCCCGGCTGCAATGCGGCCCGGCGCGAGGCCTGGTTGGAGGCGCTGTATCCGCAGGTCGAGCGGCTGGTGCTGGATGAGGTACGACTGGCACATCTGTGTGCTCAGCGAGGGATTGCGCCACGCCAACTGCCCGACAACCGTGACGATGACGCATCACAGCGCGCGTTCGTGGCGTGGGTCTGCAGCGCGCTGTGGGACTGCCGCGTCGATGCAGTATTCACCAGCGAGCACTATGGCGATGGCTTCGCGGCAGCGCTGCAGCACCATTTCAGTGGCTCAACTGTACAGCTCTGGCCGGTCGCCCATGTCTGCCTGGATCTCGGCCGACGCCATGTTCCGGTGTCGGGTACTGCGCTACGCGCCGATCCTCATGGCCTGCGCCAGTATCTGGATCCCCGCGTGTATGCGGATTTTGTCGGCCGCATCGGCCTGCTCGGCGGGGAGTCCAGCGGCAAGACCACGCTGGCCGCGGCGCTCGCGCAGCGCCTGCAGACGCACTGGGCGGCAGAGTATGGTCGCGAACACTGGGAAGCGAAGGCGGGCGCGCTGGACTATGAGGACCTGCTGCACATTGCCCAGGTCCAGGTGCAGCGCGAGGAGGCTTTGGCGGCAACGGCGGATCGATGGCTGGTGTGCGACACCACGCCGCTGACCACCCTGCTCTACTGCCAGAACATGTTCGGGCGAGCAGAAGATGCGCTGTACGCGCTGGCCGAGCGCCCTTATGCGCATCTGTTCCTGTGCGCACCCGACTTTCCGTTCGTGCAGGATGGAACGCGTCGCGACGACGCGTTCCGGCATGCCCAGCACGACGCCTATGTGCGTTGGCTCTCCACGCAGCAGCGGCCTTTCACCCTGCTGACCGGCTCGCTGCAGCGGCGCATCGAACAGGTGCTCGATGCGCTGGGCTGAACACGCGTATCGCCGCGTCAGCGCGCAAGGCGCTCCGCGCGCGCGCAGGCCGCCGCGGTGAACACGACGTCCGACGAGGAATTCAGCGCGGTTTCCGCCGAGTCCTGGACCACGCCGACCACGAAGCCGACCGCCACCACCTGCATGGCCACGCTGTCTTCGATACCGAACAGGCCGCACGCCAGCGGCACCAGCAGCAGCGAACCGCCCGGCACGCCGGAAGCCCCGCAGGCCCCGATGGCCGCCACCACGCTCAGCAGCAGCGCGGTGGGCAGGTCGACCTGGATGCCCAGCGTGTGCACCGCCGCCAGGGTGAGCACCGAAATGGTGATCGCCGCACCGGCCATGTTGATCGTGGCCCCCAGCGGAATGGCCACCGAATAGGTGCCTTCATGCAGACCCAGACGCTTGGACAGGGCCAGATTGACCGGGATGTTGGCCGCCGAAGAACGGGTGAAGAATGCGGTGATGCCGCTTTCGCGCAGGCAGGTCAGCACCAGCGGGTAGGGATTACGTCGCGTCACCAGGAACACGATCAGCGGATTGGCCAGCAGCGCCACCGCCAGCATGGCTCCCAGCAGCACCGCCAACAGGCGCGCGTAATCGGCCAGCGCGCCCAAACCGGATCCAGCAATGGTGGACGCGACGATGCCGAATACACCCAGCGGTGCCAGCACGATCACCCACTGCACAACCCGGGTAAACGCAACAGAGACGTCGGCCAGCATGGCGCGGGTGGCCTCGCCTGCGTGGCGCAATGCCAGGCCCAGAGCGACCGCCCAGGCGAGTACGCCGATGTAGTTGGCGTTCACCACGGCGTTGACCGGGTTATCCACGATCTGCAGCAGCAACGTGTGCAATACGGCACCGATGCCGCTGGGTGCGGCCTGCGCAGCGGTGTCAGCTGCCTTCAACACCAGCGTGGTCGGGAACAGGAAGCTGGCGGCCACGCCGACCAGCGACGCCGCCACGGTGGCCAGCAGGTACAGCACCAGCACCGGGCGCATGTGGGTGCCGCCACCGCGATGACCGGCAATGGAGGCCACTACCAGCACCAGCACCAGGATGGGTGCCACCGCCTTCAATGCGCGGATGAAGACTTCACCCAGCAGGCCCAGGGCCAGCGCGGTGGGCGGATGCGCCACCCCGACCACGATGCCCAGCAGCAGACCGATGATGATGCGGGTGACGAGGGAAGTACGGCGAAGGAAAGCAGGCACGACAGTCATGCAGAAATCACGTACGAAGCAGGAACCGTATGGTGCCTGCAATTGAACGGGCGTGCAGATCCATCGTCGTGCTTGACCCGCTGAACAGGAGGCGTAGGATGGTGGCCAAGCCAAGGGACAGACCCGCGGCACTCACAACGACATGAGGGATTCTCATGGAATTCGACTATCTCGTCTTCATCGGGCGTTTCGAGCCCTTCCACAACGGCCACGCTGCCGTTGCCCGCCTGGCCCTGAGCCGGGCCCGCAAGCTGATCTTCCTGGTTGGCTCTGCCGATACCCCCCGCAGCCTGCGCAATCCCTGGACGGTGGCCGAACGCGCCGTGATGATCCAGGCCGCCCTTGATGGCAGCACCGATCGTCTGATCATCCAGCCGCTGCGCGACCACCTGTACAACGAAGCCCAGTGGATTGCCGGCGTGCAGCGCAACGTGGCTGAAGCCCTGCGTGCAGACGGTGCCACCGCCGATGCCAGGGTTGGCCTGGTGGGAATGGACAAGGACGCATCGAGCTACTACCTGCGCGAGTTCCCGCAGTGGCCGCTGGTGGATGTACAGCACACGGCCACGCTGTCGGCCACCGAGCTGCGACGCTACCTGTTTGAAGCCGGCGATGTGGATTTCCACGGGGCCCTGCTGATGCTGCGTGGCAATGTGCCGGCCCCGGTGTACGACATGCTGGAGGCGTTCCGCAGAAGCTCGCCGGCCTATGACCAGCTGGTCGCCGAGTACCGCTTCATCGAGCAATACAAGGCGGCCTGGAAGGACGCGCCGTATGCGCCCACCTTCGTCACCACCGACGCGGTGGTGGTGCACTCGGGCCACGTACTGCTGGTGCGCCGCCGTTCGGAGCCGGGCAAGGGGCTGTGGGCGCTGCCGGGCGGATTCGTCGGCCAGGACCAGACCCTGCTCGACAGCTGCCTGCGCGAACTGCGCGAGGAAACCCGGCTGAAGTTGCCGCTTCCCGTGCTGAAGGGCTCGCTGAAGTGCCAGCAGGTGTTTGACCACCCCGAGCGCAGCCAGCGTGGCCGCACCATCACCCATGCGTTCCACTTCGAGTTCCCGGCTGGCGAACTGCCACCGGTGCGCGGTGGCGACGATGCCGACAAGGCGCGCTGGTTCCCGGTCAGCGAGGCGCTGGACATGGGGGCGCGGCTGTACGAAGACCACCTGCACATTCTGGAGTACTTCCTGGGTCGCGGCTGAGCCCGACCTGGTTCCATCACCGGCGGATAGACCGCCGGTGCCACTCGACGCGAAGGAGCTTCCCGTCATGCAATACCTCGATAATCTTCTCCTCAATACCGACAGCTACAAGGCCAGCCACTGGCTGCAGTACCCACCGGGCACCGATGCCACGTTCTTCTATGTGGAATCGCGCGGCGGCATGCACGACCGTACGGTGTTCTTCGGCCTGCAGTCGATTCTGAAAGACGCGCTGGCCCGTCCGGTCACCCACGCCGACATCGATGAGGCACGCGATCTGTTCGCCGCACACGGTGAGCCGTTCAATGAAGCCGGCTGGCGCGACATCGTCGAGCGCCTCGGCGGGCACCTGCCGGTGCGCATCCGCGCCGTGCCCGAAGGCACTGTGGTGCCCACCCATCAGGCGCTGATGACGATCGAATCGACCGACCCGCAGGCGTACTGGGTGCCCTCGTATCTGGAAACACTGCTGCTGCGGGTGTGGTACCCGCTGACGGTCGCCACCATCAGCTGGCATGCCAAGCAGACCCTTCGCGAATTCCTGGAACTCACCAGTGACGACCCGGAAAGCCAACTGCCGTTCAAACTGCACGATTTTGGTGCGCGCGGGGTGTCGAGCCTGCAATCGGCAGCGCTGGGCGGAGCCGCGCACCTGGTCAACTTCCTCGGGACCGACACGGTGTCGGCGCTGTGCCTGGCCCGCGCGCATTATCACGAGCCGATGGCCGGCTATTCGATTCCAGCCGCCGAGCACAGCACCATCACCAGCTGGGGTCGTGAGCGCGAGGTCGACGCCTATCGCAACATGCTGCGCCAGTTCGGCAAGCCCGGCGCGATTGTCGCCGTGGTGTCGGACAGCTACGACATCTACCACGCGATCCGGGAGCACTGGGGCAGCACGTTGCGCGAGGAGGTGATCGCCTCGGGGGCCACGCTGGTAATTCGCCCCGACTCGGGCGACCCGGTCGAGGTGGTGGCCGACAGCCTGGTGCTGCTCGACGAGGCCTTTGGCCACACGATAAACAGCAAGGGTTACCGCGTGCTCAACCATGTGCGGGTGATCCAGGGCGACGGCATCAACCCCGACACGATCCGCGCGATCCTGCAGCGCATCACCGGTGCCGGCTACGCCGCCGACAACGTCGCCTTCGGCATGGGCGGTGCGCTGCTGCAGCGGCTGGACCGCGACACCCAGAAATTCGCGCTGAAGTGCTCGGCGGCACGGGTCAACGGCGAATGGATCGACGTGTACAAGGACCCGGTAACCGACAGCGACAAGCAGAGCAAGCGTGGGCGGCTGCAACTGGTGCGCAACCTGGAGGATGGCCGGCTGAACACGGTGCCCTTCACTGACGGCGCACTGCCTGGCGGTACTGAAGACGCCATGGTCACGGTCTGGGAGAATGGGCAGCTGCGGGCTGACGAGGCGTTCGCCACGATCCGCACCCGCGCCGCCAGCACCCGCGTTTAAATCCACCAGCCGTTCTTGACCTTCGCCCGCCCGAGGTCTACCTTGTGCGGGCCGAAGGTGTTTATCTCTTCATGCAGATGAAGGGATGAAATTAAACGGGAATCCGGTGAAAGCGCTCTGCGCTCATTCCGGAGCTGCCCCGCAGCGGTGAATGGAAACGACCCCCGCCACACAGCACTGGGCTTCGCGCCTGGGAAGCGGCGGGCACTAGGTGGGCCTGCGGGCCCGTGTCCATCAGCCCGAATACCGGCCCCGGCCAGAAAGCACGACCGCTTTCTGCATCGACCTGGAACGTCCGCGGGGAGGTTGCCGGGGCCTGCCGCCATGCTGCACGCGTGGCGCTGCGCCCGTGCGTCCGCTTCACGGTATCCGGTTCGCCCGCGGGGGCGAAGGTCGCTGGTGAAGCGCACATGGCCGCAAGGGCGTGGACGCTGCACGGTTCCTTCGTTCCTCAATGCCGCCAAGCAATGAGGACATCTTTCATGACCACTGTTACCAATCTGGGCTTCCCCCGCATCGGTGCCAAGCGCGAGCTCAAGCGTGCGCTGGAAGCATACTGGTCCGGCCAGAGCAGCGCGCAGTCACTGCTGGACACCGCCGCCACCCTGCGCGCCACGCACTGGCGGCTGCAGCACGATGCCGGCGTGGATATGCCGCCGAGCAACGATTTCAGTCTGTACGACCAGGTGCTGGATGCCGCCTTTCTGTTCGACGCCATTCCGGCCCGCTATCGCACCTTGGCGGATGCGGATCCGTTGACCGCTTACTTCGCGATGGCCCGTGGCCTGCAGCGCGACGGGCATGACCTGCACGCCCTGGAAATGACCAAGTGGTTCGACACCAACTACCACTACCTGGTGCCGGAGCTGCAGGCTGGCCAGTGCTTCGCCCTGCGCGGCGAGAAGCCGCTGGCCGAGTACCGCCAGGCCCAGGCGCTGGGCATTGAGACACGCCCGGTGCTGATTGGCCCGGTGACGTTCCTGCTGCTGTCCAAGACCATCGACGGCAGCCCGGCGCTGGACCTGCTGGATGCGCTGCTGCCGGTGTATGTGGAGCTGCTGGGCAAGCTGCATGCTGCCGGTGCGGCCTGGGTACAGCTGGATGAACCCGTGCTGGTGCAGGACCTGGACGATGCTGCGCGTGCTGCTTTCGTCCACGCCTATTCGGAGCTGGCCAAGGCGACCCGCTCGAAGCTGCTGGTTGCAACCTACTTCGGCGCACTGGAGGACAATCTTGAGCTGGCGGCGTCGCTGCCGGTGGATGGCCTGCATGTGGACCTGGTGCGCGCGCCAGAACAGCTGGATGCGGTAATCAAGGCCCTGCCGGCGGGACGCGTGCTGTCTGCCGGCGTGGTCAATGGCCGCAACATCTGGCGTACGCATCTGGACAACGCACTGCTGCTGGCCCGCTACGCGCACGGCCACGTGGGCGGCGACCACTTATGGCTGGCTCCGTCGTGTTCGCTGCTGCACAGCCCGGTCGACCTGGCGCATGAAACCAAGCTGGACGACGAACTGCTGGGCTGGCTGGCGTTCTCCAGGCAGAAGCTGGAAGAGCTGCGGCTGCTGGCCGACGCCATCGATAAGCCCGCCATGACTGAGAGGCCGCTGGCGGCCGCACGCGAGCGCCTGGAAGCGCGCCGCCACTCACCGCGCGTGCACAATCCGGCCGTCGCGCAGCGCCTGGGCACGATCACTGCCGCCGATTCGCAGCGGCATAGTGCCTATACGCAGCGTCATCTGGCCCAGGCTGCGGCCCTGAACCTGCCGCTGTTCCCCACCACCACCATCGGCTCGTTCCCGCAGACGCTGGAGGTGCGTGAGGCGCGTGCCCGGAACAGATCCGGCAAGCTCTCCGATGCCGACTACGATGCGTTTCTGGCCACCCAGACTGAATTCTGCGTGCGCGCGCAGGAGCAGATCGGGCTGGATGTTCTGGTACACGGCGAGTTCGAGCGTAATGACATGGTGGAGTACTTCGGCGAACAGCTGGAAGGCTTTGCTTTCACCCGAAACGGCTGGGTGCAGAGCTATGGATCGCGCTGCGTGAAGCCGCCGCTGATCTATGGCGATGTCAGCCGCCCACAGCCAATGACAGTGCGCTGGTCGCAGTACGCGCAGTCGCTGACCGAGCGTCCGGTGAAGGGCATGCTGACCGGACCGGTGACGGTGCTGCAGTGGAGCTTCGTGCGTGACGACCAGTCTAGGGCGGATACCTGCCGGCAGATCGCCCTGGCGCTGCGCGATGAGGTGCTGGATCTGGAAACGGCTGGCATCGGGGTGATCCAGATTGACGAACCCGCAATTCGGGAAGGCCTGCCGTTACGCCGCGCGCAGTGGCGTGCCTATCTCGACTGGGCGGTGGAAGCGTTCCGGATCACCGCCAGCGGCGTGCGTGATGCCACCCAGATCCACACCCACATGTGCTATTCCGAGTTCAACGACATCATCCACTCGGTGGCGGCGATGGACGCGGATGTCATTTCCATTGAGACCTCGCGCTCACGCATGGAGCTGCTGGATGCGTTCGTGCGGTTCCAGTATCCGAACGAGATCGGGCCGGGGGTGTATGACATCCACTCACCGCGTGTGCCGGACAAGGAAGAGATGGTGGCCCTGCTGCGCAAAGCCGCCGAGGTTCTGCGGCCAGAGCAGATCTGGGTGAACCCGGACTGCGGGCTGAAGACCCGTGGCTGGCCGGAAACCCGCGCCGCGCTGGAGGCACTGGTGGCGGCTGCGCATCAACTCCGTAATGAGTACGCCGACGCCAACGCGGCCTGACCTTCCCTGCTGAAGACCATGCCCAGCGCCGCCGTTGCCGGCACTGGGCACATTGGAACTGCCATGAACGACTTTGTACGCCCCACCCTTTCCCTGCCCGATGGTCATAACAAGCTGCTGTTGCACTCATGCTGTGCGCCATGCTCGGGTGAAGTGATGGAGGCGATTACCGCCTCCGGAATCGACTACACGATTTTCTTCTACAACCCCAATATCCATCCTTCGCGCGAGTACCAGCTGCGCAAGGAGGAGAACATTCGCTTTGCCGAGAAGCACAATGTGCCGTTCGTCGACGCCGACTACGACACACGTGAGTGGTTTGCGCGCGCACGCGGCATGGAACATGAGCCTGAGCGCGGCATCCGCTGCACGATGTGCTTTGACATGCGCTTCGTGCGGACCGCGCTTTACGCGCATGAGCATGGGTTTCCGGTGATCAGCAGTTCGCTGGGCATTTCGCGCTGGAAGGACATGAACCAGATCAACGACTGCGGCCACCGTGCCGCCGCGCATTACCCGGGCATCCAGTATTGGGATTACAACTGGCGCAAGGGCGGTGGTGCGGCGCGGATGGTGGAGATCAGCAAGCGCGAGCAGTTCTACCAGCAGGAGTACTGCGGGTGTGTTTTCTCCCTGCGCGACGCCAACCAGCATCGTAGTGCCACCGGGCGCGACAAGATCAAGATTGGCGTTCTGTACTACGGCGATGGCACCACACGGTCCTCAGATGGGGATTGATCGGCAGGCCCGGGAAGCGCTGACCCACGTGATACCCCGCGCTATGAAATCGCACGCCCAGCTAGACAGGCTCACGACGAGACGCGCTCACTTCGTCTGCTGACACGGAGAACATGTTCGCAGCATCCTCACGATCAGTCACAGAATTGACCACAATGGTCAGAGGAAAGGATGAGAGCGGGAGAAGCACGTCGTGAGTGAGCGTGACTTTTGACGTCGTAACAAGTTCAGCTATCTCTGCGCAGGACAGCTTCTTCAGCAACATCTCACGTTGAGGGGCCTGGCAAATCAGCATCACGTCGACAGCATGGACGGTGACCGCCCCCTTCACCCTTAGCGAAACCTCCACGCTCATCGTCCTCCTACACACCAAGTCCCTTTCCCAATCGCTGACCCCCAAGGAGGCGTGCCCAATGCACGGCTCACTGCGCACAGCAGCACTTTTGTGAACAGCACGCTTCGAGAAGCTGAGGCCGGCAAACCTCTCGTACTGGAACAGTGTTCTCTCCTTCCCTAGTCCGTAACGCTCCACCAATGGCGGGTCAGCATCCGCGGACAGACCCAGCAGGGCCAATGCGCGTGATAGAGATGATGACATCCGCTCACCTGCCGTCTTGGCAATGTGTCCAGCCTCCTTCATCTCGTCCGTTAGATCATCCCACACGGCAGGTGACGGCTTTTCGTAATAGTGCCAAAGGACAGGGTAATTCGGATGGAAAAAATTGTACCCGTGCGTGTACGCCCTAACGGTCATTACGATCTCCTCCGTCGAGAAGAAGTGGCCCGGATCCTGCCTCACCTCGTTGACAAAGCTACCTTCCGAGAAGACAAATCCTCCACTCATGAACCTGGCACGCCACGGTGCCCCATGGTCATCTCCGATCGGAATCGTTACTGCCCTGTACCTCGTGATTCCCAGGGGGTCGAAGGAATCAAGCAACATCACTGCTGCCTGTTCCTGACGTTCCGCTGGATACGTTTCCGGAACGAACGACGGTGGATAGCCTGTCAGAAGAGGCTTCGTTGCTTTGTTCTTCAAACCTTCAAGCATACTTACAAGCCTGACATCCCAGCCTTTTGCAAACCGATGGTGGGCGTCTATCTGTAGGTTGTACGCCTCCTCTG
This sequence comes from Stenotrophomonas maltophilia, assembly GCA_050983615.1. GTDB lineage: Bacteria > Pseudomonadota > Gammaproteobacteria > Xanthomonadales > Xanthomonadaceae > Stenotrophomonas > Stenotrophomonas maltophilia_AZ. The sequence goes on along the minus strand of CP158958.1, from coordinate 303,523 downwards.
CGAAGCGTTCCTGCGCGACGCTTCGCGCCCAACCTGCTCCTTCGGCCTGTTGAAAAGGGATATCGATGAGCTCGACTATTGCACCCATTAGATGGAAGCAGTGAACTTCTCGCCCTCCATCAGCATCGGTCGACTCATGCGTAAACCCATGCAGGATAAAATCCTCCAGGCCTTCATCGCAGGCATGCTGCCAGCAAACGACATTGCGTAGGTCACAAGGTGATTCCGCTTGCCTACACATATCAAGGATGGTGGGAATCAGCTGAGGATCTCGATAGCTCGGGATCTGAACGAAAATTCGCCTTGCATTCTTCATAAAGCATCTCCCTCATGACATTCCACTTGTATCCTCAGAAGCGTCCACAAGGCAAGGAATCGCGCAGATTTTAGGAGTAGAACGAGTGAAGCTTGCTCAGGATGCTGAGAGATTGTTCCCTCCTGGCATTGGGCCAGAGAAGGAAATCATCATGAAGAAGAATGTAGCCACGGGATTGCTGCTAAGCACCGGACTGGCGGCAAGCATGGGCGACGCGTCGGCAACTTCGAGCATGGAGTTCAAAGGCGCAAGATTCACATGCCAAACATCCTGTCAGCTGATGGTCAACGGAAATGCTTGGCGAGTCGTAGATGCCAATGGAGGCTGGGTCGACATCCGAACGTATCGCCCTGTTCCCACATGGCCTGAGACGTGCGATTACTTCCCAGTCTACTGTTGACGTTCCAGCATGGGACAAGCGAATCTGGCTTCACAGGTATGCATCGAATGCGCAGCCCACGCTTCATTTCATTCTATCCGCTTCTATCATTGATGCTTCTTTCCGGATGTTTTTCTGGTGATGACCCCATCTCGGTTTCCACTGGGGCGCGGGCTGAGCACACGCCATCGAGCGGCAGCATCGTCATGCATGAAGCTTCACCACGTGACCCCGGCTCGACCACTGCCGCTCATGCCAAGCGACCAGTACGAGCAGATCCGGAGCTTCCTCCGCAGTCGGTGACAGGATTTCTCAGGACTGAGGAGTCGTTTGTCGATCACGACGGAATTTCCACCTCCATGGCAATGCAGATTCTGTCGTCAGGCGATAAGCTCGCCAAGGCGATAGAGCGCATGACTGCGGACGCCTCCGGTAGCATGGAGGCTCAAGACCTGTCCCGGCACTATCGCAGCGCACTTGCCCGAGCTGTTGGTGACAAGGGTGATATTGCCAGCTTCGCCTGCGGCCTGAGTATATGCGCCGGCTCTGTACGCACTCGAACACCTGAGGAGGGGGACGCGTGGCGGTACCGGTTCCTGGATGACAGCGCTGCAAGGACCTACGGCAATGTTAGCGACGTTGAAGATCTCGGTGGTGTTTACGAGACTCGCTTTATGTTCTCCACCGACCCGGCGGTGCCGGCTTTGACTATCGAATAGTAACAAAGCCATCTTGAAGCTTCCGTTTCGTCGTCCTACGCTTTGGGGGCTTCGTTCTTTGAACGTTACACCAGATACATAGGGCGCATGTTCAGTGTCGGCCACACTATTCTTCCGGCTCAGCTAAAATGATTCCCCCGCCCGCTGCTCACCGCCATGAACCGCTTCCCCGTTGACGTCGCCCTGATCGTGGTCGATCTGCAACCGGACTTCATGCCCGGCGGTGCGCTGGCCTGTGCGGACGGCGACGCCATCGTCCCGGGCATCGCGGAACTGCTGGCACAGCGGCGCTATCACACGGTGGTGGCGACGCAGGATTGGCATCCGGCTGACCATGCCTCATTCGCCAGCCAGCATGCCGGACATGCGCCGTTCGAGCAGGTGACCCTGCACGGTCACCCGCAGACGCTGTGGCCGGACCACTGCGTGCAGGGGACGCTTGGGGCGCAACTGCATTCGGGTGTGGACTGGAATTTGGCGGACCTGATCCTGCGCAAGGGCACGCGCCGGCAGGTGGATTCCTATAGCGGCTTCCAGGAGAACTTCGGGCCGGACGGCACCCGCCCGGCCACTGGCCTCGCCGGTTGGTTACGCGAGCGAGGCATTGCCGAGGTGCATGTGTGCGGGCTGGCGCGGGATTACTGCGTGCTGTGGACGGCACAGGATGCGGTGGCTGCGGGGTTCCGGGTGGGGTATCTGTGGGAACTGACCCGGGCGGTGAGTGCGGAGAATGATGCTGCGACGCGCGATGCGTTGCTGGCGGCGGGGATTGAGGTGCGGTGAGGGTGCCGTATCGACCAACGGTCGATACCTGCCGGTAGGTCACGACCGTTGGTCGTGACCCGCGAGCGAGAAACGACGTCAGGCAACCAAAACCAGGCGTATCGCAAACCCGATCAACAGCACCCCCATCAATCGCTCGAACCAATGGCTCACCCGCAGGAACCGCTGCCGCACTGCGGCCGCTGACAGCGCCACGCTGACCAGCACGAACCACGCCGCATTGACCAGACACATCCACGCGCCATAAAGCGCCTGCACCGCCAGCGGCGTCTGCGTACTTACCAGCGTGGTGAACGCCGCCAGGAAGAAGAGCGTGGCCTTGGGGTTGGTCGCATTGGTCATGAACCCGATCGCGAACGACCGTCCCGGCGTCTGCGTGGCGGCCATCGGAACGCCCGCCTCCACCGCGCGGTTGTCGGTTTCCGGTTTGCTGAGCAGGAAACGGATGCCCAGGTAGAAGATGTACGCGGCACCGACCCAGCGGGCCGCCTTCATCAGCCATGGCGTGGAGTTCAGCAGTGCGGCGACACCGATCAGGGTGTAGATGACATGGACCGACATGCCCGCGCCGATGCCCAGCGCGGTGCAGATACCCGTGCGGCGACCGAAGCGCACCGTCTGCCGGACGGCGACCGCGAAGTCGGGGCCGGGGGCGATGACGGCGAGCAGGTGAACGACGGCGAGGGTGAGGAACTCGGCCCAGTACTGGTGAAGCACTATCAACTCCCGGAATGGAGAGGCCGGTAATGCCGGCCGCTGGCCGGCCACCACGCACGCCCCTCCGCAGGTCATGAGGTTGACGGCCAGCGGCCGTCAGTACCGGGACATTACCGGAACACGACGGTGCGGTGGCCGTTGAGGATGATGCGATGCTCCACATGGCGGCGCACGGCGCGGGCCAGCACCTGCGATTCGGTGTCACTGCCGAGGCGCACAAGGTCACGCGGGGTCATGGCGTGATCGACCCGGGCGACGTCCTGCTCGATGATCGGGCCTTCATCGAGGTCGGAAGTGACATAGTGCGCGGTCGCGCCGATGATCTTGACCCCGCGTGCGTGAGCCTGATGGTACGGCTGCGCACCCTTGAAGCTGGGCAGGAAGCTGTGATGGATGTTGATCGCGCGGCCGGCCAACGCTTCGCACAGGCGCGGTGAGAGGATCTGCATGTAGCGGGCCAGCACCACCAGGTCGATGTTCTCGCGCTCGACCAGGTCGATGATCTGCTGTTCCTGCACGGCGCGGTTGTCCGCGTTCACCGGCAGATGGTGAAACGGAATGCCGTAGGAGGTGGCCAGCGGACCGAAGTCCTCATGGTTGGAAGCCACGGCGGCGATGTCCACCTGCAGCTGGCGGCTGTGGGCACGGAACAGCAGGTCGTTCAGGCAGTGGCCCTGCTTGCTCACCAGCACCAGCAGGCGCGCCTTGCGACGGGCGTCGTGCAGCTGCCAGTCCATCTGGAAGTCTGCGGCCAGCCCGGCCATGCGGGCCTGGATGGTCTCGATCGGCTGGGCCGCGTCGCGGTCGAAGTGCACACGCAGGAAAAAGCGGCCGCTCTCGTCGTCGCCGAACTGCTGGGCGTCGAGGATGTTGCAGCCCTGCTCGAACAGCAGGCCGGAGACGCGGTAGACGATCCCGGTACGGTCCGGGCATGACAGGGTGAGAATGGAATCAGGGCGCATGGCTCGAGTTTAACCGGCGCGACCCGGGCTGGCGGGGATGCTGTCAGATGCAACTGTTGGGGTGACCGTGAACCCGGCATTCTTTGTAGAGCCGGGCTTGCCCGGCTGCACTTTGCGCGCGAACAACAGCCGGGCAGGCCCGGCTCTACGTCATCGGCTCGGATGTACCGTCAATGCCACCAACCGCATCACCACCGGGCGCACGACCAGCACACAGCAAAAGGCAGTGGGCATGGCCAGCTGGTACGCACCCAGCACCCGCATCGGGTAGTCGGCGTTGATACCGGCATTGGCGGCGGTGATCACCAGGCACATCAGCATCGCCATGATTGACGCCATGAAGAACGCGAACACGAATGGCGTGGCGCGTGCCGCAAGTTTCCAACGGGTTCGGACAGCAGCAGAAGAGGCACTCATCAAGCAGGATCCGGCTCAATGGCAACCGAGCGGTTGCGGGACCAGCACGATATGCAGCCCTGTACAGGCACGGAAGATAGCGCCCGCTTTGCACAGAACAAAGCAAAACTTGGCAGCGAGCAGCGACAATAGCGGCATCATGAATATTCTTCACTGCATCCGCAGCTTCATCCGTACCGCCGACGCCGGCAGCCTGGCCGCCGCCGCGCGCACGCTGGGCATCAGCTCCGCCGCTGTGGGCCAGAACATCTCCCGGCTCGAAACCCATCTGGGCGTGCGTCTGTTCAACCGCACCACGCGCCGGCTGGTGCTCACCGAGCGCGGCTCGCTGTACCTGGCCAAGGTGCGTCACGTCGAAGACGACCTGCAACGCGCGCAGGACGCGGTGACCGACCCGGAAGCAGAGCCGGAGGGCCGCCTCCGCATTGCCAGCACCGCGGCATTCGGTCGCCATGTTCTCGCCCCGCTGCTGCCGTCACTGCAGGCGTGCTATCCCGGGTTGGACATCGAGCTGCTGCTGTCCGACCGCAGCGTGGACCACGCGCATGAGGAGGTGGACGTCAGCATCCGCATCGACCCGCAGCTGGAGGAAGGCCTGGTCGCGCGCCCCCTGGCGCAGGTGCCGTTCGTGGTGTGTGCGTCACCGGTGTACCTCGCCCAGGCCGGCGTGCCTGAGACGCCGGAAGCGCTGGGCGATCACCGCTGCCTGGTGTTCCGCTACCCGGTGGATGGCCGTCACCTGCGCTGGGGCTTCGTGCGCGACGGCCAGCCATTTGATGCGGATCTGAATCCGGCCTTGGTCAGTGATGACATCGATGCGCTGGCGGCCATGGCGGCGGCCGGCGGCGGTATCGCCCGGCTGGCCGCGTTTGTGGCCGCGCCCTGGCTGGTACGCGGCAACCTGCAGGTGCTGTTCGCCTCTGACGATGGCGCACAGACCTCACCGGAGCCGATGCGGCTGTACCTGTGCGTGAGTGACCGCCGCGATCTTACCCCGAAGGTGCGGGCGCTGATGGAGCACGTGGTGGAGGGGCTGCCGGAGGCGTGGCGGGTGGGGCACCTGGAACAACTGCTGTCTTGAGACTTTGTGAATAGGCGCAATCACACTCCTCATTCCTGATCGGATACCCAGACTTTCCAGCGCTCGAAGGCCTCAGCCTGCGTCGAGAGGCCGCGGATCTCATCGACAAGGCTGCCGTCTCTGAGCAGGAAAAATACAGGTGTTTCAGATGTGGTGACGCCTTTGACCATCCTGCCTGGGATCTCGGCCAAGAGTGGATGGTCTGGATGGTTGCGATTCCAAGACATCATCTCCTGCTGCAGCCACTTCTGACCCGTTGGCAGAATCGGGGTGAGAAAGGGGAGCAGCCACGCGTACTCCGGCGCATCGAAAAGGGTGCGAGTGGCCCGCCGTGAGTGCGCGCAACCGGGATGGACAACCGCGAGGATGCGCCACCCTCTTTCAGCTCTGAAGCGCACTACCCCTATTTCCCCTTGTGGATCCAGCGAAAGGAAGCTGGGAACTCCGTCGCGCAACATCGGTAGGCGGGGAAGCTCCGCTACTTGAAGGCGGTGCTTGCGACGAAGACGGTTGGCTTCTCCGAAATGGCGTGACGCAACCAGCGCTCCGTGAAGCTTGAGGTGATGAAACTGGGTCGCGGCTCCGTCTCGTGCCATGGCGTGGTGGAGACATCGCAGCCGATCCAAGGTTATTTCACCCGGGACATGGTGGTGCGCAATATGTGTTGCGACGAACAGGTCATCACGCTGGCTATCATCGAGTGCCTCGCAAGTGAGCGCGCGCAGTGCTTCTGGAACCAGGTCCTCATAGATATGGGGCGCTGCCGTGCCTGCACCCTGCATCTGTCGGTAGAGAGGCTCGGAACTGCCGGGATGCGCGAGCGCACCCAGCAGCAGGATTGACAGCAGGAGGTCAGAACGAATCAGCACGATGGCGTACAGATGGAACTGGAGGAGGTCTTGCAGGTTCCAGGACCTGCACATGCAAAACCATCGTGGTGATCATCGCAGCGAAGCTGCATCCTCCTCCGAAGATCTTCCTCTTGGCTGTTCGCTTCCGGAATCGGCAGCTTCGCTGCAGCGCGCTGCTTCCCGAACAAGCCAAGGACATCGTGCGCCTGAGTCAGTGTCAGCTCGCGTTCCAGTTCAATGGTCGAGAGACTCGTCAAACCCTTCTCATTGAATCGGAGCGATGCAATGAAGCTGGACAAAGCATCCTCGCTGAGCGTCCGGAGCGGGGATTGGGCCGGCATTTCTTCAAGGTAGCGTAGAAGATCTGCCTCATGCTTGATCGGCGCTGCCGCTTCTTCGGCCTCAGAAAGACGCTGCTGGATAGGCGCAACGCCCTGACACTCTGCTGATGCGTGGCTAGCGATCATCGACATCAACAGCATTACGATTACCTTCGACTTCATGGTGTACCCCTTGTGTATGCGGCGGCGCGCCGCAGGGGGAGACTGCAATCGAAATTGGACTGGGAAGTGTGCGGCTTGTTCCAGTAAAGGCGATATCTATCGAAGTGGCGGTGCCGAGTTCGGCGGCACACCGGCAATGCCACGGAAACACTCACTTTTCCGGCAAGTGCCTCCGTGGCGCAATCGCCACGCAATGATCAAACGTCTTTACGACTTTGACGCAATGAACACGCCGCGCGCTTCGCGTGGCTCGCAGCGCAGGTACTGCGGTGCCGGGGTGATGCTGTCGCCGAGCGCGGCGGCAGCGTGCCATGGCCAGCGCGGGTCATAGAGAATGCCGCGCGCCAGTGCGACCGCATCGGCGTGACCATGGCGCAGGATTGATTCGGCCTGCGAGGGGTCGGTGATCAGGCCAACCGCGATGACCGGCATGCGCAGCTTGGCGGCCTTGATGGCCTGTGCGAACGGCACCTGGTAGCCCGGTTCCAGCGGAATTTTCTGGCGCGGGTCGAGGCCGCCGCTGGAAACGTGCAGGAAGTTGCAGCCGCGCAGGTCCAGAATCTGCGCCAGCGTGGTGGTCTGTTCGATGTCCCAGCCACCGGCGACCCAGTCGCTGGCGGAGATGCGCACGCCCACCGAGATGCGTTCGGAGACCGCTTCACGCACGGCGTCGAACACGCGGATCAGCAGGCGCATGCGGTTCTGCAGCGAGCCGCCGTACTCATCTTCGCGCTGGTTGCTGAGCGGCGACAGGAACTGGTGCAGCAGGTAGCCGTGCGCGGCATGCAGTTCGATCAAGTCCAGGCCGATGCGTTCGGCGCGTTTTGCCGCGGCCACGAATGCATCGACGATGGCGTCGATGCCGGCCACGTCCAGGGCTTCCGGCTTCGGATGGTCATTGAAGGCCAGTGCGGAAGGTGCCACGGTCGTCCAGCCATTCGGGTCGGTGGCCGGCAGCCCGCCACCGCCATCCCACGGGCGCGCGGAGGATGCCTTGCGGCCGGCGTGGGCGAGCTGCACGCCCAGCGGCATCGGCGACCAGGCTTTCACCGAGGCGATCACACCGGCGAGGGCGGCTTCGGTGGCGTCGTCCCACAGGCCGAGGTCGGCAAAGCTGATGCGGCCTTCGGGCAGCACGGCGGTGGCTTCCAGGATCAGCAGGCCGGCACCGGACTGGGATAACTGGCCCAGGTGCTGGCGGTGCCAGTCGTTGGCCTGGCCGTCGGTGGCGGAGTACTGGCACATCGGGGCGATGACGATGCGGTTGGGCAGCTGCAGCGGCCCAAAGGAGACGGGGGAGAAAAGCTGGCTCACGGGGAACTCGGAGTTGGGGGGGTTGAACCGGTGGGTATTGCACTCTGAAGCGGGGTTCCAGGCAACCGTTTGTGTGGAACGGTGAGGGTGCAGCCGGGCAAGCCCGGCTCTACGGAGGTGCAGGCAACCGTTTGTGTGGAACGGTGAGGATGCAGCCGGGCAAGCCCGGCTCTACGGAGGTGCAGGCAACCGTTTGTGCGGAACGGTGGGGGTGCAGCCGGGCAAGCCCGGCTCTACGGGGGTGCAGGCAACCGTTTGTGTGGAACGGTGAGGATGCAGCCGGGCAAGCCCGGCTCTACGGGGGTGCAGGCAACCGTTTGTGCGGAACGGTGAGGGTGCAGCCGGGCAAGCCCGGCTCTACGGGGGTGCAGGCAACCGTTTGTGTGGAGCGGTGAGGGTGCAGCCGGGCAAGCCCGGCTCTACGGGGTGCAGGCAACCGTCTGTGTGGAACGGTGAGGGTGCAGCCGGGCAAGCCCGGCTCTACGGGGGCTACGGGGATGCAGCTTTTGTAGAGCCGGGCTTGCCCGGCTGTGGGTGCCGCGCGAAGAGCAGCCGGGCAAGCCCGGCGTTACAACAGGAACGACAGCGCCGGGGCGCAGGGCTGTTCCACTTTGAGGGTCAGCAGGTGGTCGGCGCGGGTGCGGCCGAGGTTGAGCGCGGCCACCGGCAGGCCGGCCTTGGCGGCGGTCTGGACGAAGCGGAAGCCGGAATAGACCATCAGCGAGGAACCCACCACCAGCACCGCGTCGGCCCGGCCCAGGTGGTCGTGCACGGCGGCCACGCGCTCGCGCGGGACATTTTCGCCGAAGAACACGACGTCCGGCTTCAGGATGCCGCCGCAATGCGGGCACGCCGGAACGTTGAAGGAACCAAAATCCACCCCCTCCAGGTCGGCATCGCCATCCGGGGCCTGCGCGGCGTCCAGCTGCGCCCAGTCGGGATTGCGCGCCAGCAGCGTGGACTGGAAGTCCTCGCGCGGGCTGCGCGCCCCGCAGCCCATGCAGCGCACCTGGTCGAGGCGGCCGTGCAGGTCGATGACCGCGCGGCTGCCGGCCCGCTGGTGCAGGCAATCCACGTTCTGGGTCAGCAGGACTTCCATCTGGCCGCGATCTTCCAGCGCGGCCAGGGCGGCGTGGGTGCCGTTGGGCAGGGCCTGGCCGAAACGCGGCCAACCCAGCAGGCTGCGCGCCCAGTAGCGCTGGCGGGTGGCCGGCAGGGCCATGAAGTCCTGGAAGTTCACCGGCGGGGTTCGCTTCCACTGGCCGTCGGCGTCGCGGTAGTCGGGAATGCCGGAGTCGGTGCTGCAGCCCGCGCCGGTCAGCACGAACAGGCGGCGGGCACGGTGGATGAAGTCGGCCAGAGGGAGTGACATGAAAAGCAGATGGGGGCACAGGGTCCCCATCGCAATTGCCGGTTCAGGGTCCGGCGATGTCTGCCGGCAGCGGCGGCACCGCGGTGGGATGGTGGTTCTCGTCCAGCGCGATCATCACGAAGTGCCCGCGGGTGCACAGCTTGCGTTCGCCGCTGTGCAGGTCCTCGGCGATCAGCTCCACTTCCACCTTCATCGAGCTGCGCCCGACTTCAACGATGCGGCCAACGGTTTCGACCATCTGCCCGACCGTGATCGGCAGCTTGAAATCGACCTGGTCCGAGCGCGCGGTCACCACGGCGCGGCGCGAGTAGCGCGCCGCGGCCAGGAACGCCGCCTTGTCCATCCACGCCAGTGCCTGGCCACCGAACAGGGTTCCCATGTGGTTGGTGTGGTTGGGGAAGACGATCTCGGCCATGCGCACTTCGGTAGGCGGGACGACGTCGGCGGCGGCGGTCATGGCGGCAGTGACCTCAGAAGTTCATATCAAAGGCGACTTCGCCCTGCACGCCCACCTGGTAGGCCGACGGACGGCGTTCGAAGAAGTTGGTCAGCTCCTGCACGTCCTGCAGCTCCATGAACGGCAGCGGGTTGCGCACGTTGTACTTCTTTTCCATGCCCAGGCGGTGGAAATGGTTGTCGGCGCAGTGCTGCAGGTACTGGCGCATGTCGCGGGTGGAAATGCCGGCCACGCCGCCGGACAGCACGTCCTCGGCGAACTGCACTTCGCACTCGATGGCGTCGGCCAGCATGTCATAGACCTGCTGCTTCATCTCGTCGTCGAACAGGTCCGGTTCTTCCTCACGGATCACGTCCACGCATTCGAAGGCGAAGTCCATGTGCGCGCTTTCGTCGCGGAACACCCAGTTGGTGCCCGAAGCCAGGCCGTTGAGCAGGCCACGCGAACGGAAGTAGTACACGTAGGCGAACGCGGCGAAGAAGAACAGGCCTTCGATGCACGCAGCGAAGCAGATCTGGTTGAGCAGGAACTGGCGGCGCTGCTCGCGGGTTTCGATGCGGTGCAGGTCCTGGATCGAGTCGATCCACTTGAAGCAGAAGTCGGCCTTCTTCTTGATCGAGTCGATGTTCTCCACCGCCGAGAACGCCTTGGCGCGCTCTTCCGGGTCCGGCAGGTAGTTGTCGAGCAGGGTCAGGTAGAACTGCACGTGCAGCGCTTCTTCGTACAGCTGGCGCGACAGGTACATGCGCGCTTCGGGCGCATTCAGATGCTGATACAGGTTCAGCACCAGGTTGTTGGAGACGATCGAGTCGCCGGTGGCGAAGAACGCAACCAGACGGTGGATCAGGTGGCGCTCACCCGGCGACATCTTGGTGTGCAGGTCACTGATGTCTATCTGGAAGTTGATTTCTTCCACGGTCCAGGTGTTCTTGATCGCATTGCGATACATGTCATAGAACTGCGGGTAGCGCATCGGGCGCAGGGTCAGTTCAAAACCGGGATCGAGCAGCATCTGCTTGCGGGTGTCAGCCATGGTGTTTCGTCCTTCAAATGGTTGTGCCGACCAGGGGTCGGCACGTACCGGGTGTTTTGGGTTCTGCAGCCGGGCATGGCCCGGCTCTACGGCGCAGAGGTGCCGGCGCAGTGCGCCGGCACAGCGCGATTATTGGCAAGCCTCGCAGGCTTCCGGGTTTTCCAGCGAGCAGGCGATGGCCTCTTCCGGGCTGAACACCTTCTCCGGAGCCGCCGTCGCAGTGTGGCTGACGGTGGTCTTGGCGATCTTGGTGGCCGGACGCGAACGCAGGTAGTAGGTGGTCTTGATGCCCTGCTTCCAGGCGTACATGTACATGGACGACATCGCGCCGATGCTCGGGCTTTCCATGAACAGGTTGAGCGAGGCGGACTGGTCGATGAACGCGCCACGCTCGGCGGCCATATCGATCAGCGAACGCATCGGCAGTTCCCAGGCAGTGCGGTAGACCTGGCGCAGGCTTTCCGGGATCTGGGCGATGCCCTGGATGGAGCCTTCGGCCATCTTGATGGTGTCGCGCATTTCCGGGGTCCAGTGGCCGAGCTTCTTCAGCTCGTTCACCAGGTAGCGGTTGACCTGCAGGAAATCGCCCGACAGCGTTTCACGCTTGAACAGGTTCGACACCTGCGGTTCCACGCACTCGTAGCAGCCGGCGATGGACGCGATGGTGGCGGTCGGCGCGATCGCGATGATCAGCGAGTTGCGCAGGCCATGTTCCTTGATGCGGGCACGCAGGGCATCCCAGCGCGCGCCGTCTTCCGGCACCACGTTCCAGGCGTCGAACTGCAGTTCGCCGCTGGCAGCGCGGGTGTCGTTGAACGACGGGTGCTTGCCACGTTCCTGCGCCAGTTCGACCGAGGTCTCCAGGGCGTGGAAGTAGATGGTTTCGGCGATTTTCTTCGACAGCGCGCGGGCTTCGGCGCTGTCGAACGGCAGGCGCTTGCGGAAGAACACGTCCTGCAGGCCCATGCAGCCCAGGCCGACCGGGCGCCAGCGCATGTTGGCGCGGCGGGCGGTTTCGATCGGGTAGAAGTTCAGGTCGATGACGCGGTCGAGCTGACGCACGGCCAGGCGCACGGTTTCGGCCAGCTTCTCGTAGTCGAACTCATTGTGCTCGTCGAAGTGGTTGCCCAGGTTGATCGAACCCAGGTTGCACACCGCGGTTTCATCGTTGGAGGTGACCTCCAGGATTTCGGTGCACAGGTTGGACAGGTGGATCACGTTGCCCGGACGCAGGGTCTGGTTGCTGGCGCGGTTGCACTTGTCCTTGAAGGTCATCCAGCCGTTGCCGGTCTCGGCCAGGGTGCGCATCATCCGCGAGTACAGCTTGCGCGCGGAGATGGTGCGGTTGGCCTTGCCCTGTGCTTCGGCCTGCAGGTAGGCCTGCTCGAAGGCTTCACCGAACAGATCGGTGAACTCGGGCACCACGCGCGGATCGAACAGCGACCATTCCTGATCGGCTTCGACGCGCTTCATGAACAGGTCGGGCACCCAGTTGGCCAGGTTCAGGTTGTGCGCGCGGCGCGACTCGTCACCGGTGTTGTCACGCAGCTCAAGGAAGTCCTCGATGTCGGCGTGCCAGGTTTCCAGGTACACACAGGCCGCGCCCTTGCGCTTGCCGCCCTGGTTCACCGCGGCCACGGACGAGTCCATGGTCTTCAGCCACGGCACGATGCCGTTGGAGTGGCCGTTGGTCGACTTGATCAGCGAACCACGCGAACGCACGCGGGTGTAGCTGACGCCGATGCCGCCGGAGAACTTCGACAGCTGGGCGATGTCGCCGTACTTGGAATAGATGGATTCCAGCGAATCCTGCGGCGAGTCCAGCAGGAAGCACGAGGACAGCTGCTCGTGGGTGGTGCCGGAGTTGAACAGGGTCGGGCTGGACGGCAGGTAGTCCAGGTTGCCCATGCGCTTGTACAGCGCCAGGGTTTCCGGCACGTCTTCGCTGAGCGCGCTGGCGATGCGCAGGAAGAACTGCTGCGGGGTCTCGATCACCTTGCGGGTGTGCGGGTGGCGCAGCAGGTAACGGTCGTACAGGGTACGCAGACCGAAGTAGTCGAAGTTCAGGTCCAGCGAGATGTCGATGGCGTCGTTGAGCTTGCGTGCGTTGGTCTGCACGAAGTTCAGCAGGCGGTCGTTGATCAGGCCGACTTCATGGCCACGGCTGACCGACTGCGAGAAGGCGTGGATTTCCTGGCCCGACACTTCCTTGGCGATGTAGTTGGCCAGCAGGCGCGCGGCCAGGCGGCCGTACTCGGGTTCTTCACCGATCAGCAGGGCGGCGGTGCGGATCGACAGCTCGTCCAGCTCCTGCGTGGTGGCCCCGTTGTACAGGCCGGAAATGGTACGGGTGGCCACGCGCATCGGATCGACCGCATGCAGGCCCTCGGCCGAACGCTGCACCGCGCGCACGATCTTGTTCAGGTCCACCAGTTCGGTCGACCCGTTGCGCTTGGTCACGCTCATCGTGTTGGAGGTCGGCGGCGAGGTCAGCAGGAACTCGCTTTCCTTCTTCTCGATGGTGGCGCTGGATTCGGTGCTCACGGCGGTGTCCTCTTGGCGTGATAGGGGCGGGCACTACGGTTGCCGACAGGGTTGGCAACCGGCCGGTGCGCACGGGCCTCAGGGTGGCAGAATGGCGTCTCACGGGACGCGACAGACGCGATCCCCTTGTGACACCAGTCCTCTCCCCCCGGAGACTGTCGCAACCGGCACCGTCTGCGGTGGGCAGGCGGCTCGTCGGCGGGAAGCGCGATCCGGCTTCCCAGTGGTTCCGCCTGCCCCGTCTTGGGGTCGGTGGAACCGCCAGCCACAAGATAGTGGGGGTACTGGGGATCGTCAACGCTAAATGTGGGAAATTTCAGCAATCCCTTGTGGCATAAGGATTGGACTGGCGGGGCGTCCGACGAACGGTTCGAACCTGTGGAAATGCACTGCGCTGTCAATGGGGGAAGGCGACTTTTGACGGCGAAAACAGTGTGTGAAAAACGGAACGGCGTGCATCACACGGGCGTAACAAACGTCACATGCCGTGGGGTGCGGAGCCGGGCAAGCCCGGCTCTACGTCATGCGCGGTGCGGGGTGCCGAGATATTCGGCGCTCTGCATTTCGATCAGGCGCGAAGCGGTGCGTTCGAACGCGCCCTGAAGGCGATCTCCGGTGTACAGCGCCACCGGGGTGTCGGTGGCGGTGCAGACCAGGTTGACCTGGCGGTCGTACAGTTCATCGATCAGATTGACGAAGCGCCGGGCGGCGTCCTCGTTGGTCCGGTCGAAGTGCGGGATGTCGCCCAGCAGCACCGTGTTGAACTCGTGCGCGATCTCGATGTAGTCCGAGGGACCGCGCGGCCCCTCGCAGAGGGCGGCGAAGTCGAACCAGGCGATGCTCTTGCCACGCCCGCGGACCGGAATCTTGCGGCCCTCGATCTCGATGTTGCCGGCCTTGGCCGGCTGGCCGCCGCTGAGCTCGGCCCAGCGGGTGCCCAGCCAGGCGTCACTGTCGGCATCACGCGGGGACTGGTACACCGGCGAGCGGGTCAGCGCGCGCATGCGGTAGTCCTCGGTGCCCTCGGCGTACAGCTCCACGCAGTAGGTCTGCAGCAGGCCAATGGCAGGCAGAAAGCTGTCGCGCTGCAGACCGTTCAGGTACAGGTTCTCCACCGCCGTGTTGGAGGTGGTGACCAGGGTCACCCCTTCGGCGAACAGGCGCTCGAGCAGGCGCGCCAGCAGCATGGCGTCGCCGATGTCGGTGACGAAGAACTCGTCCAGCACCAGCACGCGCAGCTTGTTGCGCCATTCCTGGGCAATCCGCGCCAGCGGGTCGCTCTGGCCCTGGTGCTCGCGCAGGCGCTCGTGGATGCCACGCATGAAACGGTGGAAATGGGTGCGGTACTTCTGCTGGATCGGCAGCCCGTCATAGAACAGGTCGACCAGGAAGGTCTTGCCACGCCCCACCCCGCCCCAGAAGTACAGGCCCTTGACCGGCTCGGGCTTCTTCCAGAACGCGGACAGACGGTCCAGCCAGCCTTCCTGGTCACTGTCGAGAAGGGCGGTATGGATGCGGTCCAGCTCGGCCAGGGCGGCGTGCTGGGCGGGGTCGTTCTGCCATTCGCCCCGCGCTGCGCCTTCGGCGTAACGCTGGGAGGGGGTCAACACCACGGAACTCATGCGGTCGGGCTGCCGGGTTCAGTGTCACCGGCGGCCGGCAGCCACTGCTTGAGGCTGTGGGTCAGCGCACCGCGCAGGTCGATCAGCTTGCGGTGGAAGAAGTGGCTGGTTTCCGGCATGCGCACCAGTTCGTGCGGCAGCTTCAGCTGGTCCAGCCAGTCATACACCGCCTGCGGGTCGACGATCTCGTCCTGTTCGCCCTGGATCACCAGCCATTGCGCCGGCGGCTGCACGCCGTCGAAGTCCCAACGGCCGGCCGGCGGAGCGATCGAGATCAGCACCTGGGGCTGAAGCTCGGCTGCCGCGCGCAGCGAAACAAATGCGCCGAAGCTGAAGCCGGCCAGCCACAGGGTGGCGTTGGGCCGGGCCTCGCGCGCCCAGGCGACCACCGCCTTCAGGTCGTCCTGTTCGCCCACGCCATGGTCGAAGTCGCCCGCCGAGCCGCCCACACTGCGGAAGTTGAAGCGCACCGTGGTGATGCCCATCTCGCGCAGGGTGGTGGCCAGCATGGTCACCACTTTGTTATGCAGGCTGCCGCCCTCGGTGGACAGCGGATGGCAGATCACGGCGATGACATTCGCGTCAGCTACCTCAGCCTTGGGCAGGTCAATGACAACGTCCAGCGGGCCTGCCGGGCCGGCCAACGTAAGCGAGGTGGTTTCGTTAGGGGACAAAGGTTTTTGCATGGCACCATGATAACGTCCCCCGCCCGTGCGCTGCCCTGCCCCGCTCATGACATATCTGTTGCTGGCCGTTATCTGCTCGGTGCTGGTCTCGGTGTTGCTCAAGCTGGCCGCGCGCCGGCAGCTGGATGTGGCGCAGATGGTGACCTGGAACTACCTGGTCGCCGCCACTTTGACCGCGGTGGTGCTGCGGCCGCCGCTGGCCTCGCTGCAGTCCGGACATGCCCCATGGCTGGCCTTGCTGGGCCTTGCGGTGGTGCTGCCGACCATTTTCCTGGTGCTGGGCAGGGCCGTGGCCGAAGCCGGCATCGTCCGCAGCGACGTGGCCCAGCGGTTGTCGCTGCTGCTCAGCCTGCTGGCGGCCTTCCTGTTCTTCGGCCAGACCGCGACCTCCTTGAAGCTCGTCGGGCTGGGCTTGGGCCTGGTGGCGATGTTGATGATCAGCCTGCGTCCGCGCGGTCCTTCAGTGACCGCCACATCAGGCAGCTGGCGCTGGCTGCTGGGGGTGTGGGTGGGCTTTGCGGTGGTGGACATCCTGCTCAAGCAGGTGGCGCTGTCGGGGACGCCATCGATGGCCGCGCTGCTGGCCTGCTTCGGCATTGCCTTCGTGCTGATGCTGGCGCTGCAGCTGTGGCGGCATGCCAGTGGCCGCAGTCGCTTGAACCTGCGCAATCTGGGTGCCGGCGCGCTGCTCGGCCTGCTCAACGGCGGCAACATCCTGTTTTACGTGCACGCCCACCAGGCGCTACCGGACAGCCCGGCTACGGTGTTTGCCGGGATGAATATCGGCGTGGTGGTGCTGGGGGCGCTGGTGGGGGTGCTGGCGTTCGGGGAACCGACCTCGCGTTGGAACCGGGCGGGGCTGGGGCTGGCGGTGGTGGCGATTTCGTTGATTGCGTGGGGGTAAGGGTTCGGTACCGACCACCGGTCGGTACCTACCGGTGTCGCACGACCGTTGGTCGTGCGACGGATCGGTCGTGCGGTGCTTCAGCGGTCGAAGCCAAGCAGCAGCGGGTCGTGGTCGGAGCTGCGCCACGGGCCGGCTTCGTTGCGGTCGCGATAGCCGATGTCGTCGGCCTCGTCGGCATTGATATGCCATTCGGCCGCGCCGCGCAGGCGCTTGGCCATGCCAGGGCTGAGCAGGGCGTGGTCGAGACGGCCGGTCATGCCGTTGTAGACGTAGCTATAAGGGTGCTGGATTTTGGCGATGGCGAAGGCGTCCTGCCAGCCGGCCTCATGCAGGGTGCGGATTGGCGCTTCCATCGCATAGGCATTGAAGTCGCCCAGCAGCACCGCATCCGACGTACCGGCCCCGGTCGGGTCGGTCGCCAACCACTGGTCGAGCAGCTTGGCCGAGGTTACCCGGGTCGCATTCCAGCAGGCCTGGCCGTCCTTCTGGTCGGCGTCGGCACCGGTGGCTTCCGAGCAGCCCTTGGACTTGAAGTGATTGGCTACCACCACGAACGGCGCGCCCTTGCCGGCGCGGAACGCCTGCGCCAGCGGCACCCGGCTGTGCGGGCCGAACGGGGCGGTTTCCAGCACCGCCGGTGCACCCACCGGGGTCACCTTGGAGGACCGGTAGATGATGCCGACACGGATCGGGTTCTCGCCTGGGCCCTTGCCGGCATCGACGAAGCGCCAGTCACCCTTGGCACCACGGTCGGCGTTGAGCGCGTCCACCAGTTGGGCGATGGCCGACTGCGGGCCATAGCCGTCATTCTCCAGTTCCATCAGCGCGGCGACGTCGGCCCCCAGCGCATTGATGGTGGTGACCAGCTTGGCCTTCTGCGCCTGGTATTCGGCCGCGGTGCGTGCGCCGCGCAGGGTCGGGAATCCGCCGCCCTGACCGTCGCCATTGAAGAAGTTTTCCAGGTTGAACGCCGCCACCTGCAGGCTGCCGGCAACCTGGGGCACCGCCGGGCGGGCCGGCGCGGGCAGTTTCAGCGGGGTGGTCACCTCCAGGCGGGCCACGCCCTTGTCGTCCACCCGCACGATGCCTTCCACGTTGCGCAGCACGGTGCCGGTGCGCAGGTCCGTGCCGGCCGACAGGTAGGCCACCGGGCCAGGATCGCGGGCACTGCTGCCGTCATCCAGCAGCAGGCGGCGACGCTGGTTGTCGGCGATCACCTTGGCGTGGGCTTCGGTGCCCGGCAGGGCGACTTCGCTGGGCTGCCACAGGCGGCCATCGAAGGCGACGGCGAGTTCGCCAAAGCGGGCCAGGCCGTCGGTGCCGGCCAGGGTCAGCGGTGCAGCGATGCGGACCTTCTGACCGTCCAGCGCGCGCCAGTCGGCCGGGGCGGTGGTCAGGGTGACCGGGGCACGGGCCGCGGCAGGGGCGGGGGCCGGCTGGGCTTGCGGTTGGGCCTGGGCGAAGGCGGTGATGGGCAGCAGCAGGGACAGGGCAAGAGCGAGAGGACGGCGGCGCATCGGCGGGCACGGGCAGGTAAGAGACGCACAGGGTATCGCCAGATTGTGGCGGGATGGCACGCGTGATGATGGTTGCCCGCGTTGGGCAAAGCCGGGCCCGTTCGACACGGCGAGGACGCGCATGGCGCGTCCCTACAGGTACCGCGCAATCCGTGGTGGCACGCCATGCGTGTCAACCGCGCACAGCGCGGCACGCACGGGTTATTTCAGATTGGCCAGCATCCAATCCACGGTGGCGTGGATCTGCTCCTCGGTCAGCGCCGGATTCCCGCCCTTGGGCGGCATGATCCCGCCATCCGGGCCGGTGTAGCCCTCGATGGCGTGCTTATAAAGCGTGTCCTTGCCCTGCCCCAGGCGCTGGTCCCAATGCGCATGGTCCAGGGTGGGGGCCTGGCCGACACCGGTGGTGTGGCAGGCGGTACACAGATTGTCGAAGATCACCTTGCCGTCGGTGGTGCCGCCGTAGGCCACCTGCGCAGCGGCCTTGGCCAATGCAGCGGCCTTGGCGGCGGCCTGTTCGGCGGCACCGGTGGCACCGGCGTAGACCGCGCCGGCCGGGGCAATGCGCAGCTCAGTGCGCTTGGCCGCCTGCGGCGAGACTTCCGGCGGAATGCGGGTGTGCAGGTACGCGGCGAACAGGATCAATCCGAGCGTGATGGCCATCAACAGCGCAATGACCATGGAAAAGCGTTTCAGGAACTCGAGGTCGTAATTCCGCACTCTCTATACCCCTGGCTGATAGTCGTTGGACCACGGCTTGTCGGGCGAGTATGACCAGCGGCGGCAAGCCTGTGCAAGCCGCATTCAAGTGCCGCAATGCAGCAATGGCAAGGCCTCAACCGCCAGCGGCGCGCAGGCAGACCTGGCAGATCGACGCTACAAGCGCGTCTTCGTCGCCCACCGCGTCACGACTTGGCGCAGTTGGCCCGACCAGCGCTTCGGTAAACGCACCCACGATGCAGGCCGCAGTGACCCGCGTGTCCTGCGCGGGAAAGCTGCCAGTTGCGACACCGTCGGCCACGATCCGGTGGAACACATCGCCGAACAAACGCCGGCAGCGGATGCGCTCGGCTTCCACTTCCGGGTCAACCGGTTCGGCAATGAAGGCATAGGCCAGCCCGGGGCCGGCCAGGGCACGGCGCACGAAGGCGGTGATCGCCCGGCGCAGCCGCTCCGGCGCGGGCAGGGCCTCGGCCGCGATGCCCTCGAAGATGCGCAGTTCGTGCTCCACCGCGGCGGTGAGCACCTCCACGAACAGTTCGGCCTTGGACGGAAAATGCCGGTAGATCAGCCCGGTGGAAACCCCAGCCTCGGCGGCCACGGCGGTCACCGGAGCGTTGCGGTAGCCCCCGGCAGCAACCAGCGCGCGGGTTGCCAGCAGGATCCGCTCGCGGGCCCCGGCCAGGCGTTCTTCCATCAGTGCGGAGCGTTTATAGGCCATTTTCTGATTCTATGTTCAATTTTTGAATTTGTGTTCACTTTTATCCCGGAGCGAGCTAGGCTGGCGAAAATCGCGGAGCCCGCCATGCACGTCCCTACCCTGAACTTCGACCTCGGCGAAGAGATCGACCTGCTGCGCCAGAGCGTGGCTCATTTTGCCTCGGCCGAGGTCGCCCCGCTGGCAGCGAAGGCCGACGAGGAGAATCTGTTCCCGCACGCGCTGTGGCGCAAGCTGGGCGAACAGGGCCTGCTCGGCCTGACCGTGGAAGAGGAATACGGCGGCAGCGGCATGGGCTACCTGGCCCACGTGGTGGCGATGGAGGAAATCTCGCGCGCTTCCGGCGGCATCGGCCTGAGCTATGGCGCGCACTCCAACCTGTGCGTGAACCAGCTGCGCAAGAACGGTACCGAAGAACAGAAGCAGCGCTTCCTGCCCGACCTGTGCAGCGGCACCAAGGTGGGCGCGCTGGCGATGAGCGAACCTGGTGCCGGCTCGGACGTGGTGTCGATGAAGCTGCGCGCCGACAAACGCGGCGACCACTACGTGCTCAACGGCAACAAGATGTGGATCACCAACGGCCCGGACGCCGACGTGCTGGTGGTGTACGCCAAGACCGACCCGGAAGCCGGTGCCAAGGGCATCACCGCGTTCCTGGTGGAAAAAGGCATGAAGGGCTTCTCCACCGCGCAGAAGCTGGACAAGCTGGGCATGCGCGGCTCCAACACCTGCGAACTGGTGTTCGAGAACTGCGAAGTGCCCGAAGCCAACGTGCTGGGTGCGGTGGGCGGCGGCACCAAGGTGCTGATGTCCGGGCTGGATTTCGAGCGCGTGGTGCTGTCCGGCGGTCCGCTGGGGCTGATGGCCGCCGCGCTGGACGTGGTGATGCCGTACGTGCACGAGCGCAAGCAGTTCGGCGAGGCAATCGGCACTTTCCAGCTGATCCAGGCCAAGCTGGCCGACATGTATGTGGGCCTGAATGCCTGCCGCGCCTATGTCTATGCCGTGGCTCGCGCCTGCGACCAGGGCCGCACCACCCGCCAGGATGCGGCCGGTGCCATTCTGTACTCGGCCGAGAAGGCCACCTGGCTGACCGGCCAGGCGATCCAGATCCTCGGCGGCAACGGCTACATCAACGAGTACCCCACCGGCAGGCTGTGGCGCGATGCCAAGCTGTACGAGATCGGCGCGGGCACCTCGGAGATCCGCCGCATGCTGATCGGCCGCGAACTGTTCCAGCGCACCAAGTAAGGGCCCTGCGATGAGCGTATTGAGCACCCAGCTGCAACCGGGCAGCGAGACTTTCGAGGCCAACCGCGCCGCCTTGCAGGCGGTGGTGGATGACCTGCGGGCCACGCTGGCGCAGACCGCGCGCGGCGGCAGCGAAGCAGCGCGGCAGAAGCACACCGCGCGCGGCAAGCTGCTGGTGCGAGAACGCATTGATGCGCTGCTGGACCCGGGCAGCGCGTTTCTGGAAATCGCGCCGCTGGCCGCGCACGGCATGTACGACGACCCGATCCCCAGCGCCGGCGTGGTGGCCGGCATCGGCCGCGTGTCCGGGGTGGAATGCGTGATCGTGGCCAACGACGCCACGGTGAAAGGCGGCACCTATTACCCGGTCACGGTGAAGAAGCACCTGCGCGCCCAGGAAGTGGCCGAACAGAACCGCCTGCCCTGCATCTATCTGGTCGACTCCGGTGGTGCTTTCCTGCCGCTGCAGGACGAGGTGTTCCCGGACCGCGACCATTTCGGCCGCATCTTCTACAACCAGGCGAATCTGTCCGCGCAAGGCATTCCGCAGATCGCCTGCGTGATGGGCTCATGCACCGCCGGCGGTGCCTATGTGCCGGCGATGAGCGATGAAACGGTGATCGTGCGCGAACAGGGCACCATCTTCCTGGGCGGCCCGCCGCTGGTGAAGGCCGCCACCGGTGAAGTGGTGAGTGCCGAGGAACTGGGCGGTGCCGACGTGCACACGCGCATTTCCGGCGTGGCCGACCACATGGCAGACAACGACCTGCAGGCACTGGCGCGGGTGCGCGCGATCATCGCCCAGCTCAACTGGCGCAAGCCGGAACCGGTGTTGGCAGTGCGGCCCCCGGCTGAGCCGCGCTACCCGGCGCAGGAACTGTATGGCGTGATTCCCGCCGACACCCGCAAGCCGTACGACGTGCGCGAGGTGATCATGCGGCTGGTGGACGATTCGCGCTTTGACGAATTCAAGCCGCGTTATGGCAACACCCTGGTGACCGGCTTCGCGCATCTGCATGGCTACCCGGTCGGCATCATCGCCAACAACGGCATTCTGTTCTCCGAGTCGGCGCTGAAGGGCGCACACTTCATCGAACTGTGCACCCAGCGGGGCATCCCGTTGGTGTTCCTGCAGAACATTACGGGCTTCATGGTCGGCCGCAAGTACGAACACGGTGGCATCGCCAAGGACGGGGCCAAGCTGGTAATGGCGGTGGCCTGCGCGAAGGTGCCCAAATTCACCGTGGTGATTGGCGGCTCGTTCGGTGCCGGCAACTACGGCATGTGCGGCCGTGCCTATTCGCCCAACTTCCTGTGGATGTGGCCGAATGCGCGCATCGGCGTGATGGGCGGCGAGCAGGCCGCCAGCGTACTGGCCACGGTGAAGCGCGACGGCATCGAAGCCAAGGGTGGGCAGTGGTCGGCCGAGGAAGAGGATCAGTTCAAGACCCCGATCCGCGACCAGTTCGAGCAGCAGGGCCACCCCTATTACGCCAGCGCGCGCCTGTGGGACGACGGCGTGATCGACCCGGCCGATACCCGCCGCGTGCTGGCACTGGCGCTGTCGGCCAGCCTCAACGCACCGGCGCGCCGGACCGACTTCGGCGTGTTCCGGATGTAACTGCCCTGCCCGACCTTTGCCGCCCGCCCACGCGCCACGAGACTGCCATGTTCACCAAGATCCTGATCGCCAACCGCGGCGAAATTGCCTGCCGCGTCATTGCCACCTGCCAGCGCCTGGGCATTGCCACCGTCGCGGTGTACTCCGACGTCGACCGCGATGCACGACACGTACGCCTGGCCGACGAGGCGGTGGCAATCGGGCCGGCTGCCGCACGCGAAAGCTATCTTCGGGGTGACGCGATCCTGGCCGCCGCGCGCCAGACCGGCGCGCAGGCCATCCACCCGGGCTACGGCTTCCTGTCGGAGAACGCGGACTTTGCCCAGGCGTGTGCCGACGCCGGGATTGTGTTCATCGGCCCCTCGGCTGCGGCGATCCGCGCGATGGGCGACAAGAGCGCGGCCAAGGCACTGATGCAGCAGGCCGGTGTGCCACTGACTCCGGGGTACCACGGCGACGCACAGGCACCGGACTTCCTGCGCGCCCAGGCCGACAGCATCGGGTACCCGGTGCTGATCAAGGCCAGCGCGGGCGGCGGCGGCAAGGGCATGCGCCGGGTCGATGACAGCGCCGCCTTCGTGGATGCCCTGGCCAGCTGCCAGCGCGAAGCGCAATCCGCGTTCGGCAACGCGCACGTGCTGGTGGAAAAGTATGTGGAGCGTCCGCGCCATATCGAGATCCAGGTGTTCGGCGACAGCCACGGCAACGTGGTGTACCTGTTCGAACGCGACTGCTCGGTGCAGCGCCGGCACCAGAAGGTACTGGAGGAAGCGCCCGCGCCGGGCATGACCCCGGAGCGCCGGGCGGCGATGGGCACTGCGGCGGTGAATGCCGCGCGTGCGGTGAACTACGTCGGTGCCGGCACCGTGGAGTTCATTGCCGGTCCCGACGGCGATTTCTACTTCATGGAAATGAACACCCGCCTGCAGGTGGAGCACCCGGTGACCGAATGCATCACCGGCACAGACCTGGTGGACTGGCAGCTGCGCGTGGCCAGTGGCGAGGCGCTGCCCTTGCAGCAGGAGCAGCTGCAGATCCACGGCCATGCGCTGGAAGCGCGGCTGTATGCCGAAGATGCCGACCGGGGCTTCCTGCCCTCCACCGGCACGCTGCGACACCTGCGCCTGCCGGCTGCCAACGCGCATGTGCGCGTGGATGCGGGTGTCGAACAGGGTGATGCGATCACCCCCTACTACGACCCGATGATCGCCAAGCTGATCGTCTGGGACGTTGACCGCGACGCCGCCCTGCGCCGTATGCAACAGGCGCTGGCGGAGTGTGAGGTGGTCGGCGTGACCACCAATGCGGCGTTCCTGAGGCGGCTGGTGATGACCGATTCGTTTGCCCGGGCGAAGCTGGATACCGCATTGATTGAACGCGAGCAGGCCGCGCTGGCTCCGCCGGATGCCACCGACGATGCGGCGGGATGGCCCCTGGCGGCGGTCGCAGCCATCGCAACCGAAAGCGCAGTCGTTGTGGATGCGCACGACCCCTGGTCGCCGTGGCAGGCACGCGACGGCTGGCGGCTGGGCGTACCGGCCGCACGCCGGCTCGCGCTGGAACATGCCGGCGTGCTGGCCATTGTCGACGCCACTGCGCAGGGCCAGGTGTGGACCCTGCAGCGCGACGGGCACACGATGCTGGCGCACGGCGGTCTCAACGGCGATCAGGTGGCCCTGCAGGTGGAAGGGCAGCTGCATCGTGCACGCGTTGTGCGCGATGGCGGCGAGCTGTACCTGTTCGGCACGAAGGGCGTGCGCCGCTACACCCTGCATGATCCGGTCAGTGAAGCCGACCAGGGCGTGGTGGATGCCGGCAGCTTGATTGCGCCGATGCCGGGGCGCATCGTCGCCACGCTGGTGGCGGCGGGCACTCAGGTCAGCAAGGGCACGCCGCTGCTGGTGCTGGAAGCGATGAAGATGGAACACACGCTGCAGGCTCCTGCCGATGGCACGGTGCAGGGGTTCCGGGTGAAGGCCGGGGACCAGGTCGGGGATGGCGCGGTGCTGGTGGATTTCGAGGTGGCGTAGTTCCCGACGACGCGCATGGCGCGACGCTACGCGGGCCAGACGGTGTGGTTGGGATCGAATTCGGTGGTGGTGAGCGTATCGCTGCGCCAGCCGACGCCGAGGATCGCCAGCGGGCTTTGTGTGATGCCGTCCAGGCCGAATGCCTGTTCGATGTCCACCTCGTTGATGGCGGCGGTGACGAAGGCGGCCATGCCGCGTTCGGTCGCGGCCATGTACAGCGCCTGCGAGATATGGCCCACATCCAGCAGCAGCGCGCGGTAGGCCTTGGCGTGGTTGCGGTACTTCCAGAAGGTGCGTGCGTAGCGTGGCACCAGCACCACGTGCACCGCCGCGTCTGCGAACCAGTCCTGGCCTGACAGCAGGGCATGCGCCAGCTGCGGCAGCGGTCGATCGTCATGCCGCGGCAATGGCACCACCGCGTGCTGCACCGGGTGATAGTGGTAGAGGCCCGGTGCCAGGCCGTCCACCCGCTGCACCAGCAGGTAGGTTTCGGTCGCATGCAGTCCGCCGCCGGACGGTACGTGCTTCTTCAGGAATTCGGTGTCCTCCTCGACCTGCGAGACGGCCTGTGCCTTGACCGTGCGCTGCAGCAGCTGGGCCAGCAGCTCGCGGCTGATGCTGCGCCCGGCATCGAAGTTGCGGCAGGTGGTACGGCGCTGCAGCAGCTGGTCGTAGGCATCGGCCGGCACTGGCGGCAGGGGCTGGTAGACCCCGGGCCGCGCTTCCACGGTGGGTGGCGGTGCGCCCAGCTGGCGACGCAGCCCGCAGGCCGTGACCAGGTCGCTGTTGCGGGTGTTGGCGGCTCCATCCACGCCGTGCCAGCGCCCGTGCCGGTGCGCCAGCGCCGACAGCGGCCACCAGTGGGCATCACGCAGCGCTTCATCCTGCTGCCGGTAACGGGAAACCTCTGCGTCGGCGTCATCGGAAATCAGAAGGCCGGCGGCGAGCAAGGGCTGCCAGATGTCGACGTCCGCAGACAGAAGATCCGCATCTACCCACTGGTGGGCGCTGAGGTTGCCCAGCAGTTCACGCTGGGCCGCGCTGATCGGCACGGCCTGGTCCAGGTGCCCGGCCAGGGCCAGCCAGGTGGTGCGGGTGGCCAGTGTTGTGCGTCCCCGCAGCAGCGACTGAAGGTCGAATTGCACCTCCTCGCGCGGTTCGAACATGACGATGGAGCAGCGGCGCAGGCGCATGGGTCGCGGTAGGTGGGTTGGGAGGGTGCGGATATTCTAGGGGGCGGGTTGCGATCTGCTGCAATGTTGGCCGCTCAGGACGGGAAACGTCGTTGGGCACAAAACCGCGCGCCGGCAGGTGCCGCGAAGCCACGCAGGGCGTGGCGCTACAGGAACGTCTGCCATCGCCGATAACCGTACTTCCACCTTTGGATCGACTGTCATGAGCGACAAGAACACCGGCAAGAGCAAGATCACCCCTGAGGCTGCCTCACAGCTGGTCAGCCGTCTTATTGAGGATGCGGATTTCCGCGCGCTGTTCCAGGCCGACGCAGCCAAGGCGCTGACCGAGATCGGCTACGGCACCGACGCGGTGCCGGACTGCTGCGACGTCACCCAGTTGGCCAGTGTGGAAGAGCTGCGCGCTGTGCAGGCCCAGCTGGAGAAGTACCTGAGTACCTCGCAGTCGACCATGCAGGTGATTTTCTGCTTCGAAGCCGGAAAAGTTGCCAGCGCATTACGCTGATGCACCTTCCCTGCGTTCGCCTCAACGCGGACGCAGGGAGGCGTCGCCCAGTGTGTCATGCACGCTCAGTGGCTGCATCAGCTGCATCACCGCCACTTCCGCAAAGGCGCGGCCGCGATGCGCAAACAGCCACTCGTTCTGCTTCTGGAATTCTTCCGCATTGCCCAGCCGTCGCTGCGCCTCACGCAGCACCACGCGTGCCTGCACCGGTTCGGTGCCATCCATCAGCGGCAGCAGCAGGGCTTCGGCGCGTGCCGGTTGGTTCCTGCCGATCTGCTGCATGGCCAGCACGATGGTGCGCCACTTGCTGACGACGGGATTCTTCATCTGTGCCGCCAAGTCATCATGGTCGCGCAGCAGCGCGTCAGCCAACGCCGTATTGCCCTGGCGCTGCGCCAGGTACACCAGCATCAGCAGGCGCGAGACCCGGTCGGACAGATTCGGCTCGTGGGTAAGCGCCAGCAGCGGTTTCAGCTGCACCGCGATCTCGGCCAGCCGTGCCGGATCGGGCTTCTCACAGGCGGTGTCCACCACCGCCTGCATCAGCCTTACGTGGATGACGAAGTCGGTGGATTCGGTGGGAGCAGGTTCGCTGGCGATCGCCTCGTTCATGCCGGTGCAGTCGTCCTGGTCGGCCGCCAGCAGCACCCGCGCACGCTGGTGCATGATGGTCTGCAGCTCGTCGCGCGGCTTGGGCAGCTGCGCCAGCAGTGCCTGCGCTTCTTTGTAACGGCGTTGCGCGACCAGCACGTCCGAGCGCATGTCGCTGCCGTTGCGGCCGGTCAGCTGCTCGGCCACCTGGAAGCTGCGCAGCGCTTCGTCATAGCGGTTGGTGCCCAGCTGTATCCAGCCGACGTAGCCAATGGGATAGGCGCGCATCACGTCCTGCGGCACTGACGCGGCGTGACCGTAGCGTTCGGCCTCGGCGAAGCGGTTGTCCACCAGCAGGTACCACGCGGTGTTGGACAGGCCGGCGAAGAAGTCGGGGTAGACATCGGCCAACACCCTCCAGTCTTCCAGCGCCCAGTTCTCGGGGCGCAGCTCGCTGCTCCACGCTTTCAGGTACAGGCGTTCGCGATGAGGCAGACGCTCGCCCAGTGCCAGTGCGCGGTTGAGATAGGGCAGCGCCTCGGAGCGCTTGTCGACCCGGACCAGCAGCTTGGCCAGGCCGATGTGGGCCATGGCGAAGTCCGGGTCGGCGTCGAGCGCGGCCTCGTACAGTTTTGCCGCCTCGCTGAAACGACGGCGGCCGAGCGCGGCTTCGGCCAGCGCGAACGACTTCAGCGCCTGTAGATTGCGGGTCGACGCCTGCGGCAGCGGCACCGACTGCTGCACCGAGGCCACCGTTTCACCCAGGCCTTCACGCAGGCGTCCGATCACATCGTCCACGGCGTTGACCACGCCTTCCGGGTCGCGGGCTTCGGCGCGGTAGCTGCGAACCACGGCGCGGCTGGTGGGATCCAGCAGGTCCACCGACACCACATAGCGCCCACCGGCCAGGCCAATGCTGGGGGCCAGCACCATGCGTGCGCCTTCTCGGGAAGCGACGTCGCTGGCCAGCTGCCGGTTCAACTGCTTGTCGGCCGGCACCTGCATCAGCTCGCGCGATTCGCGGATCTTGCCGTCGGACAACACGTTGACATAGCGCGACTGCTCCAGGCTCATCAGCAGGGCGCGCTGCAGGCTGATGTCGAACAGCGGCTCGCCACTGCGGTTGTCCACATCGGCCACCACCACCCAGTCCCGCTCGGCAAAGGCGATGGCAGGTTCTGGACGCAGCAGGATCCAGCCGCCGATGCCGAGCACCGCAATCAACGCAACTTCAGCGGCCAGCGCGGCCGGGCGCCGCCACAGCGGCAGCTTGCGGCGCGCTTTGGCCGTGGGGCGCGGCATGCGCAACGGAGCGAAACCTGGCTCGCCGACCTCAAACACTTCCTGCGCCGTGCTGGCACCCTTGAACAGCCACGGTCCGTGCGAACGCCACTGCAGCTTTTCGCCGCGCTCGCCAAGCTCGCTGCTGGCGCGACGGGTCAGCGTTTCGGCCACGGACGAAAGCAGGATCTGCCCCGGCAGGGCCAGTGCCATCAGGCGCGCGGCCATCGGCTTGGCCAGGCCTTCCACCTCGACCGGCTTGGCTCCGGCATTGATCGCTTCGGGGCTGTTGTCCCAGATCAGCACCTCGCCCACGTGCAGGCCGGCGCGGGCGCGCAGCGGCAGCTGGCGCTGCTGGCCCAGCTTCTGCACTTCGCGCTGGTAATCCAAGGCGAAGCCAAGGCCATCAATGGCGCGCTCAAACAACAGGAACACGCCATCGGAGCGGTCGATCTGCCGCCCATTCCACTGCTGCTGCAGGGCCAGCACCAGGCGATCATGGTGCTGGAAGAGCTCGGCGGCGGCCACGTCGCCAATGCGCTCCACAAGCAGCAGCGAGTCGCACAGGTCGGTGAACAGCAGGGCTCGGAGCTGCGGGGCCTGGGTCGACGTTCCGATGTCGCCGTTCATGAGTGCGTTCCCGTCAGGGCTTGGCGGTCGCGGCACGCGACCAGTGCAGGCGGTTACCGCCCAGGCGCTTGGCCTGGTAAAGCGCGTTGTCGGCGCGAGCGTACCACTCGCTCCAGTCGGTGTGGGGCTCGAGCAGGCAGACCCCGATGCTGACCGGGCAGATGTTGGGGTGCGCGGTGGCGCGGCCGAGCAGGCCCTGCACGGCGCTGAGGACGAATTCAGCGGCGTGGTGCAGGCTGTCCCGGTCGGCGTGGCGCAGCAGCAGGCAGAACTCATCTCCGCCCAGGCGGCAGGCGCGGTCGTCCTCGGTGGCCACCGAGCGCAGGATGTTGGCCACGCTCTGCAGAACCCGGTCGCCAGCCTGGTGGCCGTGTTCGTCATTGACCTGCTTGAACTGGTCGCAGTCGATCAGCAGCAGGCCCTGCGGAGCCCCATGGTCGGTGCTGCGGCATTCCTGCAGATACAGGGCCAGGCCACGGCGGTTGTGCAGACCGGTAAGTTCGTCGGTTCGGACCAGTTCACGCGTATGGGTGAGCTGGTGGGTGGTGACGTACAGGTTGTCCAGCGCCGCTTCCAGATCATGGTTGCGGCGGCGCAACTGGCGAATCAGAACCTGTTCGTTGCTGACCACGCGCATGATGGTGCGGCGCAGGAAATAGGCGACCAGACCGGGATCGCGGTCGACCAGCCGCTGGAACTGGTCGTGGCCGAGTTCAAGCACCACGCTGTCGACGGTGGCGCGGGCGTCGGCACTGCGCGGATGGTCACCGATGAGCAGGCCAAGTTCGCCGAAGAATTCCTGGGGGCCCAGCGTCTTCACAACCAGGTCTTCGCCGAAGTCGAGCTCGATGCCACCACTGACGATGACGTACATGGTGCCGCCGGCCTGCCCGCTGTGGAACAGATAGTCACCACTGCGCAGCTGCAGCTGCTGGCCGAATTCAGCGAACAGGGCAAATTCACCGGCGCTCAGCACGGCGTGCACGATGTCAGCCATCGCGGTTTCCGCGATGCCTGGTTCTTGCGCGCACACTTGCGTTGCAAACTTGCCGGTCATCCCGTGCACCCGCTTCCCAGCGTCCCCCGGTGAGCAGACGAGGATAGCACTCCTTAAAAGTGTGCGCCTCATCCCAGTTCCATTAAAAACGGCCAAAATTTCGGGTGTTGGCCGTTGGCCCGTTTTGTTGGAACGCGGGTTGGGGTGATGGGCGGCCACGGTTTGATGTGAAGAGCGGCGTTTCAGTTCATCCGTGTGGGGCGGGCCCGGGCACCCTCGCTCCGCGGCACGCCGTGAACCCATCCATGGGGGCTGCTCCAAAACATCCATGTTTTGGAGCGTCGCTCCGGAGGGTACCCGGGCCCGCCCCCGAGGGTTGGTCGCGAAGCGGATCGGACGGCAAGCGCAACGGCAAGAGCCCTGTTCCATTCGGGGTCATGCGTTACCGAATGGTGTGCATTTGAGGGCCGTCGTCTGTCGACCGACGCTACCGGGCCGCGTGCATTGGATCTTCGGTGGCCGCCGACCAACTGTCCGGGTGGGTCGGGGTGGGTTTGCGGGACCGTGAAGGCACATGGATGTGCCGCCCGAGCCTAACGGGAGATTTAAGGCGTGTCCCGCAAACCCACCCCGACCCGCCCCAACACGTAGAACAGCAGACATGGGCTGTTCGCCCAGATGCGTGAAGGTGCCGGGCATTGCCCGGCACCCACGAGGCGCCGTGTGAATGTCAGGCCGCCTGGCCGGCGCTGAACTGTTCTTCTTCGGTGGAGCCGGTCAGGGCGGTGGTGGAGGACTGGCCCTGCTGGATGGCCTGGGTGACAGCGTCGAAGTAGCCGGTGCCAACCTCGCGCTGGTGCTTCACCGCGGTGAAGCCGCGGTCGGCGGCGGCGAACTCGGCTTCCTGCAGTTCCACGAAGGCGCTCATCTGGCGGCGGGCGTAGCCGTGGGCCAGGTTGAACATCGAGTAGTTCAGCGCGTGGAAGCCAGCCAGGGTAATGAACTGGAACTTGTAGCCATAGCTGGCAATTTCCTTCTGGAACTTCGCAATCGTGGCGTCGTCCAGGTTCTTCTTCCAGTTGAAGCTCGGCGAGCAGTTGTAGGCCAGCAGCTTGCCCGGGAACTTCGCGTGGATTGCCTCGGCGAATTTCCGCGCGAATTCCAGGTCGGGCTTGCCGGTCTCACACCAGATCAGATCGGCATAAGGCGCGTATGCCAGGCCGCGACTGATCGCCTGGTCCAGCCCGTTGCGAGTACGGTAGAAGCCTTCCGGGGTGCGCTCGCCGGTGGCGAACGGCTGGTCGTTTCCGTCGATGTCACTGGTCAGCAGGTCCGCTGCTTCCGCATCGGTGCGTGCTACCAGCAGAGTGGGCACGCCCAGCACGTCGGCTGCCAGCCGCGCCGCGTTCAGCTTCTCGATGGCCTCGCGGGTCGGCACCAGCACCTTGCCGCCCATGTGGCCACACTTTTTCACCGAGGCCAGCTGGTCCTCGAAGTGCACGCCGGCCGCGCCCGCTTCGATCATTGCCTTCATCAGTTCGAACGCGTTGAGCACGCCGCCGAAGCCGGCTTCGGCATCGGCCACGATCGGCTGCAGGAAGTCGATTTCATCCTTGCCTTCGGCGTGATGAAGCTGATCGGCGCGCAGCAGTGTGTTGTTGATCCGCTTGACCACCGCCGGCACCGAATCGGCCGGGTACAGCGACTGGTCCGGATACATCTGGCCGGCCAGGTTGGCATCCGCCGCCACCTGCCAGCCTGACAGGTAGATCGCATTGAGGCCTGCCTTCACCTGCTGCATGGCCTGGTTGCCGGTCAGCGCGCCCAGCGCGTTGACGAAGTCCTTTTCATGCAGGTACTTCCACAGCTTCTCCGCACCCAGTCGGGCCAGCGAGTGTTCCACGTGCACCGTGCCGCGCAGGCGCACCACGTCGGCCGCGGTGTAGTTGCGGGTGATGCCCGCCCAGCGCGGATCGGTGTTCCATTCGTGCTGGATCTGTTCGGCGGTCGGCAGCTTGCTCATGTCGGTTCTCCAGGTGAACGATAGGGATGGGATTGGGGTCATGACCGGGGTGGGGTCATGTAGAGCCGGGCTTGCCCGGCTCAGCGGGGCAAGCCCCGCTCTACGGTTGGTCGACCGCGTTCGGTTGGTCGAACGCGTTTCGGTTGGTCGACCGCGTTTACGTCGGTCGGTTGCGTTGCGATCAAATCAATCCAGCCGGTCGTACGCGGGCAAGGTCAGAAAATCAGTCAACGTGTCACGCCGGCTCAGCTCGCCCAGCAGTGCGATCGCCTCATCAATGCGCGCACCACCCGGCAGCGCACTGCGATCCCCCAGCCGCGCCGGCAGCCCGGCCAAGGTCGCATCCAGCAGCGCCAGATCAATCGCGGTGCCTTCATCCAGGTGCTGGCCCGGCACGTGCAGCCATTGCCACAGCTGGCTGCGGCTGATCTCGGCGGTGGCCGCGTCTTCCATCAGGTGATGGATCGGCACGCAGCCATTGCCGTCCAGCCACGCCGCCAGGTAGCGCACGCAGACTTCCACGTTGCCCTCGAAGCCGGCGCGGGTGATCGTGCCCGCTGGCGTGGCGATCAAGGCATCGCGGTCCACCTTCACGTCGCGTCTAAGCACCGAATGCTGATTCGGCCCGGGCATGTGTTCGTCGAAGATCGCCTGCGCCACCGGAATCAGCGCCGGGTGTGCCACCCAGGTGCCGTCATGGCCAGCGGTCACTTCGCGCAGCTTGTCCGCACGCACCCGCGCCATCGCCTGCTCGTTGGCGGCGGCATCGTGGTTGATCGGAATCTGCGCGGCCATGCCGCCCATCGCATGTGCGCCACGGCGATGGCAGGTCTGGATCAGCAGTTCCGAATAGGCCTTCAGGAACGGCTGGGTCATGGTCACCTGGCCGCGCTCGGGCAGCACCTTGTCCGGGTGCGCGCGGAAGGTTTTGATGTACGAGAAGATGTAATCCCAGCGCCCGCAGTTCAGACCGACGATACGGTCGCGCAGCGCGTGCAGGATCTCGTCCATCTCGAACACCGCCGGCAGCGTCTCGATCAGCACCGTCACCTTGATCTGCCCGTGCGGCAGGCCGAGCATGCCCTCGATGTGCGACAGCGCGGTCTCCCACAGCGCGGCCTCCTCCATCGACTGCAGCTTGGGCAGGTAGAAGTAAGGGCCGCGCTGACGGCACATCAGGGTGCGGGCATTGTGGAAGGCGAACACCGCTGCGTCGAACAGGCCGCCGGCCAGTGGCTGGCCGTCAATGCGCACGTGCTTCTCATCCAGGTGCCAACCGCGCGGGCGCACGATCAGCACCGCCTGCTCCTGCAGCGGGCGCAGCGCGTAGTGCTTGCCCGGCTGGCCGTCCACGCTGGGGCCAGTAAAGGTCAGGTCGCCACGCACCGCGCCGATCAGCGCCTGCTGGCCGGCCAGCACATTGCGCCAGGCCGGGGCGGTCGAGTCCTCGAAGTCGGCCATGAAGACCTTGGCCCCCGAGTTCAGCGCGTTGATCACCATTTTCGGGTCGGTTGGCCCGGTGATCTCCACACGGCGGTCCTGCAGGGCGTCCGGGATCGGCGCGACCTTCCAGTCGTCGGCGCGGATGTGCGCGGTGTCCGCGCGGAAGTCCGGCAGCTCGCCGGCGTCGAAGCGGGCCTGGCGTTCGCGCCGGGCCTGCAGGCGACGCTGGCGTTCCGGCTCCACCGCCCGGTGCAGCGACACCAGCAGCGCCAGTACCCCCGCCGGCAGCAGGGCCGACTGACCAGCCAGCTGGGTGGTCAGGGTGATGCCCGGGGTGGCCGGGGCATCGGCCGGGGTGGGCTGGGGCGTGGCGAAGGCGGCGACAGCGGACATGTCCAACTCCTGCAATGCGGGGTGGACTCCACCGTGCGCCTGAGTGTGGTATTTGACAAAACAGTTATTGCAATGCGTTGCATAAGTTCAACTTATAGTCATAACGCCATGCCTACATCGCGCTCTGCAAGTCCCCGTTTTTCCTACAAATCTGATCGACTCAAACCGCTGCGGGCGTTCTGCCAGGTGGTGCGACTGGGCTCAGTCTCACGAGCAGCTGAGGCGCTGTTCGTCAGCCAACCTGCGGTGAGCCAGCAGCTGCAGGCGCTGGAGCGGGAGCTGGGAGTGGTGTTGTTCGAGCGCAGTGGCCGCCGCCTGGTGCCCAGCCGCGAGGGCCAGTTGTTGTTCGAGATGGCCCAGCCGCTGGTCGAGAGCCTGGACGGGCTGGAGGCCAGCTTCCGCGACAAGGTGAAGGGGCTGGATGCCGGCGAGCTGAACATCGCCGCCAACAGTTCGACCATCCTGTACCTGCTGCCGCGCATCGTGGAGCGCTTCCGCCAGCGCCACCCGGACGTGCGCCTGACCCTGCACAACGCGATCAGCGCAGACGGCACCGATCTGCTGCGCAGCGACGCGGCCGACCTGGCGGTGGGTTCGATGACCGACGTGCCGGCCGACCTGACCTACGCCCCGGCCTACCGCTTCGAGCAGGTACTGATTGCCCCACCCGACCACCCGCTGGCCCAACTGCCCGAGCTGACCCTGGAGGCGATCTCGGCCTATCCGCTTGTGTTGCCGCCCAAGCGCCAGATCACCTACCGGCTGGTCGACCAGGTGTTCCAGCGCCAGCGCATGCCCTACACGGTGGCGCTGGAGGTGGGCGGCTGGGAAGTGATCAAGCAGTACGTGGCGATGGGCATGGGCATTTCCATCGTGCCGGCGCTGTGTTTGAACGAAGCCGACCGCGACCGCCTGGTGACACGCTCGATGAGCGCCTGGTTCCCCGAGCGCAGCTACGGGGTGATCGTGCGCCGCGGCCGCTTCCTGTCGCCGCAGGCGCGCGCCTTCATCGAGCTGATCCAGCCAGACCTGTTCATTCCGCGCAGCTATGATGAAAGCGGACATTCGGAACGCTGAAGTTGCTCATGTCGACTGAACTGCGCCACCTGCGCTACTTCCTGGCCGTGGCTGACACCCTGCACTTCGGCCGCGCCGCTGAACGGCTGGGCATGTCCCAGCCGCCGCTGAGCCAGCAGATCCGGCAGCTGGAAACGCTGCTGGGCGCGCGCCTGTTCGTGCGCAGCAACCGCCGGGTGGAACTGACCGAAGCCGGGCGCGTGCTGCAGGCCCAGGCCACCGAGGCGCTGGCGCGCGTGGACCAGGCGATTGAACTGACCCAGCGCGCGCAGCGCGGCGAAACCGGTGAACTACGCATCGG
The DNA here is from genome assembly GCA_050983615.1 of Stenotrophomonas maltophilia. Classification (GTDB taxonomy): domain Bacteria; phylum Pseudomonadota; class Gammaproteobacteria; order Xanthomonadales; family Xanthomonadaceae; genus Stenotrophomonas; species Stenotrophomonas maltophilia_AZ. The sequence goes on along the minus strand of CP158958.1, from coordinate 268,569 downwards.
CCTGACCCGTGCGACGCCGCTGTCCACGCAGATTCCGCGTGCGATTTTTGCCTATCGCCAGCAGTTCCCGCAGGTGCTGTTGAAGCTGCGCGAGATGAACACCCTGCAGCAGATTGATGCGCTGGTGGCCAATGAGCTGGACGTGGGCCTGATCCGCAAGCGGGCGCTGCCGACCACGTTGATGTCGCGCAAGTTGTTCAGCGATCCGCTGGCGCTGGTGGTGAATGACCAGCATCCGCTGCTGCGCGGTGTGCCGGAGGGAACGCCGATTGCGTTGCGGCAGTTTGCGCATGAGCCGTTCGTGGGCTTTCTGCGTGAGGTGGGTGCCGGCATCCACGACCACTTCATCGCGCTGTGCCGCAGTGCTGGCTTTACCCCGCGCATCATCCAGGAGGCCGGTGAAGCTTCCACGCTGATCAGTCTGGCCGCGTCAGGGCTGGGGGTGACCGTGCTGCCGGCGTCGTGCAGCCATATCCATGTTGAAGGCGCACGCTTCGTGCCGCTCAGTGATCGCGCCGCCAGCTCGGAAGTGCATGTGGCCTGCCGGCGTGGCAGTCCTTCGCCGTTGATCACCCACTTCACCCGCCTGCTGCAGGTGGGCATCAACGGCTGAGGGCAAGCTCCGGCTGCCGACGGGTGCGACGGCGCAGCTGCCAGGCAATGCTCGCACCGCCCAAGGTCATGACGGCGGTGAACGCGCACACACCCCACCAGTCCCAGTGGGTGTAGAACACGCCGCCGAGTGCGCCGGCCACGCTGGAGCCCAGGTAATAGGCGAACAGGTACAGCGCCGACGCTTCTGCACGCAGGATGCCCGCGCGGCTGCCAACCCAGCTGCTGGCGACCGAATGGCCGCCGAAGAAACCGAAGGTGACCAGGGCGATACCGGCGGCCATGCAGCCCAGCCACGGCAAGGCCAGCAGCACGATGCCGCTGGCGATCAACACGTAGCAGATCGCCAGCACCTTGCCGCGCCCATGCCGGGTAGCCTGCTGGCCCATCCAGGCCGAGCTGAAGGTGCCGACCAGGTACACGCTGAAAATCAACCCCACCACGGTCTGGCTGAGCTGATACGGCGGAGCCAGCAGGTGGTAGCCGAGGTAGTTGTACAGGGTGACGAACACGCCCATCAGCAGGAACGCGGTGGCGAACAGCCACGGCAGTCCCGGATCGGCGAACAGCGTGCGCCAGCGCGCCGGCAGTTCGCGCAGGCCGCTGCGGCGGCTCTGGAAGTGACGCGAAGGCGGCAGCTGCATCCACAGCAGCGCGGTGCTGACGACCGCAATGATGGACACCGCACCAATGCCCCAGCGCCAGCCCCAATGGTCGGCGATCACGCCCGCAATCAGGCGTCCGCTCATGCCGCCCACCGCGTTGCCGCCGATATACAGGCCCATCGCGAGGCCAAGCGCGCGGCTGTCCATTTCCTCGACCAGGTAGGTCATCGCCACCGCCGGCACACCGCTGAGGGCAATGCCCAACAGGGCGCGCAGGATCAGCAGCGTGGTCCAGTCGTTGACCAGCGCGCTGGCGGCCGAGAGCACGGTGGAGGCCAGCAGCGCGGTGATCATCACGTTGCGACGGCCGACCCGGTCGGAGATCAAGCCTGCGATCAGCATCGACACCGCCAGCAGACCGGTACTCAGCGACAGCGCCAGTGCGCTGTTCGCGGCGGAGACGCCGAAGTGGCGGGTGAACTCAGGTAGCAGCGGCTGCACCGTATAGAGCAGACCGAAGGTGGAAAAGCCGGCCAGGAACAACGCGACAGCGGTACGGCGGAAGGCGGGGGTGCCCTGCTTGATGTGGTCCGCGGCGGGGGAAGCAGCTGGGGCGCTGCGGTCGGCCGGCAGCGCGGCGGTGTCACCGTTCATGGCATCAGGCCCGTGGGGGTGGGCCGGTACGTGGGGTCAGCGCTCAGGATAGGCCTGGGTTATGGGTCGATCCATAACCTCATTGGTCTTGATTGAGACGTTACACGTATGGATACGAATCGATGTGGCTCCTACGTGGGCCTGACGGACGGTCGGGATCTCGTAGAGCCGGGCTTGCCCGGCTGCCGTTCGCCCTACAACGACTTCCACGTAAACCCATCCCCACGCCGGTAATACACCCACGCCCCCTTCCCATACACCTCACTGGCATTCACCAGCCCGAAATACCGCCCATCGGCGCTGTTGCCCCGATGATCCCCCAACATCAACAGCTTCCCGTCCGGAATGGTGATGCCATCAATATCCGGGCCGCCGCCCTGATCCAGATTCAGCGAAACGGTACGACTGCCGAAGTCCTCCACCTCACCCCCGCCGTCAGCGCGCAGCGGCTGCCCATTGATGCTCAGATGCCCGTCATGCAGGCGTACCCGATCACCGCCCACGGCAGCTACGCGCTTGATCAGGCGCGTCCCATCCAGCGGCGAATTGAACACCACCACATCACCGCGCTGCGGCTCGCCGGTATGCAGCAGCTCTTTATTGGTGAACGGCAACCGCACACCATAAGCGCGCATGTCCACCACCACTCGATCGCCGGGCATCAGGGTCGGCTCCATCGAGCCACTGGGCACCTGGTAATGGTTGGCCAGGGTGTCGCGCGCGGCCAGCAGCAGGCCGAGCATGACCGCCATGGGCATGGCTTCCTTCTTCAGCCAGTGGACCAGGCCTTTCGGTTCGGTGTCGGCGGTGGCGGCCGTCATGGGGTGCTCCTTGCAGGTAGAGCGAAGTGTGACCCAGGCAGGGCGGACGGAGTTCCCCGACGCCGGCTGAATCGCTACGCGAACTTTACGTCCCCCGGCGACGCCGGGCATGGCGGCTTTATGCCCCCCGCGCGCATCGTGGCGACACCGCGCCAACCGGCGCATTGTCGAGGTGTTCCATGACCATCCTGTTGATCCGGCAGGCATCGCCGCAGGGCGCGCCGGACCTGGTACCGGCCCAGTTGGCCGGGCATGCGGTGTTCTGCCAGGACTGTTCTACGCTGCCCGCGCTGCTGGCGTGCCTGGACCAGGCACGGGACAGCCGGCCGGACTGCCTGCTGATCGAGGCGGTTCACGTTGAACCCTCGCAATGGGCGGTGCATGGCCAGGCGCTGTGTGCGGCGTTGGACGCGCTGCCCGTGCCTTATATCGAAATGGCTGCGAACGACGACGACGGTCTGGATGCACACCTGCATCCCCAGCATGCGCCGGTGGCGCGCGTGGTCTGCAGCAGCGGGCGCGATGACGCCTGCCGGTTGTCGCTGGCCATTGCCGAACGTCGTCTGCTTTCTGCAGCCGTGGGGGTTTGAGTCATGTCCATTTTCATCATTCGTGGGCCGGAAGCGGCCGGCCAGTTGATCCGTACCGCGCAGCCGTTGCCGGGCCCGGTGTTGAAGGCGCTGGTGCATCGCGCGATTGATGCCGGTACTACCGTTGCGATCCGGGCCTGTGGGTCTGAGCAGGAGTTACTGGATGCGTTGCGGGTGGCAGATCACAGTCGGGGTGAGGTGACGTTGCTGGATCCGGGTGCATGCGTGGGTAGCCCGCGATTACAGCGGTTGTTGCCTCATCTGCATAACGCGTATGTGGAAGTGCATGACGATGATTGTCGTGCGCCTGAAGAATGCCTGCCGGCTGGTGTGGGTTCGCGGATTGGGGTGGCGCATGGGTATTGCGCGCAGAGTTACATGCACGCGTTGGAGATCGCGCTGGATCACCTGGGGTGTAGTGAGGTGGGGTGCCGGGTGGGGACGTGATGGGGGTGGGGCCTACCTTTTGGGGACGGCGTTCGGCTGGCCCGTGTAGGGACGGACCATTCGACGGGCCCATGTGGGGACGGGCCACGCCCGTCCGCTCTCCGTTCGGTGGTCATGAATGCCTTACACATGTCTTCGGCCACCTCTAAACGTTGGTCGGTGGATCGCAACGCGGTGGATGCGGGCTTCGGATGTTTGTGCCGCGCTGCGCGCGGTTGACACGCATGGCGTGTCACTACGAATTGCTACGTGCACAGGACGATGGCGCTGTTCGCCGGGCTCTCGCCCGGCGGGGCTTCGGATGCAGGATCGCGGGCTGCGTTTCGCGCAGATTGACGCACACGACACCTTCGCCATCACGAACAACGTTGCAAGTCATGACGATGCGCGCACCAATCCGTGCCTGATGTCGATTGATTCTGTCTATTCTGGAACGCAGTTCTCACCAATTCGGGGCGCATGCGTCATCGAGTTGCATTGACTGCGAGATCTCTCGAAAGACGTCGCTTTTGCCTGTTTTATTGCGATTTCCCGATCGGCATGGTGCGCGGACGGAGAACAAAAGCTCCTACACAGAGATACAGTTCGTTTGCCCATGGTCGGGAGGGTGGCTAATACAACACCCTCCTCTGGGGAATACGCCCTCCGCCTCTCTGTGTGCGGCTTTTGACCTCCCGACCTCTCCCTCGCCGCCCCGGCGAGGGACACACCTAGTTGAGGGCATCCGATGCATAAGCGAAGGGTTATCACCCCGGCAGTTGATTCATCCGTACAACCCGAAGACCAGAACGACAGCGTCGCACCCGCTGCCGGCCACGGCATCCCATGGGACATCTACGACGATCCCACCACGCCTTTCCTGATGTCGCGCGGCCATTGGCTGCACGAAGTCGGCATGGGCTCCGGAACCCGCATTCGCACCGAGTACGGCGAGGGCTTTCTGCTCTACCGCGTGATTGGCCCGCATGGCCCGGTGGCGCTGCACGTTCCGAAGATCCTGGACCGCACGGTGCGCTATACCGAGGTGCTGCCGTACAGCCACATCCCGCCTCGCATGCGGAGGCGCTGATGAAGCATCCAAAGTGGTTCAAGTTCAGGATGGAAGACGAGATGCGGTGCCGGTTGAAAGGCATCGCCAAGCGGCGGAAGTGTCATGCGCCGGATCTGGTTCGGCTGCTGGTGGATCGGCTGATCGCCTACGAGCGCGATCCGCATGTGGTGGATCTGACCGTGTTGAGCAAGACGGTCAACAAAGCGGTCATTGCGACCCACAAGGCGAGCAAGCGTTCGGCCGAGCCACCTGCATATGGTGAGGAGGATGAGGTGGATCGGGCGCAGCGTGAGGGGTGGGCGAGTCCGAAGTTTGGTCGGCCGTAGTCATGTAGGGACGCGCCATGCGCGTCCGGGTGATCGCGGAACGATGTGGGGATATCGCGGACACGCATGGCGTGTCCCTACGCGGATCGGTCCCATATACACGAACGGCGGGGTTTCCCCCGCCGTTCGTGTTTCAAACCATCTCGCGATTACTTCAAACCGCGATTCACCAGCAGCGGTTCCACCGAGGGATCCTTGCCGCGGAACTCGCGGTACAAATCCGCCAGTTCCACGCTGTTGCCGCGCGAGAGGATCTTGTCGCGGAAGGTCTGGCCGTTCTCTGCGGTCAGGCCACCGTGTTCCTTGAACCACTCGAACGCATCATGGTCCAGCACCTCGGCCCAGAAGTAAGCGTAGTAGCCGGCCGAGTAGCCGCCGCCCCAGATGTGGTCGAAGTAGGTGGTGCGGTAGCGCGGCGGGACCTGCGGCAGGTCGACCTTGAACTTCTTCAGTGCGGCCGCTTCAAACGGAGCCACGTCCTGCAGCTTGGCGTCGGCCGGCTGGGTGTGCCAGGCCAGGTCGAGCAGTGCGGCCGACAGGTACTCGGTGGTGGCGTAACCCTGGTTGAAGGTACGGGCCTTCAGGATCTTGTCCACCAGCGCCTGCGGCATCGGCTCGCCGGTCTTGTAGTTCTTGGCGTAGTTGGCAAACACCTTCGGGTCCAGCGCCCAGTGCTCGTTGAACTGCGAGGGGAACTCGACGAAGTCGCGCGAGGTGCTGGTGCCGGCGATGGACGGATACTTCACGTTCGAGAACATGCCGTGCAGTGCGTGGCCGAACTCATGGAACAGGGTAGTCACGTCATCGAAGCTGAGCAGCGCGGGCTGGCCGGCGGCGGGCTTGGTGAAGTTGCACACGTTGTACACCACCGGCTTGTCGCCGGTGAGGCCGTTCTGCTCGACGAACACGTCCATCCACGCGCCACCGGACTTGCTGTCGCGCTTGAAGTAGTCGGTGTAGAACAGCGCCAGCGAGGTGCCGTCCTTGTCGAACACCTCATACACCTTCATGTCCGGGTGATAGGTCGGAATGTCGGTGCGCGGCTTGAAGGTGATGCCATACAGCTGGGTGGCGGCATAGAAGACGCCGTTCTGCAGCACGTTGTCCAGCTCGAAGTACGGCTTGATCTGCGACTCGTCGAGGTCGTACTGGGCCTTGCGCACCTGCTCGGCGTAGAAGTCCCAGTCCGAAGCAGCCAGCTTGAAGCCACCGTTCTGTGCGTCGATCACCTTCTGCATTTCGGCGATCTCACCGCGCGCCTTGGCGGTGGCGGCCGGCACGGTGTCGGTCAGCAGCTTGGTCGCGGCGGCCGGGGTCTTTGCCATCTGGTCGGCCAGGCTGTACGCAGCGTAGTTTTCAAAGCCGAGCAGCTTGGCCTTCTGCGCACGCAGCTGGGCCAGGCGCTGCACGGTTTCGCGGGTGTCGTTGGCGTCGCCACGCTCGGCGCGGGTTTCCGAGGCCTTCAGCACGGCGGCGCGCTGGTCGCGGTCGCTCAGCGAAGCAAGCACGGGCTGCTGGGTGGTGTTCTGCAGCGGCAGCAGGAACTTGCCTTCGAGGTTGCGGGCCTTGGCATCGGCGGCCGCGGTGTTGATCTCTTCTTCGCTCAGGCCGGCCAGCTTGGCCTTGTCGTCCACCACCACGGCGGCAGCGGCAGTCGCGGCGACCAGACGGGTGTGGAACTTGGTGGCCAGCGTGGTTTCTTCCACGTTGAGCTTGCGCAGGGTGGCCTTGTCGGCGTCGCTCAGCTGCGCACCGGCGCGCACGAACTCCTGGTAGTCACGTTCCACCAGGCGCTTCTGCACCGGATCCAGGCCCAGCGAATCGCGCTGGTCGTAGATGCTCTTGATGCGCGCGAACAGCTTCGGGTCGAGGTTGATCTCGTCCTGGTGCTCGGCCAGCTTCGGGGCCACTTCTTCCTGGATCTTCTGGCGGGCGTCGTTGGTGTCGGCCTGCACAATGCCGAAGAACACGCGCGACACGCGGGTCAGGGTTTCGCCGCTGCGCTCCAGTGCTTCGATGGTGTTGTCGAAGGTGGCCGGCTCGGCGTTGTCGGCGATCTTGCGCACTTCGGCCAGGTGCTGCTTCATGCCTTCATTGAAGGCCGGCAGGTAATCACTGTCCTTGATGCGGTCGAACGGCGGGGCCTGGAACGGCAGCGTGCTGGCGCTCAACAGGGGGTTGGTGGAGGCATCGGCCGGCTGCTGGGCAGCGGGGGTCTGGGCATCGGTCACGGGGGTGGACTCCTTGCCGGAACAAGCGGCCAGCGCCAGGCTGATGGCGGCGGCCAGAATGACGGTACGCGACATGAAACGGGCTCCTGGGAAGAGTGCGGCTGCAGAAAGTTGCAGCCGGTCACCCTACTCCCATTGCCCGTGGCCGGCATGTGCCGGACGTGGCATCTGGCTGTGCCGGCCCCGGGAGCCGGCGTGAAGGCTCAGACGGTGCCGCGGTTCTTGCCCTGCCAGGGGCGGTACCACTCGCGGATGGTGGCCATGTCGGCCACGTCGTCGCCGGTGGAATGGAACACCGGGCCGAGCCCGATGATCTTTTCCGGGTAATGGAAGTACGCGGCCAGCACCGGCACATCGGCCATGCGGGCGATCTTCAGGAAGCCGGCTTTCCAGTGTTCGACCGCCTTGCGGGTGCCTTCGGGGGTGATCACGTACCACATCTTGTCGGACTCACGGATCAGGCGCACGGCCTGTTCCACGGTGCCCTGCGGCGAGCTGCGGTCGAGCGGAATCACGCCCAGCCTGCGCAGCAGCGGCCCCAGCGGCCACCAGAACAGCGAGGCCTTGCCCAGCACCCGCACCTGCAGGCCCATGGCAATCTTGGCTGCCATGCCCCAGTAGCCGTCCCAGTTGGACGAATGCGGGGCGACAATCATCACCAGCTTGGGCACGTTCGGCAGCGTGCCCTGGATCTTCCAGCCGCCCAGGCGCAGCGCGCAGCGCGCGGCCCAGCGCCAGAAACGGCTGGGTTTGACCTGCGGCATGTTCGGCGGAATGGCCGGAACGAGTTGTGCGTTGTTCAAGCAATCACTCCCAATTGCGTGTGGTGCGCGCGCGTTTGATCTGCGAGCGCTCTTTCTTGGCGTCCAGGCGACGCATCTTGGCCCCGAACGAGGGCTTGGTCGCCACCCGTGCCTTGGGCACGCTGAGGCTGGCCTGGATGAAGGCGGCGAGGCGTTCGCGGGCGTCTTCGCGGTTGCGGTCCTGGGTGCGGAAACGCTGGGCGTCGATCACCAGTACGCCCTCGCCGGTCATGCGCCGGTCGCGACGCGCCAGCAGGCGCGTGCGCAGCGCTTCAGGCAGCGACGGCGAGCCGGCCACGTCGAAGCGCAGTTCCACCGCAGTGGAGACCTTGTTCACGTTCTGGCCGCCAGCCCCACTGGCGCGCACGAAGCGTTCGACGAGTTCCGAGTCCGGAATCGTCAGGTGCGCGTTGATGGTGACAGGCCCATTTCCCATGGGCGGCATTGTAAAGGCTGGACCGCCGCCTTTGGTGACTGGAACGTACGCCATTGGTATCGAATGGGCGGGTAACGGGTCACAACGGGGTGACTATCGTCACGATCTTCGACGCGGCCACCACCGCGCCGTCCACGCCAGCCGGGTATGCTCGGGCTTTCCGTACTGCAGGATGCATCGAGATGACCCTGATCCGCCGACCGGCCCGCCGTGGCCTGACCCGCCTGGTTCTTGGCCTGGCCCTGGGCCTGGCCGCCATCGCGCCGGCCCTGGCCGCACCGCCGACCGACGCCGACATCAACCGCCTGCTGGCCGCCTCGCGCGCGCAGAGCATGCTGGACACCATGCTGCCGCAGATTGAAGCGATGCAGCGCCAGCAGTTCGAACAGGTGGCGCAGCAGCGTCAGCTGGATGAAACCCAGCGCGCGCAGCTGCAGCGCATCGAGCAGCGCACCAACCAGACCATCCGCCAGGCGCTGTCGTGGCAGCAATTGCGGCCGATGTACGTGGACCTGTACAAGAAGACCTTCAGCAAGGAAGACGTGCTGGCGATGGCCGAGTTCTATGAGAGCTCGGCGGGCCAGAGCCTGCTCGACAAGACCCCGGCGCTGATGCAGAACGTGATGGTGGCGATCCAGGAGCGGATGCAGCCGTTGTTTGTGGACCTGCAGAAGGATCTGGAAGCGATTGTGAATGAACAGCCCGCACCGGCTGCGGCACCGACCGGGAAATGACGACGCACGCGCATTTAGGTGCGCAGGATCGTGGCATTGACGCGCATGGCGCGTCACTACGGTCCTTGGTCGCCCGGCTTTGATGGGTCGAACGACCTGTAGGGACACGCCATGCGTGTCCGCGCGGACTTACCGCCAGCCGAACAGATCCATCGCCTTGGCGAATTCCCCATCCACCGGCGCGCTGACGTCCATCAGCCCGCCGTCTGGATGGGGGAAGCGCAGACGTTCGGCGTGCAGCAGCATGCGGTGGATGCCCTGCATGCGGAAGCTGCGGTTGTGCCGGCCATCGCCATGGCTGGTATCTCCAATCAGGTGATGCGACAGATGCTTGAGGTGCCGGCGGATCTGGCGGAAGCGCCCGGTCTGCGGCTGGCAGCGCAGCAATGCGTAGCGTGAGGTCGGGAACTCGCCGACCGGCACCGCGATCTCACCCACCGCCACGCGCTGGAAGTGCGTGATGGCCTGCTTCTTGACCGGCTTGCCGGGGCCACCGTCCAGGTCGTGGTCGACGGTGAACGCTTCTTCCGCCGGCCAGCCCCGGCAGATTGCCAGGTAATCCTTGGTGACATCACCGCCCATCAGCGCCTTGCCCAGCGTGCCGGCGCTTTCGCGATCGAAGGCCAGCAGCAGGCAACCACTGGTGGCGCGGTCCAGCCGGTGCACCAGGAAGATCGGCTTGCCGAGCTGCTCACGCAGGCGGTCGGCGAGGAAATCGTCTTCGCCCCGGGCCAGCTTACTGTCGTGGACCATCAGCCCGGCGGGCTTGTTGACCACGGCCAGACGCTCGTCCAGATGCAGCAGCTGCAGCGGCGGGAGCGCCACAGGCGTTTCGATTTCGGGTAATGCGTCTTCCACTGCAATCACCGCCGCCACCATGCCGCACCCAGCGAGAACAGCCCCGCCGCACCGCTGGCAATGCTCAGCAGTGGCGCATCACCGAAGTACCAACCGCCAGGCTGCATGCCGTACAGCACCGCGGCGACAATCAGCAGGCCGACGCCGGCTATCGCGGCCACCGCGCGCTTCTGCAGCTTCTGCAGGTTGTTGTTGAGTGCGACCAGATCGACGGAGCGCATCGACAGCTCATGGTCGCCCTCCACCTGCTGCTTCAGCCACGCGTGCACCAGGCGTGGCATGTCCGGAGTGTGGGTCATGATTTCCGGCAGACGCTTGCGCAGTTCCTTCAACACGCGACGCGGGCTGTAGCGTTCGCGCAGAATGCGTTCCAGCACCGGCCGCGCCACCGCCCAGATGTCCAGCTGCGGGTCAAGCTGGCGGCCCACGCCTTCGATGTTGAGCAGGGTTTTCTGCAGCAGGATCAGCTGTGGCTGCAGGGTCAGCTGGTAACGCTGGGCGACGCGGAACAGCTTCATCAGCACTTCGGCCAGCGAAATCTGCGACAGCGGGCGGGTAAAGTAGGGCTCGCAGACCGAACGTGCAGCCGCTTCAAGTTCATCGATGCGCACGTTGTTGGGCATCCAGCCGGCTTCCACGTGAAGCTCGGCCATGCGCCGGTAGTCCTTGTTGAAGATGGCCATGAAGTTCTCGGCCAGGTAGTACTGATCTTCCTCGGAAAGCTGGCCCATGATGCCGAAGTCCAGCGCAATGAAGCGCGGGTTGTCGCGGCGGGCCGGATCGGTGTCGACCCAGATGTTGCCGGCGTGCGCGTCGGCGTGGAAGAAGTTGTCCCGGAACACCTGCGTGTAGAACACGCGCACGCCCTTGGCAGCCAGCGCCTTGCGGTCGATGCCGGCCTTGTCGAGTGCGGCGATGTCGTCGGAGGGAATGCCCCACACGCGCTCCAGCGTCAGCGCGCGCTCGGCGGTGTGGCTCCAGATCACTTCGGGCACGTAAAGGTCGTCCGAGTCCAGCCAGAAGCGACGCAGCACGCTGGCGTTGGCACCTTCGCGCTGCAGGTCGAGTTCGGCGGACAGGGTGTTTTCCACCTCGGCCACGACTTCTCGCGGACGGATCTTGTCAGCGCGCGGGTGAGTGCGCTCGACCAGAGCGGCGGCGGACTTGAGCAGCGCGATATCGGCGTCGATCTGCTTTTCGATGTCCGGGCGCAGCACCTTGACCACGACCTGGCGGCCATCGGCCAGGGTGGCCGCATGCACCTGCGCAATCGAGGCCGAAGCCAGCGGCTGCAGGTCGAAGCTGGCAAAGGCCTCGCTGACTGGGCGGCCGAGCGCGGCTTCGACAATGCGCTGGGCAGCGTCGCCGTCGAACGGCTTCACGCGATCCTGCAGCAGGGTGAGTTCGTTGGCGACGTCGGCCGGAATCAGGTCGCGGCGGGTGGACAGGATCTGCCCGAACTTGACGAAGATCGGGCCCAGGTCCTGCAGCGCCAAGCGCAGGCGGGCACCGCGCGACTGTGCGGCGATGTCGGCTGATGCACGCGGAACGAACGGCTTGGCCAGGCGCAGCCAGCGTTCCAGCGGCGTGCCTTGTAGCAGGTCATCCAGGCGATAGCGCAGGATCACGCGGCCGATACGGCTGGCGCGGAATACGGCCTTCATGCGCGCACCTGCTGCAGGCGCTGCACGCGGGCTGCCAGACGTTCGACGTCGTCGCGCATCACGTCCACATCGTCATGGAAGGCATCAAGTTCTGCTCGGGGTACCACGTCGCGCGACTCCTCGGTGACAAATTCAGCGGCGGTGTGCGCCAGATCGGACGCGCCACGGCGCGCGTGCTGCAGGGCCGAGCGCAGGGTGTTGGCCACCTGCACGCCCAGAATGTCGCCGAACACACGCACGAACGGCAGCTGCCAGTCCGGGTCGAAGCGGCTGGCGAGCTGCTGCAGGCGGCGCGCCAGTTCGGCATCGCCGGACACCTTGACCCGCCCTGCCGGGGCATCGCCACCGCGACGGGCGTTGGCAATCAGCGGCAGCTGCGCCAGTACGCCGCCAAGCGTGCTGCGCACGGCCAGGTCCGGTTCCTGGCCCGGGTCCACCGGGCCCACGGTCAGGCGCTCGCCGTCCACCCCGATGCGCATCGCCAGCGCGGGCGATTCCAGAGTCAGGGCGATATGGCGGCCGTCCAGTGCGGCCAACGCATGGCGGGTGTCCGGGTCCAGCGCCAGGGTGCGGTTCAATGCCAGTTGCAGGGCATTGCCGGCCAGGGGCTTGAGGGAGGAAAGCAGGGAGCGGGGCATGCGGCCATTCTACCTGCGGGCCTTGAATGGCGGGTGCCTGGCGGTCGATACACCGTAGAGCCACGCCCTGCGTGGCTGCGCGCGGTGTCAGGTTGGTCAAAGCCACGCAGGGCGTGGGTTTACGGGTCCCCCAACATGGCAAAGCCACGCAATGCGTGGCTCTTCGGCGGCAGTGCGGCGGGCAGGAGAGAGGTGCCCGCCGCACTGCCGTCAAGGCAGGTACTGCGGGTACTACGTACGCTTACGGAACATCGAGATCACAGCCAGGATCAGGAACACGACGAACAGGATCCAGGCAATGTTGCTGGCGGCACCGGCGATGCCGGAGAAACCGAGCACCGCCGCAATGATGGCGATTACAAAGAAAACTACGGCGTAGTGCAGCATGTCGATCCTCGCGTGGTGATGCGTGCCGGATTGGCGTGCTGCCATGTTGTCGATTGGCCGGTGTTCAGCGAGTGATGGCAACCTCATCGCGCAATGAAGCCTTCAGCCTCGTGAGGCCGTCGTCAATGCTGACCTGAGGCACATAGCCGAAGTCACGCCGTGCCGGCTCCATGCTGTACCAGTGCGGCGTGCACAGCTGCTCAGCGAGGAAGCGGGTCATCGGCGGTTCGCCCTTCAACCGCAGCAACGGCCACATACGCTCGGCCACCGCACCGATGCGATAGGCGGTCTTGAAGCTGATCGACTTCTCCACCGGCGGTGCGCCCGACGCGGCCAGCAGCTTGTTGAGCAGCACGCGCATCGGCAGCGGTTCGCCGTTGGAAATGAAGTACGCCTTGCCGGCGCAGGCCGCGCCAGGGGCGAGGTGATCGAACGCCTGGAAATGCGCCAGCGCGGCGTTGTCGATGTAGGTGGTATCGACCAGATTGGTACCGTCGCCGACGAAGCGCAGGCGACCGGCGCGCGCGCGCGCGGCCAGGCGCGGCACCAGCTGCTGGTCGCCGGGCCCCCATATCAGACGCGGGCGCAGCGCCACGGTGACCAGCTGCGCATCATTGGCCGCGAGCACGCGCTGTTCAGCAATCGCCTTGGTGGCGGCGTACGGGGCCTGGAAGTTCTCACCATACGGAACCTCGTCCGCACCCAGCCCTTCCACCGGATGGGTGGCGCGGTGGGTGACGCTGGGCGTGGAGGTATACACCAGCCGACCCACGCCGTTGGCACGGCAGGCGGCAAGCACATTGTCAGTGCCCACCACGTTGGCCTTGTGGTAACTGTCATAGCTGCCCCAGGCACCGGCCTTGGCGGCGTTGTGGAACACCGCATCGACGCCGGCCACCGCATGGCGCACCGCCTCGGCATCGGCGAGGTCGCCGCGGATCTGCCCCACGCCCAGCGCGGCCAATGCCGGGTAATGGCTGCGATTGAAGCTGAGCACTTCGTGTCCGCGCTCGACCAGGCCACGGCACAGCGCCTGGCCAAGGAAACCACCACCACCGGTGACCAGAATCTTCATGCGTGTTGTTCCATGCGGGTTGCGGCCCAGAGCGTCAGCTTTTCGCGGCCGATCTTGGCGTTGTGACGGATGTCGACGGGGAAGCCGGGGTGCGGCAGGAAGTGTTCGATGCGTGCGGTGCCGGGATGCGCCAGCGCGTGTTCGCGCAGACGCTGCTGCAGCGCCGGCGAATCAGCAACGCCGGCTTTCAGCTCGTAGCACAGTACCGGCACCTGCTGGCCGGGTGCGCCTACGCCGACCAGCGCGGTGCGGGCGATGCCGTCGAGGGTGTTGAACACCGGCTCCACCTGCTCGGTGTAGAGCGGACCCTGCGCGGTTTCCAGGCGCTGGGTCTTGCGCCCGCAGAACCACAGCCGGCCCTGTTCGTCGAAGTAGCCGACGTCGCCCATGCGGTGCACCACGCGGGTGCTGCCGTCGGCCAGGGTCTCGTTGATCTTGGCCGCGGCGGTGGCCTGCGGGCGGTTGAAGTAGCTGTCGGTGGCGGTGGGGCCGGCGACGGTGATCTCGCCGACCACGCCGGTGGCCACTTCGCAGACCTGCGTCCACTGCGGCAACGGCGCATCGTCGATGGCGATGATGCGCACCTGGTTGGGCGCAACCACGTGGCCGACGCAGGTGCCTGCTCCGTGCTCGGTGGCCTCGCGGGTGTTCTCCAGTTCGCGGCCTTCCACCACCGCCACCGGCAGGCACTCGGTGGCCCCGTACGGGGTCCAGAACTGGGCGTCGTCGGGCAGCAGGCGACGGAACCGCGCGACGACGTCCGGCGGCACCGGCGCACCGGCCGAGGTCACCAGGCGCACGCCGGGCAGCGGCTGGCCGTGGTCGGCCAGCACCCGGATCAGCGCCGGCGAGCCGAACAGCTGGATCACCCCGAAGCGGTCGATGGCGTCGTGCAGCTTGCGCGGGTCGGCCTTGGCCGGACGCGTGGGGTCCATATCCGGAATCACCGAGGTCAGGCCCAGCGCCGGGTCGAACAGCGCGAACGGCGGGAAGGTCGGCAGGTCCACCCCACCCGCTTCCATGCCGAACGCGGAGCGCAGCAGGTCGACCTGACCGACAAAGTGCCGATGGCGGTAGACCACGCCCTTGGGTACGCCGGTGGAGCCGCTGGTGAACAGGATCGCGGCCACGTCGTCGCCGTCGGTGGCGGCCATTGGCTGCGGCGCGCGGGCGCCCTGCGCCTCCAGCTGGGCCAGGGTGGTACCACCCCAGCCCCAGCGCCGGCCCACGGTCACCAGGCTCTTCGCGCCCGGGGCCCAGCGCAGCACCAATCGCGCCACGTGGGCCAGGCCGATGCCGATGAAGGCCTGCGGCTGGGCCTCGTCCAGGCACTGCTTGAGCGCGCGCTTGTCGATGCCAGGGTCAACCAGCACCGGCACCGCGCCGTTCTTGAACAGCGCGAACATCAGCAGGAAGAACTCCGGCGACGGCCGCACCATCACCACGGCGCGCATGCCACGCCCGATGCCGTAGGCGGCCAGCCCGGCCGCCATGGCGTCGCTGCGGGCGTTGAGGGTGCGGTAATCCAGGGTCACGTCATAGCGCGCCATGCCCGTGGGGCCCGGCTTTCCGGGGCAGCGGATGGCAATCTGGTCGGGGCGTTCGCGGGCCAGTTCTGGCAGGCGCGCGGCGATATTGGTGGGGCTGTTCATCCGTTCATTGTCGCCGCTGCAGAAAATTCTTGCGCGGCGGCCGCCGCCGTGGAAAATTCGCGCCCTTCCCTCCCGCTCTCCGCCGCCCGAAGGCCGGCATCCATGGCCCATCCCTGCATGACCTGCGGCGCGTGCTGCACCCAGTACCGCGTGGCCTTCCACTGGATGGAGTCGGACGAAGTCACCCCCGGCGGCGTGCCGCATGAACTGACCGAGGTGCTGGACCCGCACCGGCTGTGCATGCGTGGCACCCACTCCAAGCCGGTACGCTGCGTCGCACTGGATGCAGAGATCGGGGTCTACTCCCGCTGCAGCATCCACCCCAACCGGCCCAGCGTGTGCCGGGAGGTCGATGCCTCGTGGGAGTACGGCAAGGCCAGCCCGCAGTGCGACAAGGCCCGCATTGCCTTCGGACTGCCGGTGCTGACCGCGGCCGACTGGCCGTTCAAGGACTAGCCCGCCGTCGGCCCCACCCAGGTCAGGTACAGGGTCAGGGTCAGCACGGAGACCAGGGTGGTCCCCAGCACCGTGGCGGCGGTCGTGCCGGCCTCGCGGCGGTGGAATTCGGCCAGCATGAACGGCCCCGTCCCGGTCGGCAGCGCGGCCAGCAGCACGGCGGCGTGGGTCAGCACCGGGTCGAGGTGGAACACCTGGGTGGCCAGCAGCCAGACCAGCAGCGGCTGCAGCAGCAGCTTGGCCGTGCCCAACCCCAGCGCGGTGCGTCCGGTACCCTCGGGCACGTTGCGGCGCTCGCCCAGGAACAGCCCCAGTGCGATCAACGCGCACGGCGATGCCGCGCCCCCCAGCAGCTTCAGGAACGTCTGCACGGGAGCCGGCGGGTGCGTGCCGGTGGCCATCAGCGGCAGCGCCAGCAACGGGGCCAGCACCAGCGGGTTGCGCAGCAGGGCCCGGGTGACCTTCCACAGCAGATGATGCAGGCGCATTTCGCGCTGCAGGCCGGTTTCCACGAGCACGATGGCCAGCGCGAACAGCACGCACACGGTCAGCAGGGTCGCCACCAGGGTGGGGGTGAGCGCCGCAGTGCCGAGCACCGCCACCGCCAGCGGAAAGCCGATGAAGCCGGTGTTGGCATAGGCGGCGTTGAGGCCGTCGATGCTGGCGTCGGCCAATGGCTGGCCGCGACGGCGCTGCAGCAGCACCGTCCCGGCGAACACCAGCGCGGTGCCGCCGCCGAAGCTGAGCAGAAAAGCGGGATTCCAAAGCGCCTGCCAATGGGCGTTGGCGACCACGTCAAACAACAGCGCCGGCAGCGCCAGATACACCACGAAGCGGTTCAGCTCGGAGGTCGAGTGCGGGCCCAGCGCACCACTGCGGCGGGCCAGCCAGCCGGCGCAGATCAGGCCAAAGATGGGCAGCACGATGGCCAGCACGGACAACATGGGGGATTCCCTGGAAGCGTGCGCTGCAGGCTACGCGCCGGAATCAATACCTTCCAATGCTTTCGGCGGCCTTCAGCGATACTCTTTGTGCATGATCGACATCCGCGCCCTGCAGTGTTTCCTGGCCGTGGCCGACACCCTGCACTTCGGGAAGGCGGCCGAACGGCTGCACATGACCCAGCCGCCGCTGAGCCGGCAGATCGCCGGGCTGGAGAAGGCGCTCGGGGTGACCCTGCTGGAGCGCGACTCACGCCATGTGCGGCTGACGGCCGCCGGCACGCGCTTCGCCCAGGATGCGCGCGACGTGCTGGTCGGGCTGGAACAGGCCTGCCGCAGCGCGCAACAGGTGGCCGCGGGTGAACTCGGCGAGCTGCGCGTGGGCTTCATGATGCATGCAGCGCACAGCTCGGTGCCGCCGCTGGCCCGGCGCTTCATTGCCGCCCATCCTCAGGTGCAGCTGCGCCTGCGCGAGGCGCTGCCACTGGCTCTGCTGCAGGGCGTGCGCGAAGGCGAACTGGATGCGGGGATCGGCTTTGCCCCGGCAGACCTGCATGGACTGGCGCTGCAGCCGCTGTTCGAGGAACCGCTGTGCGTGGCGCTGCCGGCCGCACACCCGCTGGCGCGGCGGCGTCAGCTGGACGTGACGCAGCTGGCTGACGAGGCACTGATCACCGCACCGGCCGATGTGGTGCCGACCCTGCGCGAGGCGATTGACGCCTGTTTCGCACGCGAAGGGCTGCGCCCGCAGATCCGGCTGGAGGTGCAGCTGCAGCAGAGCATCGTCAGCCTGGTGGGTGAAGGGCTGGGCGTGGCACTGGTGCCGGCGTCGCTTCGCCGGCTGGGTGTACCGGGGGTGGCGTTCGTGGCGTTGAAGGACGCGCCACGGGTGCAGCAGGTGGTGTTCTGGCGGGCAGGGAATTTGAACCCCGCCCTACCGAATCTGTTGGACGCAGCACGGTAGCGCCGGCCGTTGGCCGGCCCTCATGAACGCATCCGGCATATGCATGGGCCGGCCAACGGCCGGCGCTACCGGATCCTGCCTTACAGCGGATGGCTATCGAGAAACGTGCGGATTTCCGGCACCAGCACTTCGTGCTTGTCTTCGAGCACGTAGTGCCCGGCGTCCTCGAATGCGTGCACCTGCGCCTGCGGCAGCGCGGCCTGGAAGCCCTTCAGGAAGTGGTGGTCGAACACGAAGTCGCGCAGGCCCCAGCCGATGAAGGCCGGGCGATCTGCGAACGAGGGCAACGCCTTGCCGGCACGTTCCAGCAGCGACCAGGCCTTGTCGGCCGGGCTCAGCGGAATGTCCTGCATGAAGCGGATGGTGCTGATCCGGTTGGCGTAGCTGTTGTACGGCGACACATACGCGCGGCGCACGTCGGCCGGCATCTTCCGCTCCACGCCCAGCCACGAGGCACCGCTGGAGAACGCGTTGAAGGTGCGGATGATCCACTCGCCGATCTTCCAGTGCCGACCCAGTGCGATCTGCCACGGCATCTTCTTGGCCGCCGGCATCGGGAAGGCGGCGGTGTTCAGCACCACCAGGCGCTTGACCTGCGCATGGTGCGACAGCGCCCAACCAAAGCCGATCATGCCACCCCAGTCGTGCACGGCCAGGGTCACCGGGCCGGTGATGCCCAGGTGCTTGAGCAGGGCATCCAGGTCGTCCACGCGCGACTGCAGGGTGTACTCGTAGCGGCTGTCGTCCGGCTTGTCCGAGAGGCCCATGCCGATGTGGTCGGGCACGATGCAGCGGTACTTGTCCGACAGGCCGGCCACGAGCGTGCGCCAGTAATAGCTCCACGACGGGTTGCCGTGCACCATCACCACGACTTCGCCATCGCGTGGGCCTTCGTCGAGATAGCTCATCGACAGGCCGGGGCGGACGTCGAAACGCTGCGGATGGGCGGGGTAACCGGGAAGCTGGGACATCAGATCGCACCTGTAAAAAGGGCCGGTAGTACCGGCCCCTGGAGTCAACTGGAGTGTCGTTTTACCAGACCACTTCGGCCATTGAGCAGTTCAGGCCCGAGCCAATGCCGAGCAGAGCGATGCGGTCGCCCTTCTTCAGCTTGCCCAGCTGCTTGAGCTTGCTCAGCACGATCGGCACCGAGGCCGGACCGATGTTGCCGTGCTCGCCGAAGATGGTCATCACCTTCTTCGGGTCGATGCCGAAGTTCTTGATGAAGGCGGCGGTGTGCGGCTGGCTGACCTGGTGGATCACGAACTGGTCCAGCTCTTCCACGGCCCAGCCCAGCGCTTCGCGGGCGGCCATGAAGGTCTTCTGGGCCAGCTTGATGCCTTCGATCAACAGCATGCGGGTGTCGGTGACCATGCGGTCCAGGTTGCCACGGCACAGCTGGTTCCACTCGGTGGCCGAGCGGGTGACGCCACCGCGGTAACGCGGGGCTTCGGGCACCAGCTCGCTGCGCGCCATGACCATGGCGGCGGCACCGCAACCCAGGGTCAGCGCGGCCATCTCGTTGCGGAAGTCATCGGCGGTCACGCCCGGCAGGGCCATGCGTTCGAGGGTCTTCTCGTACACCAGGTTGGCGGTTTCGCCGTCAACGATCAGCGCGTAGTCGATCTCGCCGCGTTCCAGCATGCGGGCGGCGATGTCCATGCCGTTGATGAAGGCCAGGCAGGCATTGGCAACGTCGAAGGTCATGCACTGGTCGCTGACGCCCAGGTTGCCCGAGACGATGCTGGCCGTGGACGGCTCCAGGTAGTCGCGGCTGACCGAGGTGTTGACCAGCAGGCCAATCTTGTCGGCACCGATGCCGGCGTCTTCCAGCGCCTTGCGGGCAGCCAAGGTCGCCGCGTCGGAGGCCAGCATGTCCGCATCCCACAGGCGACGGGCATGGATGCCGGCAATGTCGCCGAGCACGTCGGTGCGGATGCCGAGACGATCCAGCGTCGGCTTCAGACGTTCATTGATTTCCTTCGACGTCAGCGTATGCGGCGCGTCGATGTGCGCCAGACCGGCGATCGAGACATTCTTGAAGAGCATCAGTTAGCGCCAAGGCTCAGGCGAAGGGGGCGCTATTGTAAGCCCCAGCGGCTTTCACCGCATCTTTACGAATTCACGCCCGGGCGTATGGTCCGGGCATGAGGCTGAATGCGTCAGCGCGGCGGGCACTGGAAGGCCAGGAAACGCTGGCTGCCGTCGGCCGGTGCGGCGGCCGCCTGGATGGCATTGGCCTGGGCGCTTGGGGCCTCGTTGCGGGCCAGGGTTTCCAGTTCTTCCTGCACGCGCAGGGGGTTGCGGTTGTAGAAGCCGACCTTGCTCTTGACCGTGACCACCACTTCGCCGCGCTGCTGGCAGCCCGTGGGCACCTGGCCGGCAGGCAGTACGCGAACGGTCTTGCCACTGGGCTCGATCGGCACCCAGGTGCAGGCGGTGGCGGTCAGGGTGAGGGCGGAGAGGAGCAGGAGGCGCATGGTGCGGACGCTCGATAAGGTCATGGGGGGATTTTGCCTGAACGGGCTGAATCGGGGGTGGATGACGGCGGGACGGTGACGGGGAATGAGGTTGCCGGCCAGCGGCCGGCACTACCTCCCCCTGCGGTTCATTTCACCGGATTGCCGTCGGCGTCGATCACCGTCACCTCACCCAGGTTGAGAGCGCGGACCTCTTTTTCGGTCTGCTTGAGGTCGCCCACGACGACCCAGGTCAGGGCGTTCGGGTCCAGCGTGGCGGCCGCCTGCTGCACCTGGGCCGGAGTCATCGCTTCGATCTCGGCCTTGCGCTTGAACACATAGTCGTCCGGGCGCTGGTAGCGGACGATGCCGCTGATGGTGCCCATCACCGCGCTGGCGGTTTCATAGGCTCCGGGCAGGCTAAGGGTCTGGATGTTGCGGATGCGGGTGACCTCGGGCGCGGTGATCGGCTCGGCGGCGCTGGCGAAGTCGGCGATTTCACGCCGCATTTCGGCCATGGCCTCACCGGTCTTGTCGATCTGCACCGGAGCAATCGCCACCCACGGGCGCTGGCCCAGGGTGCTGTTGGCGTTGCTGCGGGCCCCGTACGACCAGTGCTTTTCCTCGCGCAGGTTCATGTTCAGGCGCGAGGTGAAGTCGCCGCCCAGCACGCCATTGGCGATGTCAAAGCGGGTCGCGCCCGCATCCAGGGTCGAGGGCACCACCTGGCCGGCGAACAGGTTGGCCTGCACTGCACCGGGCTGGTCGATCAGGAACACGCGGCCGTTGGACGGGCGCGCCACGTCCACCGGGGCCTTCACCTGCGGGGCGGGGCCGGTGCTCTTCCAGTCGCCGAACTGACGGTTCAGCAGCGGTACGATTTCCTTCAGGGTGGTGTCACCCACCACGATCAGGGTGCCCTGCTCCGGACGCAGCCAGTCGCGGTGGAAGTCCACCAGGTCCTCGCGGGTCAGCGACTGGATGTCGGCTTCGCGGCCGCTGCCGGTGAACGGAATGGCGTACGGATGGCCCTTGCCGTACAGCAGCGGCGGCAGCACGCGCATGGCCACTGCGTTGGGGTTGACCTTCTCCTGCTGGATGCCGGCGATCCAGGTCGCCTTGACCCGGTCGATCTCGCCCTGCTCGAAGCGCGGCGTACGCAGCATGTCGGCGTACAGTGCCAGCGACGGGGCGAGGTTTTCCTTCAGCGCGGACAGATAGACGCTGGCGCTGTCCAGCGAGGCACTTGCGCCCAGGCTGGCCCCCAGCATGTCGGCGGCGTCAGCGAAGGCCAACGCCCCCAGCTTGCCCGCACCTTCGCCCATCAGGTCCATGGTGAAGTTGGCGGTGCCGGACTTGCGGCCCTGGTCGGCGGTGAAGCCCCCCGGGAACTCATAGCTGAACTGCACCACCGGAATATCATGGCGTTCGGCCAGGATTACCTGGGTGCCGTTCTTCAAGGTTGCACGATGCAACTGCGGGAACTTCAGTTCCGGGAACGTCTTGGTCTGCGGCACGCCAGCGCTGCGATCAACCTGGGTCGGCAGGGTGCTGAACTTCGGGTCCACCGCCGGCACGTTGAACGGTTTGGGCGTGGCCGAGGCCTCTTCGGTCAGCGCCACGCGGGTACCCGGCTCCACCACCAGGGTGTGGTCGCCCGGGCCCAGCCACTTGGCACCAATGCCGCGCACGTCGGCGGCGGTGGCGTCGTTGATCACCTTCAGCGAACGGCGGAAGCAGCCGGGGTCACCTTCATAGACGGTGCATTCGGCCAGCGCGTCGGCCTTGCCACCGAAGCCGCCAATGCGTTCGATGCCACGGATGAAACCGGCGCGGAAGGCGGTCTTGCCGCGTGCCAGTTCGGCGGCGGTGGGGCCCTCGTTGATCAGCTTGCGCACTTCCTCATCGATGATCGCCTCGACCTTGGCCGGGTCGACGCCCTGCTTCACCGTGGCCATGATCATGAAGTTCGAGCCCAGCTGCGAGCTGTAGGCCCCGGCGCTGACGTTGTCGACCAGCTTGTCCTGGTGCAGCAGGCGCTGGTCCAGGCGCGAGGCCTTGGCCCCGCCCAGCACCTGCGCGAACAGCTGCAGCTGGTCGATGTCGGTGGTGCCCACTTCAGCCACGTTCCAGGCGCGGTAGATGCGCGCCTGCGGCACTTTGTCGGTCATGGTCTCGCGGGTGGACTTCTCGCGTTTGGCCACATCGACCTTCGGCTGGGCCATGCTCGGGCCGGCCGGAATGTCACCGAAGTAGCGCGCCACTTTTTCCTTCGCGGTGGCGACGTCGATGTCACCGGCCAGCACCAGCACCGCGTTGTTGGGGCCGTACCAGGTGCGGAACCAGGTCTTCACGTCGTCCAGCGATGCGGCATTGAGGTCGTTCATCGAGCCGATCACACTGTGGTGATACGGGTGTCCGGCCGGATACAGCGCGCGGTTGAGCTTTTCCCAGACCTGGCCATAGGGCTGGTTCTCACCCTGGCGCTTCTCGTTCTGGACCACGCCACGCTGTTCGTCCAGCGCCGCCTGGTCGATCGCGCCCAGCAGATGGCCCATGCGATCGGACTCCATCCACAGCGCCATGTCCAACGCGGTGGTGGGCACGTTCTCGAAATAGTTGGTGCGGTCGGTGTTGGTGGTGCCGTTCTGGCCGGTCACACCCACCTGCTTGAACGGTTCGAAGTACTCGCCGTCGTGGTTTTCGCTGCGCTGGAACATCAGGTGTTCGAACAGGTGCGCGAACCCGGTGCGGCCGGCGGGCTCGTCCTTGCTGCCCACGTGATACCAGATGTTCACCGCCACGATCGGGGCCTTGCGGTCGGTGTGCACTACCACGCGCAAGCCGTTGGGCAGGGTGAACTCTTCGAACGGAATGTCGACCTTGGCCGTCTGTGCCGGCTTGGCCAGCACCGGTGCCGGGGCCAGCGTGCCCAGGGCGGCAGAAAGCGCAACAGCGAGCAGAGCACCACGCGGTCGAAGGTGCAGGGTCATTCCGGGTCCTTGGTCGTGAAAGTGGAGGCCGATCCTAGCCCGCCCCCACTGAATCTGGCATCGGCCAACAGTCATTGCCGCCCTCAGGGGAGGTCACATCGCGGCGTCCGGACAGTCCTGAGCTTCAGATCGGACAGGTGTCCGGACAGCGGACACTGCGAATCAGTCGAAAAAGCCTTGTAAATCAACGATTAAAACTTGGCACGGGTCCTGCTTTCATTCCTGCGCGGACAGAAGGCGATCAAACACACACTGACTGGTCGCTGAACAAAACACCGGAACTGAAAATTTTCCTTGCAAGCCCAGATTCGGTGTACTACCTTACTACCACACCACTGATCACCAACACTAAACAGGCCCCGTCATGAACACCAAGACCATCGCAATTGCCATCGCCATCGCCGCCGGCTCCGCGTTTGTTTCGAACGTGCATGCCGCTTCCGCCATCCCCACCCTGGAAACCGTCCAGGTCCGTCCCTCCGCCGACCAGTTGGCCCAGGCCGAATGGGAACGCAACAGCCCGATCCCGACCCTGGCGCTGGTGGAAGTGCGTCCCACTGCTGGCCAGATCGCCGAGTACCGCCAGGAACTGGCCGACAGCCGCCGCGTGACCACCCTGGCTGCCGTCGAAGTGCGTCCCACCGCCGAACAGCGCGAAGCGCTGGCCGCCGAGCAGGACAGCCGCCGCGACTACATGGGCACCTTTGCGGCGGCGGCTACCGCCGTTGCAAACGAAGTGATCATCAACCTGCCGACCCTGCAGGTGCGCCCGTCGCCGAACGACCTGCAGGCCTTTGCGGCTGAAGCGGTTTCGGTGCTGGCTCGCCCGTAACAGCGTACCGACCAACGGTATGACCGCCTTCGGCGGCCACCGTTCGGGCCGTCGGCAAGCGACGTCAGGACCGGCAAGCCGATCCTTGCGGTACCACCGGGCCCTGATCCAACGGTTCGGCAGGTACCCGCGGTGAGCCGGCGCGGCGTACACTTTCGCCATGACCCCTGCTCAGTTCCACGTTGTGTTGTTCCAGCCGGAAATTCCCCCGAACACCGGCAATGTGATCCGCCTCTGCGCCAACACCGGCGCGCAGCTGCACCTGATTGAACCGCTCGGTTTCGACCTGAGCGACAAGCAGCTCAAGCGCGCCGGCCTGGACTATCACGAATACGCACGACTACAGGTGCATCCCGACCTGGACACCGCCCTGCAGCACATTGCCCCCAAGCGCCTGTTCGCCCTCAGCACCCGCGGCAGCGTGCGCTATGACACCCAGCAGTTCGAAGATGGCGACGCCTTTCTGTTCGGCCCGGAAACCCGT
The DNA here is from genome assembly GCA_050983615.1 of Stenotrophomonas maltophilia. GTDB lineage: Bacteria > Pseudomonadota > Gammaproteobacteria > Xanthomonadales > Xanthomonadaceae > Stenotrophomonas > Stenotrophomonas maltophilia_AZ. Next base: position 243,856 of record CP158958.1, on the reverse strand, counting down.
GGCCTGCCGCAGGATGTACTTGACGCGCTGCCGCACGGGCGTCGGCTGCGCCTGCCGATGCAGCCGGGTAATCGCAGCCTGAATCTGTCCAACACCGTGGCCGTGGTGATGTACGAGGCCTGGCGCCAGAACGGGTTTGCCGGCGGCGAATGATCTTCAGAACGCGTTGATGCCGGTCAGCTCGCGGCCAATCACCAGTTGGTGCACGGTTTCGGTGCCCTCGTAGGTGATCACCGATTCCAGGTTCAGCGCATGCCGGATCGCCACGTGTTCGGTGGTGATGCCGGCCCCGCCCAGCAGGTCACGGCAATCGCGGGCGATATCGATCGCCATGCGGCAGTTGTTCCACTTGGCCAGACTCACCTGCTGCGGCTGCATCTGGCCGGCATCCTTCAACCGCCCCAATTGCAGCGCCAGCAGCTGCGCGCTGGTGATCCGCCGCGCCATGTCGGCCAGCTTGATCTGCGCGCTCTGGGTGGCTGCCACCGGCCGCCCGAACAGCACGCGTTCCTTGGTGTAGCCCAGCGCTTCATCCAGGCAGGCCACCGCCGCGCCGATCGGACCCCAGCTGATGCCATAGCGGGCCTGGGTCAGGCAGCCCAGCGGCCCCTTCAGCCCCTGCACGTTGGGGAGGCGGTTGCGCTCAGGCACGCGCACGTTGTCGAAGAACAGCGCGCCGGTCAGCGAGGCGCGCAGGCTCATCTTGTGCTTGATTTCCTGAGTGGTGAAGCCGGGCATGCCCTTCTCCAGCACGAAGCCCTGGATGCCGTCATCGGTGTGCGCCCAGACGATGGCGATATCGGCCACCGGGCCGCTGGTGATCCACATCTTGCTGCCGTTTACCAGCCAGTCGCCGCCATCACGCACCGCACGCGTCTTCATCGCCGCCGGGTCCGAACCGCCATGTGCCTCGGTCAGCCCAAAGCAGCCGATCACCTTGCCGGCGGCCATGTCCGGCAGCCAGCGCTGGCGCTGTTCTTCGCTGCCATATGCGTAGATCGGGTACATGCACAGCGAGCTCTGCACCGACACGAAGCTGCGCAGGCCCGAGTCACCACGCTCAAGCTCCTGGCAGATCAAACCGTAGCTGACCGCGTTGAGGCCGCCACCGCCGTACTGTTCCGGCAGGGTGCAGCCCAGCAGTCCGAGCGAGGCGATCTCCGGGATCAGTTCGTCCGGGAACCGGCCCTGGTCGAAGGCGTCACCGATGATGGGCAGCACCCGTTCATCGGTGAAACGCGCCACGCTGGCCTGCACCGCGCGTTCCTCTTCGCTGAGCAGGGAACGGACATCGAACAGGTCATACGGATTCAGGGACATGACTACCTGGCAGGAAGGAGCAGCAGAGGCGGCCATTGTCGACGCTCCGCGCCACCCGGCCAAGGCACGGCGCAGCACGGGCCTACAATGGCGACATTTCGTTGCAGAGCCTTCCGCCATGCAGATCCGTCCCGAGCGCGCGAACGATGCCGCCGCCATTCACGCACTGACCCGCGAGGCGTTTGCCGGTGCGCCGCACCGCGACGGGACCGAGCAGGACATCATTGACGCGTTGCGCGCGGCCGGCGCGCTGTCGGTGTCGCTGGTGGCTGAAGAGGGGGGCGCATTGGTCGGCCATGTGGCGTTGTCACCGGTTGAACTCAGCGACGGCAGCCAGGACTGGTACGGGCTCGGCCCGATCTCGGTAGCACCGGCGCAGCAGGGTCGGGGCGTGGGCAGCGCGCTCATGCACGCCGCACTGGCTGCGCTGCAGCCGCGCGGGGCGGCTGGCTGCGTGCTGCTGGGCGACCCAGCGTATTACGCGCGCTTCGGTTTCCGGGCCGATCCGCGGCTGCGCTTGCCCGGCGTGCCGGCGGAGTACTTCCAGGCAGTGTTGCTGCAGGGAATTTGGCCGGACGCAGAGGTGCGGTATCACGAGGCGTTTGGCTCGTAGTGGCGGGCTTGCCCGGCCCAGGCGTCCTGGAAGCCAGGCAAGCCCGGCTCTACGGCAATGCGGCACTGCACCATTCATCCCCAAACCACGACCAACGTCGGCGAACTAGGCGTAAACGCCGGGTACCGGTACCCTGACGTACTGAACCGCATTCCCAGGCAACCGCCGCCGGCCTTGGCCAGTGGCACTACCCAACGAGTTACGCACCACCATGAGCGAAGAAACCACCGCCCTGCCCCCGCGCGAAGCCATGGAATTTGACGTGGTGATCGTCGGGGCTGGCCCCGCCGGCCTGGCCACGGCCATCCGCCTGCGCCAGCGCGCCATCGAAGCCGGCCGCGAACTGTCGGTGTGTGTGCTGGAGAAGGGCTCCGAGCCCGGCGCACACATCCTGTCCGGCGCGATCATGGACCCGCGCGCACTGACCGAACTGTTCCCGGACTGGGCCGAGCGCGGCGCTCCGCTGAAGCAGGCGGTAACCCGAGACGAGTTCCTGTTCCTCAGCCCGGACGGGGCGCGCAGCACCCCGCATGCGCTGCTGCCGGAGTGCTTCCACAACAAGGGCAACTTCATCGTCAGCCTGGGCGAGGTCACCCGCTGGCTGGCGCAGCAGGCCGAGGCGCTGGAAGTGGCCATCTTCCCCGGCTTTGCCGCCGCCGAGGTGCTGTACGACGGCAACGGTGCGGTGATGGGCGTGGCCACCGGCGACATGGGCATCCGCAAGGATGGTTCGCACGGCCCCAACTTCGAACGCGGCATGGAACTGCACGCGAAGTACACGATCTTTGCCGAAGGCTCGCGCGGCCACCTCGGTCGCCAGCTGATCACGCGCTTCCAGCTGGATGCCGGCAAGGACCCGCAGTCCTACGGCATTGGCATCAAGGAACTGTGGCAGATCGACCCGGCCAGACATGAGCCGGGCCTGGTGGTGCACACCGCCGGCTGGCCGCTGGACAGCGACACCTACGGTGGCTCGTTCCTGTATCACGCCGAAGGCGGCAAGGTCGCCGTGGGCTTCGTGGTCGGGCTGGACTACAGGAACCCGTGGATGAGTCCGTTCGAGGAGTTCCAGCGCTTCAAGACCCATCCGTCGATCCGCAGGCACCTGGAAGGCGGCAAGCGCATCGGCTACGGCGCACGCGCCATCACCGCCGGCGGACTGTTCTCGCTACCGAAGACGGTGTTCCCGGGCGGCGCGCTGGTCGGCTGCGAAGCGGGTTACCTCAACGCCAGCCGGATCAAGGGCAGCCATGCGGCGATCAAGACCGGCATGCTGGCCGCTGATGCCGCGTTCGATGCATTGGCTGCCGACCGCCAGCGCGACGAACTGAGCGCATACCCGGAAGCGTTCGATAAGAGCTGGCTGCATGACGAACTGAAGCTGTCCAAGAACTTCAAACAGTGGTTCAAGAAGGGCCGCACGGTGGCCACGCTGATGACCGGCATTGAACAGTGGCTGCTGCCTAAACTGGGCATCCGCAATCCGCCGTGGACGATCGGTCACAGCAAGCCCGACCACGAGTGCCTGGAACCGGCGTCGCAGCACACCCGCATCGCGTATCCGAAGCCGGACAACGTACTGACCTTCGACCGGCTCAGCTCGGTGTTCCTGAGCAGCACCAACCACGAGGAAGACCAGCCCAGCCACCTCACGCTGAAGGACGCCAGCATTCCGGTGCAGGTAAACCTGGCCGAATATGCGGGCCCCGAAGCGCGTTATTGCCCGGCCGGCGTGTATGAGTTCGTCGGCGGCGAAGGCCAGGAACAGCTGCAGATCAACGCGCAGAATTGCGTCCACTGCAAAACCTGCGACATCAAGGACCCCACCCAGAACATCGTGTGGGTGACCCCGCAGGGCGGCGGCGGCCCGAACTATTCCTCGATGTGAGAACGCTGGCCGTGTTCGTAGTCGTGCTGCTCAGTGCATGCACGGCCGCACCGCAGACGCCCGAACAGGCGCGGCAACGCGAGCGCGAGCGCGCGTTTGCCATCTGTGGCGGTTGCCACACCGCACACGCCGGTGGTGTGCATCGGTTCGGCCCGAACCTGCATGGGGTAATCGGTCGTCGCGCCGGCAGTCTCTCCGACTACCCTTATTCGCCAGCGATGCGCCGGGCCAACCTGGTGTGGAGCGAGCAGACGCTGGATGCCTTCCTGCGTTCTCCGGCCAGCGTGGTGCCGGATTCGCGCATGGTCAATTCCACCGCCGACCCGGAGCGGCGCAAGCTGGTGATCGAGTATCTGAAGGGCGACCACCCGTAGAGACGCGCCATGCGCGTCTGCGACCCAATCGGCTACGGCATGGACGCGCATGGCGCGTCCCTACGGGTCCAGGCTCTTCAGATACGACTCCAGCGCCTGTTCGAACGCCGCGATGTCCGCTGCGCATGCCGCCACCCCCTCGTTCTGAATCTGCTGCATCAGTGCGCGCGCCTGCATGGCCAGCGCCTCCGCGCCCAGCGTCCCCAACCCACCCACAATGCGATGCAGCACCTCCACAGCGGTGTTGCTGTCTTCCTGCTCGCGCGCCAACAGACCCCGCTGCAGGTCCTCGCCGGTTGCCTTGCGCATGCTTTCAATCAGCACGTTGGCCACGTGCTGGGACCCGAACCGTTGCACGATCGCCTCACGCGTAGGCGGTGGCGCAGGTGCGTCGGCATCTGACGGGGCGAGGTCAGCTGCGGTGGGCGCTTCATCACCGGGGTCGGTCGGCAACCAGCGGCGCAGAGCCCTGCGCAGCGTGGCCAGCGCCACCGGCTTGGCCAGCAGGTCGTCCATGCCCGCTTCGCGGCAGCGCTGCAGGTCCTCGGCCAGCGCGCTGGCCGTCAGTGCCAGTATGGGCAGGTGACGACCGGTTCCCTTCTCCTGTTCGCGGATGCGACGAGTCAGCGTGTAGCCGTCCATCACCGGCATGCGGCAGTCCGTGATCACCAGGTCAAAGCTGGAAGACGCCAGCAGCGCCAACGCCGCCTCGCCATCTACCGCGAGCTCGTGCTGCAGCCCGAGCTGCTGCAACCGCCAGCGCATCAGTGCCTGGTTGGTGGGATGGTCTTCAACCACCAGCACACGCCGCCGTGCCTGTCCGGATGGCAAAGGCTGCACGTCGCTGGTTCCCTGCGCGGCATCCTGGCCGGCGTCTTCGCCGGGCACGCGCGGCAGGCTCAGCACCACATCCACGCGGGTGCCCTGGCCGGGTTCGCTGTGCATGTCCAGCCGGCCGCGCATCAACCCCACCAACCGCTGGCAGATGCTCAGCCCCAGGCCCGTACCGCCGTAGTGGCGGGTGATGGCTACATCCGCCTGTGCGAAGGGCTTGAACAGACGCTGGCGCTGCTCGGCGGAAATGCCGATGCCGGTATCGGCCACGGTCAGCCGCAGGGTCTGCGCCATATCGTCAGAACGTTCCACCCTCAACGCGATGCTGACCGCGCCCTCGTTGGTGAACTTGATGGCATTGCTGAGCAGGTTGAACACCACCTGGCGCAGACGCATGCCGTCCACCAGGTGCTGCGGCGCGACCTCTGGATCGACTTGCAGGCTGAGGTCCAGGCCCTTGCTGGATGCCTGGGGCGACAGCAGCTGCTGCACGTTGTCGAGCAGGCTGCGCAGCGCCACCGGCTGAGGTTCCAGCGGCAACGCGCCGGCCTCGATCCGGGAGTAGTCCAGGATGTCATCCAGAATCTGCCGCAGCATCTGTGCAGAGTCTTCAATGACCCCGATGATGCGTCGCTGCTCGCCGTCGAGGTTGGTATGCGAAAGCGCTTCCACCATCCCCAGCACACCGCTCATCGGCGTGCGGATCTCGTGGCTCATGGTCGCCAGGAAGTTTGATTTCGCCGCGGTGGCCCGTTCCGCATCGGACTTGGCCGCCGCCAGGGCATCGGCCTGGGCACGGGCCTCGGTCACATCGACCCAGTAACCACTCCACAGCACTGCCCCATCAGCGGCCGCGTACGGCAGCGCGCGCGTTCGCACCCAGCGCACCACGCCATGCGGACTGGTGCGGAACTCAATATCCAGCGGGGTGAAGTTGCGGGCCGCATGCGTCATAGCCTCGTGGATGGCGTCGCGGTCACGCGCATCGATCTGCGCTTCCAGCAGGGTGTCGTCACGCATGACTTCCACGGTGCTGACCCCGAACATCGAGTTCAGGTCGCCGGTGATGTACGGGAAGGTCACCCGGCCATCATGCTCGCGCCGCGCCTGATACACGATGGCCGGCAGGTTGTCGGTGATCTCGTCGAGACGTTTCTCCAGGCCACGGCGCATGGATACTTCGCGGCGCAGACGCAGGTAGCCCCAGCCATGCACGATCATGCCGGTGAGCAGCACCAGCGACAGCGGCACGGCCCAGCGTGCGATCGATCGCCAGTCCAGTCCGGCACGGTACTCGGCCAGCAGCCAGTCACCCCGGATCGCCGCATGCTCGCGTGGGGTGAGGTTGGTCAGCACCCGGTCGAAGGTCGTGGCCAGCGGTGCGTACTGCCGTTTCACTGCCAGCGACAGCTGGTCGCTGAAACCGGCCGGTGCCGCCACATGCAGCCGGGCCGGGTACAGCTCGCGGATCACCCGGTCGGCCATGGCCAGATTGCCCACATAGGCATCGGCGTCACCATTGGCCAGTCGCGCCAGTGCCTGCTCCGCGCTGCGCGCCGGCACGATGCGGGCCTTGGGCGCGTACTGCAGGATGTAGCCGCGCAGGCGATCGGGGTCGGAAAGCAGGATGGTGCGCCCATCCAGGTCGCTCAGGCCCAGCACCGAACGGCTGTTGTTCGGTGTGACCACCACATTCGGCACGCTGATGAAGGGCTGACTGAACACCCAGTCGTCGCCCAGGTAGTGCGCATCGTTGGGCATGCCCATGACCACGTCGACAGTGCCGCGCCGCATCTGGTCACGCACTTCAAACCAGTCATGCGCAGGGACGCGGTTCAACTGGGCACCGACCATGCGCAGCTGCCGCAGGTAGTCACCTGCGACACCCGCCGGTTCCCCAGAAGCGTCTATAAACGACAACGGTGCCGCATGCGGTGCAAAGCCCATGCGCAACGGCGTGGCCAGCACCCCACGCTCGGCTTCGCCCAGCACCAGGCGCGACTGCGCCGACCACTGCAGCGGGGCCAGCCAACGCTTTGCGATGGCCTCGCGCTGGCTTGCCGGCAGCGTTGCCAGCGCGGCATCCAGCGCTTCGGCCAGCGGTTGGCGGGCGTTGGGCACACCGAAGTGCAGGCGCTCGGGTGCGAGGTCGCTGGGGCGCAGCAGGGTGATTCCTTCCAGTTTCCGCTCGCGGATGATGGCGTTTGCGACATGTGCGTTGCCGATATACACGTCCGCCTGCCCCTGCGCGACCATGTTCAGCGCCGCCGTGGTGTTCGGGGCGATGACACGACGGGCCCCCGGGAACCGCGAGCGGATCTGTTCGCTGGTCAGGAACTCCTGTTCGGTGACCACACGCAGGCCGGTGAGGTCCGGGTCAGCGGACGCGCGGGTATCGCCGGGACGCCCCACCAGCGCCAGCGGTGCTTCGGCATAGGGCGATGTGTAGACCATGCAGCGGGTGCGCCCGGGGGTCAGCGCTATGTTCATTACGACATCGACTTCGCCCCGACAGGCCGCGTCGAGTACATCGGCCCAATCGCGATACATTCGAACCTGGACATTCAGCCCCAACTGCCGCGAAAGCAGCATCAGGTAGTCGTAACCGAGCCCTTTGGGCTGCCCCTCATGTACAAATTCGAACGGCGGCCAGCCGCTGTCGTACAGGCCCAGTAAGATGGTAGGGTTGCGCTCGATCCATTCAGCCTGGCGCGGCGATAGCGCCGGCGGTGGCAAGGTACCGGGCGCAGCCATGCCAGAGGTACTTGCAGTGATCAGCAGAACCAGCACGACCAGCCAGCGGACAACCGAGGTACGCATGCGGTCTGATCTCCGTAAAATGATTCCAACACCCCGAAGGGCCCCGAAGGGCCGCTGCCTTGCAGGCAATACTAGCCCATGACCTCGTCTCCGCCCCTGCGCATCATCATCGCCGACGATCACCCGGTCGTCCGTATCGGGACCAAGGCCGTCATCGAATCCAGCCGCGTGGGTATAGTCGTTGCCGAGGCCAGCAGTGCCAGCGAGTTGATGGACGTGCTCAAGGCGCACCCCTGCGACGTGCTGGTCACCGACTATTCCATGCCTGGCGGCGACCAGGCTGACGGTTTTGCCATGATCAGCATGATCCGCCGGCACTACCCGGACCTGCCCGTCGTGCTCCTCAGCGTGGCACACAACCTGGCCATCCTGCGCATGGTGGTGTCTACCGGCGTGCAGGGGCTGGTCGACAAGGCGTCGTCAATGGAGGAGTTGCCGCACGCGATAGTGACCGTGTACCGCAAGCAGGCCTACCTGAGCCGCACGTTGAAGGATCGCATTGACGCAATCGGCACACACGACGTTGATGAGAAAGACACCCGCACCCTGTCGCCCAAGGAAGTGGAGGTCCTGCGTCTGCTGGGTGCCGGTCAGACCGTGAAGGAAATCGCGCTGCATCTGCATAAGAGCGTCAGCACGATCAGCCGTCAGAAGGGCGATGCGATGCTCAAACTGGGGCTGAAAGGCGACGCCGAACTGTTCGACTATCTGCGCGACAGCAAACTTTGAGCACGCCGCAGCACCGTGTGCAGGGCCTGGACAACGACCAGGTCCTGGCCGACTGGCCAGCTCTGGAAGACGAGGAGCTGGCCTGGCTGGGTGCGCGACACGCCGCGCTGGCAGGCCACTGTGAGGTGCTGTGGCACAGCCCGCGCCCGTTCTCAGCCGCCGCGCTGGTGCAGGGCCCGCATGGGCGGATGTTCGTCAAGCGCCATCACGTGCAGGTGCGTAGTACGTCCGTGCTGGAGGAAGAGCATCGCTTCATCGCGCATCTGGCCGCCGCCGGCGTACCCGTGGTGCAGGTCCTGCCCGGTCTCGACGGGAGCACCGCGCTGACGCGGGGGGAGTGGACCTATGAAGTGCACGCTGAAGGCGTCGGGGCAGATATCTATCGCGACATGCCGTCGTGGACGCCGCTGGCCGACCTGGGTCGCGCACGCACCGCCGGGGCGATGCTGGCCCAGCTGCACAGGGCGGCGGTTGGTTACTTTGCCCCGCAACGCGATACCCATGTGCTGGTCGCGCGTGACGACCTGATCCGCACCGCCGATCCGTTGACCCTGCTGCGCAGCCAGCTACACGTTCGTCCCGGGCTGGCGGCCTATCTGGCCGACGTGCCTTGGGAAGCCGACCTGACCCGCTCCGTCCTGCCCTGGCATGCCGCATTGGGCCACCGCTACGCCGCCGAAGCGGTGTGTTGGGGCCATAACGACTGGCATGTTTCCAACCTGCTGTGGCAGGGCAATGGCGCAGACGCATCGGTCAGCACCGTGTTCGACTTCGGGCTGGCTGCCCGCACAAGTACCCTGTTCGACCTGGCCACGGCGATCGAACGCAACGCGGTGGACTGGCTGGCCAGCGGAGGCCCGGTGGCCCATGACGACACCGCGCTTGCCCTGCTGGACGGCTACCGCCGGCAGCGGCCGTTGACCGCGGCCCAGGTCACGCTGCTGGCCGACCTGCTGCCGGTGGTGCACATTGATTTCGCGCTCTCGGAAGTGGAGTACTTCCACGCCATCACCGGTTCGCAGGCGAATGCCGACGTGGCTTACCACACCTTCCTGATCGGCCATGCCGACTGGTTCGCCAGCGCTGCCGGCCAGTCGCTGCTCGAGGCGATTCGCAGCACGGCATGAGACGCAGAGTGGCCTTTCCGGCCGGTTTGGTGTGAAAATGACCCCTGAAGCGGGGGTGCCTGGATCTGCCAGGCTGAGAGAGTCCCTTGGAACCTGATCCGGTTTGCACCGGCGTAGGGAGCTTTGAGCAGCACCTGCAGTGTCCGTCCTGGGCACTGTTGCGTGCGTGCCTTCGCTTCGTCTCCTCTGGCTGATGACGAAACGAATGAACCGCCTGCGCACTTCCCTGTTGACCGCCGCCCTCGCTGCCGCCCTGCCGTTACATGCCAGCGAACCGGCACCCGACGCTGGCGAACGCTCGCCCACCGACCTTGCCGGCATCCGTGTGCAGGCACACCAGCAGACGAAGAAATCGCCGCCGTCGAGCAGCTTCGGGGTGGGTAGCTGGAAGGACACTCCCGCTTCGGTGAACGTGCTGGGCAGCGAGTACCTGGACCGCCTGCAGGTACGGGGTCTTTCCGAGCTGGCACGACACGATGCCTCGCTGGGCGACAGCTATGCCCCGGTCGGCTACTACCAGAACGTGGCCATTCGCGGGTTTGCGCTGGACCTGGCCACCGGCTACCAGTTCAACGGGCTGTCCATCGCCGGTGAGCAACGCCTGGCGCTGGAGAACATCGCCCAGGTGGAGGTGCTCAAGGGTGAAGCCGGCCTTGCCGCCGGGGTGATGGCACCGGGCGGCCTGATCAACTATGTGGGCAAGCGCCCGGCCGAGGTGCGCAATGTGACGCTGGGCACTGATTCGGAAGGCTCGCGCTACGCCGCCGTGGACGTCGGTCATTGGCTGACCCCGACACTCGGGATGCGCTTCAACGCCGCCTGGGACGACAGCGATTCCTATATCGAGCATGCCGACGGTCGCCGCAACTTCTATTCGCTGGCGACCGACTGGCAGATCAGCGAACGCAGCAAGCTGGAAGTGGACGCCAACTACCAGACCAGCGCGCAACGCTCGGCTTCCGGCTTCCAGCTGCTTGGCGCGACCGGCATTCCGCGCGGCGTGAACCGCGAGAAGATGCTGGGCTACCAGCCGTGGGTACAGCCGGTCGGCATCGCCAGCACCAACCTGACCGCGCTGCACACCTTCGATTTCACCCCGGACTGGCAGTCGCGTGTTTCAGTGGGCCACAGCCGCACGGTGATCAACGACAACGTCGCCTTCGCCTACGGCTGCTATTACAGCGAAGCCTGCGCCGATGGCAGCACGCCGGGCAACTACTTCGCGCCCAACGGCGACTACGACATCTACGACTACCGCAGCCCCGACGACACCCGGGTGAACCAGCAGCTGCGCGCCGAACTACGCGGGCGTTTTGCCACCGGCAGCGTGCGGCACGAGGTTGTGTTCGGCGTGGATGCCTTCCACCGCACCGTGGACAAGCGCCAGAACGTCAACGAATACGTCGGCACCGCCAACATCCATGACCCGCAGGTGCCGGTGTTCGACCCTTCACCGCTGCGGCCCGGTGCCTCGGCGCGCCGGCTGGACAGCTGGCAGCGTTCGGCGTTCGTGCTGGACCGGGTGAGCTTCACGGACCAGTGGCAGTGGTTGGCCGGCGGCCGTTACGTGCGCATGGACGAACGCGCCTATGACAAGCGCGGCACGCCTGAGCGCCACAGCCGGTTGTCGAAGTTCATGCCGCAGACCGCCGTGGTGTTCAAGGCCACTGATGCGCTCAGCGTGTACACCAGCTACGTGGAAGGCCTTTCGCTGGGCAAGGAAGCGCCCTTCTGGACCCAGAACGGCGGCAGCTGGCTGCAGCCGCTGGAGTCGCGCCAGACCGAAGTGGGGGTGAAGTTCGCCCGCACCGACGCGCTTACGCTGGGTGCGGCGTTGTTCCGCACGTCACTGCCGCTGCAGTACGCGCAGCCCGACGACAGCGAAGCCGGTTACACCTTCGTGCAGCACGGCCGCCAGGTGCACACCGGGCTGGAGCTGAGCGCCGACGGCCAGCTCAGCGAGCGCATGACGCTGACCGCCAGCGCCAGCGTGCTGCAGGCGCGTGCGCGTGACACCAGCACTCCCGCGTATGAGGGCCATCAGCTGGTGAATGTGCCGAAGCGACGCGCTACGGTGCACGTGGATTACGCGCTGCCGTTCGTCGAAGGATTGGCGGTGGGTGCGGGCTGGCGCTATGCGTCGGCGAACGTGGCCACGGTGGATGGCAAGGTGAAGGTGCCGTCGTACAGCGTGTTCGATGCCGGCCTGCGCTTCCAGCACACCGTGCGCCAACGCCCAATAAGGTGGAATCTGTCGGTGGACAATCTGTTCGACCGCTTCTACTGGCGTGACACCGGCAGCACGGACGGCGACTACTACCTGTTCGCCGGTGCACCGCGCCAGGCTCGCGTGTCGGTGACAATCGGCCTATGAACCCGGTCGTGCTCGAATGGTCTGCGGTCGTCGCCAGCATCCTCGGTGTGTGGCTGATGGCGCGCCGGCATCTGCTGGCGTGGCCGGTGGGGCTGGTCGCCGTGGCGCTGTATGCGGTGGTGTTCGTGGAAGCGCGACTGTACTCGGACACGCTGCTGCAGATCGCGTTCGGGTGCTTCCTGCTGTATGGCTGGCTGAGCTGGCGGCGCAATGCGGCGGCCGAGGGGCAGATCACCATTGCCCCGCTGTCACGCCTGCAACTGCTGCGCGACCTCGGCGTCGGCGTGCTGGGCGGATTGCTGCTCGGTGCAGCGATGCACACCTGGACCGACGCGGCGTTGCCTTGGCTGGATGCAATGCTGGCCGCGCTGAGCCTGGTGGCGCAGTGGTGGCAGGCACGGCGTCATGTAGCGACGTGGTGGCTGTGGATCGTGGTCGATGTGGTGTACGTGGGCATGTACCTGGTGAAGTCGTTGAATGTGACTGCCGGGTTGTATGTGCTGTTCATCGGGTTGGCAGTGATGGGGCTGCGGGCGTGGAGCCGGGCGGCGGTTGCCCAGCATCCCGACATGGCCCGGTAGCGTTTCGTTCCGTGGTCATGCGTTACCGGGTGTTACAAGGTTCCGTGCGGTCGTCTATCGACCGACCCTACCGGCTTCAGGCACACGTGTGACGCCCCGATACACGTGTCCTTCCGGCACGCACGCGACGTTGTTCATCGCGTGCGCAATGCGTGAACCGGTAGCGTCGGTCGATAGACGACGGCCGTGAACGCTGCAACACCCGGTAACGCATGACCCTGATCGAAGCAGCATCAGCGATCACTCCAGGTGGAACACCATCGACTGCGTCCCCATCGCCGGATCGGTCGTCCCCGGTCGGCCATCCTCCATCCTGCCCGCCAGGCGCTGCGAGGCACCGGCCTGACTCACCTGCAGGTCATACCACCCCGACGTCGGCGCGGCCGGCCAGCGAAGTTCGGCCCGTCCACCGGCCGGCAGGTCCACGCGTCGGGTGGGCATGTGCGCGGCGTACGCCATGGGGCGCACGTCCACGCTCATGGCACCGCCGGTGGCATTGTCGAGCTGCAGGCAGAGTTCGTCCCCACTGCGCGCCAACGCGGCCTGCACCGGCGCGGCACCGGGCTTACCCTGAAAGCGCCGATGGAAGCCATTCGGCCCCAGCAACCACACATCGTAGCCACGCTCAGCATCCACGTTCCAGGTGTCCCGCAAAACGGCACCGGGTGACACGGTGTAGCGACGTGGAATCGCCTCCAGCTGCAGCTGGTCGTACACGTGCATCACGGCGGCGGCACCGTCACAACGCAGTTCCAGGTGCAGCGCATCCGCTTCACGTGCCATCGCCACCTGGGGCCGATACGGCAGCGCCCGTGCCGGGAGCACGCCTGGCTCCTGGACGGCAGGCTCCAGCCCTGCCGGCAGTTCCGGCACGGTACGCCCGGGCAGCGCGGCAGCACGGGCAGCGGTTTCAGCCGTCGGCGGCAGGGCGGCAACGAATGGACGCTCGTCAGTGCGCGAAAAATCAAACGCACCGGTGAGATCGCCACACACCGCGCGCCGCCAGGGTGACAGCTGCGGTGCAGCTACTCCGAAGCGGCGTTCGATCAAACGGATGACCGAGGTGTGGTCGTACACCTGCGAGTCCACCCAGCCACCGCGACTCCACGGTGAGATCACGTATAACGGCACGCGCGGTCCCAATCCGTAAGGCCGCTCACGCAGGTCCAGCGGGTCGGCCTTTTCGTTGCCCGGCGACGCATGCCGGTGATACTCGCCCTCTGTCGACACGGCCGAGGCACCGGCCCAGCCGCCCGGGCGGCTGGCATCGGCCGAGGGCGGTGCCGGCGGCGGCATGTGGTCGAAGAACCCATCGTTCTCATCGAACATCAGCAGCAGCGCGGTGCGGCTCCATACCTCCGGATTTGCGGTCAGTGCATCCAGCACGCGCGCGGTGTAGGCCGCCCCCTGGGCCGGGCTGGACGGGCCGGGATGTTCGCTGCCGGCGGCATCGGCAATGATGAAACTCACCTGCGGCAGACGATTGCCGAGCACGTCCTCACGCAGCTGCGCCAGCCCGCGCGTACTCACCCCCCGCTCGCGCAGCTGTGCATCATGCCCCGGCGCGCCGCGCCAGGCTTGGCGGAAGGCCTCGAACCCGGCCAGCGGGTTGTCGGTGAAGTTGTCGGCCATGTCCTGGTAGATGCGCCAGTCCACCCCGGCCTGCTGCAGCTGTTCCACATAGGTGGTCCAGGTGTAGCTGTCGGGGTTGCCGCCCAGCTCAGGGAAATTGTCGTGCGAGTTGGCCACCGCCGGCCCACCGTGGCGCGCATGCGGATCATTGTTTCCGGTCCACAGGAACAGGCGGTTCGGATTGGTACCCGCCTGCATCGCGCAGTGGTAGGCATCGCAGACGGTGAACGCCTCGGCCAGCGCGAACTGGAACGGCAGGTCGGCTCGGCGGTAGTAGCCCATCGCGTGATCCTGTTTAGCCACCGGCCAGTGCGCCATGCGTCCGTGGTCCCAGGCGCGCTGCGCGTCTGGCCAGGTATGTGGTGTGCCTTCCACGCGCATGACCCCGAACTGCGCGGCGGTATCCAGCGGAAACGGTGCGATACCGCGTGTACCTGCGGCATTGGGCTGCAGCCACAGCGTACGCGCGGGCTGCCCTGCCACCAGTGGCGCGGCGGGCGCGACGAAACGGTCGCCGAAGCCGCGCACACCGGGCAGCGTGCCGAAGTAGTGATCGAACGAGCGGTTCTCCTGCATGAACACCACGATGTGCTGCAGGTCCTGCAGGCTGCGGGTGCGCACGTCCGGCGCAACCGCCGCGGCACGCGCGATGCTGGGCATCAGCGCGGCGATGCCGGCGCTGATGCCCCCCTGCAGCAGTCGACGACGACCGAGGTCGGTCACAGGTCAACCCGGACCGAGAAACCGACGGTGCGCGGCGCACCGATGAAGGCGGAGTTGCTGCCGTCCACGCCGGCCAGGTACTTCCGGTCGGTCAGGTTGTTGACCACGATGCTCGCGCCCACGCCCTTCAGCTTCGACGACAGGCTCTGCAGGTCGAAGCCGATGTTGGCATTGAACACCGTGGCCGACGACAGCTTCGCGCTGTTGGACGCGTTGAGGTAGCGCTCCCCCAGGTAGCGGCCAGACAGACCGAAGTTCCAGTTCTCGCCTTGCCAGTCGGCCGACATCACCAGCATGTGGCGCGGCTGGCCGATCACCTGGGCACCGTCGACGATGCCCAGCGCAGCATCGCGGTCGGCGTTGCCGCTGCCCAGATACTTGGACCGGTTGTAGGTATACGCACCGTTGATGCGCCAGCCGTTGTCCCAGCCATAGCCGAGTGCGGCTTCCACACCGTTGCTTTCCACGCCACCGAAGTTTTCGTACACGCCATCGGTTTCATCCAGATAGTCGATGCCATCGGCCAGACGTGCCGGCAGATAGACGATGCGGTTGTCGAACTTGATGTTGTACAGGGTAATCGCACCGGTCAAGGGCCAGCGGCTGATGCGCAGACCCAGCTCGATGTTGTCTGCCGTTTCCGGTTCCACGCGGGCGAAGCGCTGCGGATCGGTTTCACCCAGAACGCCCGAGGGAACCGCGGCGAAGTTCTGCGAGAACCCCGCAAACATCTCCAGGCCCTCCACCGGCAACGTCCAGGTACCGCCTGCGGAAATCAACGGGTCAGACTTCGAATCCGAACGTACGTTCTCGGCTGCGCCGATGGTGCGGTGGCGGGTCTGGTCAACGAAGAACTGCTTCACGCCGACGCGGGCGCTGAATGCACCGAAGCGGGCCACATCCTCCACGTAGTACATCTGCTCGTCGGTGCTGTAGTCGTCTTCAAACTGCACCCAGTACGGCTGCTGGTCGAAGCCGATGTCGGTGCCGACGTTGAGCAGGCGATGCCAATCGCGGCGCGCGGTACGGTCGAACTTCTCCAGCCACAGGCCGGCGCGGACGGTGTTGTTCACCGCACCCAGTTCCTGCGTCCACTCCACATCAGCGGTTACGCCGGCGCGGTCGTTGTCGTAATGGGTGTGGCGATAGGATTGGACCCCCTGCACATTGGCGGCATAGCAGTTGGGATCGTACTCGGCGCTGAAGCCAGCGCGCGGCGTGCAACCGGCGATCATCTGGGCGGCGCTGCCGTCGGGGTTGACGAAGTAGAACTGGCCCAGCGCGCTGCCACCGTAGGTGGTGCTGCCGCCCAGGTATTCCGACTCCGGCGCGCCGGCACCGTCATTGCGTGCCTGCACCAGGTACGGCGGCAGCCAGTCGCCCCGCCCTTCCATCTTGTGCACATATCCGCTCATCGTGGCCTTGAAGCCATTGCCACTGACGAACGCGCCACGCAGGTAGGCGAAGGTGTTCTCGCGCAGCGCGCGCGAACCCGAGCGGTAGTTCTGGTCCAGGTTCGGAATGCCGGTCAGGGTGCCGGTCAAACCGTCGCGGCTGGGGTTGGTGGCGAACGCGGCCGGGGTGACACTGGTGTACTCCGGCTCGTCGGCATCGTTGTACGAGGCATAGCCGCTCAGGGTCCAGCGGCCGAGCTCGGTGATGAACTTCGCGGCCACGTGGTCATTGCTGGTCTTGCCGCTGCCGTCGATCCAGTCGCTGACCCGCGCCGACGAAGCGCTGACCCACGCCCGGGTGTGCCCGCCGAGCACGCCGGTGTCGTAACGCACGTAGTACTTGCGCATGTCGTTGTCACCCGCACCCACCACCATGCGCAGGCGCTGCTCGCTGAGCGGGTCGCTGGTGAGGAAGTTCAAGGTGCCGCCCAGCGCCTCGTTGGAGCGCGAGGAGATGTCGGCAGTGCCTTGGCTGACCTCGATGGTTTCCAGGTCCAACGTGTCGATGTAGCGGTTGGCCAGCGAGCCGCCGCCGTAGCCCGAACCGCCATTGGGCAGACCGTCGATGGTGGTGCCGATCTGCTGGGTGTCACGGTTGGTGACGAAGCCGCGCATGCTGATCTGCGTGCCCCACACCGAGGAACCGGTGGCGTCGGCTTCGCTGACCACGACACCCGGCAGTTCATTCAGCGCGCCATTGACGCTGCCGATGATCTGCTGGCGCTGCAGGGTTTCCTGGCTGACGCTGGTCTTGGCGTAGCTGGTGGCCTGCCCGATCACCTGCACCTGGTCCAGTGTGCGCGCATCGTCGGCGGGGGCATTCTCGGCCGCCAGTACATCCAGCGCGGCGGTGAGGGTCAGGGCCAGCAGGGTGATGCGGGGAACACGTCCGGCAATGCGCATGGGTTCTCAGTGGAGATGGAAGACGCGCCGGAGTATCGACACTGCGGGTGACTTCCACATGACACTGTGCTCCAAGAGACGTCGTGGACATGGACGTGCCAAGGAATCTGACCCCGGTAGGGCCGTGGCAACCCCTCATTCGCCAGCAGCGTGCGAATGATGCGAAGAACGGTGACGGAACTTCCGCGACAGCCACTCGCCTACGTCATCCACCACGGTAAAGGCCGCCGGAATCACGATCAGGCTGAGCAGGGTGGAGGTGATCAGGCCGCCGATCACCGCAATGGCCATCGGCGCGCGGAAGCTGGAATCACCGGCAAAGCCCAGCGCGATCGGCATCATGCCGGCACCCATCGCGAGGGTGGTCATGATGATCGGCTGCGCACGCTTGCGGCAGGCGTCAATCAACGCATCGTGCTGGCTCATGCCCTGCTCGTCCTCGGCCATCACCGCGTAGTCCACCAGCAGAATCGAGTTCTTGGTGGCGATGCCGATCAGCATCAGCAGGCCGATCAATGCGGGCAGCGAGAGCATGTTCTGGGTGATCAGCAGCGCACCGAACGCACCGCCGGCGCACAACGGCACCGCTGCCAGAATGGTGACCGGCATCAGCGCGTGATTGAACAGCAACAACAGCACCATGTAGATGCAGATCAGCCCGGCCGCCATCGCCAGCAGGAAGCCGATGAACAGTTCCACGAACACTTCGGCGTCGCCGGTGTTGAGGAAAGTCACGCCCGGCGGCAGCTTCTTCACCGTCGGCAGCGCCTGCACTTCGGTCATCACTTCGCCCAAGGGGCGACCGTTGAGTTCCGCAGTCAGCGTGACGTTGCGCTGGCGCTGATAGCGCGAGATCTGCGACGGGCCGCTGCCCGGCTGGATGTCGGCCACCGCCGCCAGCGGCACCGGGCCGTCACGACCGGGCACGCGCAGCTGGTGTACCAGCGACGGATTGGCCAGATCGGCTTCGGCGAAGCCCACCCGGATAGGTACCTGGCGGTCGGGAAGATTGAGCTTGGCCAGACGCTGCTCGTAGTCACCGGCGGTGGCAATGCGTGCCGCCTCGGCAATGTCGGCAGTCGCCACGCCCAGGTCCGCGGCGCGCGCCGGGTTGGGCACGATCTGGATTTCCGGACGCAGCAGCGAGGCGGTGGAGGTCACGCTGCCCAGCCCCTGGATGCCGCGCAGGTCGCGTTCCAGCGCGGTGGAAGCGTCCTGCAGGCGCTGCGGATCATCGCCGGACAGCACCAGCTGCAGCAGGTTGCCCGGCTCGGAACTGACATAGCTCACGCGCACGCCGGGCAGGTCGGCCAGGCGCTTGCGCGCCTCGCGTTCCAGCACACGCTGATCGCGATCGCGGTCATCGGCGACACCCCAGTCCAGCACCAGCGTCGCTTTACGCGGCTCGCCGACGCCGGTGGCACTGGGGTCGCCCAGGTCGAGGACGCTGCCGACGGCGGTGTACACCTGTTTCAGCTCGGGGATGTCCTTGAGCAGCGCGCGCGCCTGCTCGGCCACCGCAACGGTTTCCTGCAGGCGCGTACCCGGCGGCAGCTCCAGACTGAGGTTGCTGCGGCCGAGGTCGGACTGCGGAATGAAGGTGGCCGGAATCAGCGGCACCAGCGCCAGCGAGGCCACGAACAGGCCGGTGGCCAGCCACAGGGTGCGGCCACGGTGGCGCAACGCCGCGTCGACCCAGCCCAGGTACCAGGTCATGAGTTTCGACTCGGGCTTTTCCTCGCCGTGCGGCTTGAGCAGGTAGGCCGCCATCATCGGGGTGAGCAGACGCGCGACCAGCAGCGAGAACAGCACTGCCGTGGCGGCGGTCCAGCCGAATTCGCGGAAGAACTTGCCGGCGATGCCGGGCATGAAGGCCACCGGGATGAACACCGCCGCCAGGGTGAGCGAGGTGGCGATCACCGCGTTGCCGATCTCGCCGGCGGCCTCACGCGCCGCTTCCAGCGGGGGCTTGCCCATGCGCAGGTGGCGCACGATGTTCTCGATCTCCACGATCGCGTCGTCGACCAGGATGCCAACCACCACCGACAGCGCCAGCAGGGTGATCATGTTCAAGGTGAAACCGAAGAAGTACATCACCGCGAAGGTGGGGATGATCGACAGCGGCAGCGCCAGCGCCGATACCCAGGTGGCACGCCAGTCGCGCAGGAACAGCCACACCACCAGCAGCGCCAGCAGCGCGCCCTCGTAGAGCATGGTCATCGACGAATCGTAGGAGCGATGCGTTTCGTCGATGGCGGTGGTGACCAGCTTGAAGTCGATGCCCGGGTGTTCGGCCTTGATCTTGTCCAGCGCCTCATGCACGCCGGCTTCCACCTTCACTTCGCTGGAGCCACGCGTGCGCGACATCGAGAATGCCACCACAGCCTTACCGTCAAGCAGCGCCGCTTCGGTCGGGTCGGCGGCCGCGTCGGTCACCCTGGCCAGCGTGGAAAGCCGCACCGAGCGGCCATCCGGCAGCGCAATGGAGTAATCGCGAAGGGCCTGCGCGTCACCCACCGTGCCCAGGGTACGGATGGTCTGCTGCGCGCCTTCGATTTCGGCCTTGCCACCGGCACGCTCGACCTGGATACGCGCCAGCTGCTGCGAGACGTCGCCGGCAGTGATGCCCATCGCAATCAGGGCGTTCGGGTCCAGGTCGACGCGCACCTGGCGCTGTACGCCGCCCACCCGGGTGACCCGGGCCACGCCGGGCACGCCATACATGGCGCGGGCGATGTCGCGGTCGACGAACCAGCTGGCTTCGTCCGGGGTCATGTGTGGGGCGACCAGGGCGTAGGTCATCAGCGAGCCGCCGATGTCGACCTTGGAGATCACCGGTTCCTGGATGTCCTGCGGCAGGTCGGTACGGATGCGGGTGACCGCGTCTCGGGTGTCGTCCAGCGCGGTGGCGAGGTCGGCTTCCAGCTGGAACTCAATGGTGGTGGTGCTGACGCCTTCACTGACCGAGGAGATCACGCGCTTGACGTTGTTCACGGTGGCGACAGAGTCTTCCACCTTGCGGGTGACTTCCGCTTCCAGCTGGCTGGGCGACGCGCCCGGCTGGGTCACGGTGACCGTGGTCATCGGGAAGGCAATGTCAGGGAAGCGCGCCACCGGCAGTTGGTGGAAACCCCACAGCCCGGCCACGCACAGCACGAAGAAGATCAGCAGGGCGGGTAACGGGCGCTTGATCGCCCAGGCGGAGAAGTTCATTGCGCGTCCGCCTTCCTGGCAGCACTGGCGTCAACCACGCGCACGCGGTCGCCTTCACCCAGGAAGCCCGCCCCGTCCACCACCACCTTGTCGCCGGCGTTGAGCCCCTCCAGGATCGCGGTACGGCCCTGCAGCGCCTGACCGGTACGCACGCGGTGACGGGTGGCCTGCTGCTTGTCGCTCACACTGAAGACATAGCTGTGGCCATCGCGCTGCACGATGGCGGCCGTGGGGATGGTGAGCACTTCGCCGTCGCCGGTGACGATGCGACCTTCCACGTAGATGCCCTGCTTCAGCGTTCCCGGCTCGGGCAGGTCGGCGTACACGGTGCCGGTTCTGGTCTGCGCGTCCACGCCGGGTGTGACCGCACGGATGCGGCCGGTGATGGTCTGGCCGGCATACGGCAATTGCACGGGGTTGCCGACGGTCACGCCGGTCAGCTGGTCTTCGGGCAGCTCGGCGCGCCATTCCAGGCGACCGTCGCGGATCAGGCGCAGCAGTTCGGTGCCGGCCGACACCACCTGGCCCGGCTGCACCAGCCGCTTGGAGATCAGACCGTCGGCCGGGGCGCGCAGGTCGGCGAAGTCGCGACGCAGCTGCGCGGCATCGCGCGCGGCGCGAGCTGTAGCGGTCTGCGCCTCGGCGTTGAGGCGATTGGCGCGCAGCTCATCCAGACTGCTTTCGCTGATCAGCTTTTCCGCCGCCAGCTTTTCGCTACGTTGGTAGTTCAAGCGGGCCAGCTCCTGCGAGGCCTGCGCCTGGCGCAGCGAGGCTTCGGCCTGCGCGAGTTCGCTGTCGAGGGTGCGGTGGTCCAGCTGCAGCAGAATTTGCCCCTTCTTCACGTACTGGCCGACATCCACATTCAAGGCAGTGACGCGCTGGCCGCTGATTTCCACGCCGAGCTGCATTTCCTCGAACGCACTGACCGGTCCGGACACCAGCACCGTGCGCGGCATCACCTGCGTCTGTGCCGGTGCTACCGAGACGGGCAGCGCCGAGGTCGTGGCCGCGTCGGCCTCGGCATCGTCCTTGCCGCCCCAGGCGGCCAGTACGGCCAGGGAGAGCACCAGCAGGGAGGAGCGAAGTAAGGGCGAACGCATGGATGAGCTTCCGTGTCGGAGCAGTGGTAAGAGGAGAGGATTCAGGAGCTGCGGGCGAGGCGCTGTTCGATGCCGTCCAGCATCAGCCCTACGCCCTGTTCAAAGCGGGTATCGAAATCGACCTGGCTCCAGACCTCGCGGGCCTGCCAGCAGTGCGGGAAGCGCTGTTCGGCCAGCGCCATGAAGGCCTCACCCAGCGCTTCCATGCTGCCATCGCCCGGCCACGACTGTTCTTCAATCACGAAGCCCATCGTGTAGTACACCAGGTCCATGGCGGTGGTCGCGGCGAAGCAGGCCGGTGCACCAGCGGCGATGAGCGCGGCAATGCTGGCCTCGCCCACCCGAAGGACGTTCTCGGTAGCGATGAAGGTACCGGCATACACCCGCGCGCCATCGCGCCGTGCCTTGAACGCCACCCGGAACTCGCGCGCGATCTGCAGCAGGGTCTGCCGCCACGGCTGGCCTTCGGGGATGTGCCGGGCCACGTCGACAATCATCGCGTCAGCCATGGCGTCCACCAGCGCCTGCTTGCTCTTGAAGTGCCAGTACAGCGACGGGGCGCGGATGCCCAGCGAACAGGCCACCTTGCGCAGGGTGACGCCCTCCATGCCCGCTTCGTCGAGGAGCTTGAAGGCGGCGTCCACAATGTTGTCGCGGGCGATGGCCTGGCGCATGGAGGGGAAGTTACCTAACGTTGTTAGGGGCGAATCTAACAGTGTTAGGTTTGGGGGTGCAAGGGGTGGTGTCGCGGTTGGCCTGTGCGCACTGGGGCAGGTCGAGCCGCGCCTCCCGGATCGACGCACGACAGCAGCAGGTAGGGTCGCACGACAGTCGACCGGCGAAATCATTACCGCCGCAGCATGGGCAGCGGATTCATTGGATGCTGCAGACCGTGGTGCCAGGCAAACTGCACCAGCCGACCGTGAAATCCCAACCGGGGGAACCGCGCCAGAATGCGCTTGAAGTCATCCGCCCGTAGGCCGAACCGGCGCAGCCCCAACGTCACATCAATCCAGTCCGCCTTCCGGAATGCTTCAACGCGCGGATCAGCCGTCCGTTCCATCGCCGACACCTGATGGTGATGATCAATCATCGCCACCACCAACGGCGCCAGATCCTCGCATCCCTCGGCCTGCAGATAGGCGCGGGCCTGGGCTTCCGATGGCCCCAGATAGTCGAAGGTGCCATCGGTCCAGATACCCAGGTCATGGAAGGCGGCGGCCACCGAAACCACATACCGGTCTTCGTCACTTCCGGGTAACAGGCACCAGTGGAAATTGGCCACCCGGTAGGCGTGATTGCGATACGGCAGGTGGTCCTTGCCCAGTTCGGCAGCGTGGCGCTGCAGAATGGCATCGAGCACGGGCAGGGCGTCGAGCATGGGGAGCTCCTCCGGACCCGGTCAGGGTCCACCTGTACGACACCATCCTACGCCCGCAATTGCGTGGCCGTTGCTTTCTGGCTTGTGCGTTGGGCTCCTGTACGGCATCCCCGGATGCCCGCCGCTCCCCCTGATCGTCGTCCCTGCCGCCTGCCTCCTTAGCGGCGGCATGGGGCGTCCTTCCCCGTCGTGAGGATCCGCCATGAACAGCACCCTGCATGCCGTTGCTTCCGGTCCCGGCCGCCCCGGTCCGTCGCGCAGTGAGGAAATCATCGCCGGCGGCGAGGGCGAACTTTTCATCCGCAGCTGGCGACCGGCCGGGGCACCCCGGGCGGTGCTGGCCATCGTGCCGGGCTTCAACTCGCACAGCGGCCACTACCTGTGGGCCGCCGAACAGTTCACCGCGATGGGGCTGGCAGTGTACGCAGTGGACCTGCGTGGTCGCGGCAAATCCAGCGGCCCACGCTTCCATGTACGCCACTTCGACGATTACCTGGCCGACGTGGACAGCCTGCTGCGTCTGGCCCGCGCCCGTGAACCGGGCCTGCCGGTATTCCTGCTCGGACACAGTGCGGGCGGGGTGATCGCCACCGGCTACACCCTGGAACACCAGGACGAGCTGGCCGGGCTGATCTGCGAGAGCTTCGCCTTCCGGGTACCGGCTCCGTCGGCGGTGCTGACCCTGGTGCGCTGGTTTAGTGGGCCCTTCCCCACCTTGCCGGTACTCAAGCTCCCGAACAAGGAGTTCTCGCGGCTGCCTGAGGTGGTCAGGGCGCTCAATGCCGATCCCTTGATCGCCAACGAGAAGCAGACCGCGCTGACCGTGACGCAGATGCTGGCCGGCAATGACCGGCTGGAACGTGGGTTCTCCAGCCTGCGCCTGCCGGTGCTGATCGTGCACGGCGACGCGGACAAGGTGACCGTGCCAGCCGGCAGCCAGATCTTCTTCGACAACGCCGGTTCGCAGGACAAGACCCTCAAGCTCTACAAAGGGCATGCCCACGACCTGCTCAATGACGCCGGCCGTGAGGAGGTGGTGGCCGACTTCAAGCGGTGGATCGAACGGCATCTGCCGACCCAGCACGCCGCGGGTGCCGCCTGATCGGTGATGGAAGTGTGCTGGGCGTTGCGGTTCGGGGACGGCTGCGTTCAGCGCGATTGATGATGCTTTGGTAGCGTCGGTCGACAGACGACGGCCGATAACGGTGATCGGCGCGACCAACGCATGACCTTCCCGCGCGAGCGCCTCTCCGTTTTGGTGTCATGCGTTACAGCAGCAATGGCGGATACGTGCGGTCCTCCCGACGTCACTCGTGTCGTTGGTTCAACCACTCACGTGGCGAGCAGCCATTGCGCCGACGAAATGCCCGCGAAAACGTCGGCGCATCGGCAAAGCCGAGTTCCAGGGCCACCTGTTTCACCGGTCGACCCACGCGCAGCAGCGAAGTCGCAACATTGAGCTTCCAGTCCAGCGCATAGGCGGCGGGCGTGGTGCCCGTGGCAGTCTTGAATGCCGCCGCGAAGGCGCTACGCGACATACCCGCGTGGTCCGCCATGCGCTCCAGGGTCCAACCGGCCTCCGGATTCGCATGCACCGCCATGAACGCCTTGGCCAGCCGCGGTTCCGAAAGAGCACGCATCATCCCGGGTGTAACCTGCGCGCGCTCCGGATGGTCGATGATCCAACGCAGCACCTGGATCAGTACCACTTCGAACAAGCGGTTGGCGAGCAGGCGCGAGCCGCAACGACTCTGGTCGGCCTCAGCGAACAGCAGCTCCAATGCCCCACCGAGCCCGTCGATCTCACGCAGCGGCAGAACCACCGCATCGGGTAGCGCCTGCACGATGGGATTGCGGTTGCCGCCATCGAAATCCAGGGTGGCGCAGGTGAAGTCCGAACCGTCCACCGGTGGGTTGATGAACTCGTGATGCACCGCGCGCGGGAACAGCAGCAGGGTCGGTTCGCACAACGGCGTGCGCTCGGTCTTTGCCCCCTGGCGGAGCAGAAGCTCCATCTCACCCCGACGCAGCACGTGCAGGAAACCGCGGCCAGGTTGCGCGTCGAAGGTGCTCAATCCACATAGTGGACCGGCGTGGAACAGGCTGGCCTGGACCCGGAAGCGCTCCAGTACCGGCGTCAGGCGGTCGATGGTCGGCACACCGGGATCAGACGAATTGACATCAATCAGCGACATATAGACACCAAACGTCCTGCTCGGGTTCCTAGTATGACCCTCAACCGGCCACTTCGGACCGGTCCTCAACAGGAATCCAGCTCATGTCCCGTATCCCGCTTGTGACCCCCACCGCCGCCACCGGCGACACCCAGACCCTGCTTGGCCAGATCCACTCGGCTTTCGGGGCCACTCCCAACATGTTCCGCGCCGTGGCCAACTCCCCGGCCGCGCTGAAGAGCATGTGGGGTTCGTTCGGAGCCCTGGGCGGCGGTGTCATTCCGGCCGCGCTCGGCGAGAAGATCGCCGTGGCCATCGCCAACCGCAACGCCTGCGAATACTGCCTGGCCGCACACACCGCACTGGGCCGCAAAGCCGGTGCCAGCAGCCAGGAAATGAGCGCGGCGCAGGGCGGTCAGTCCGACGACCCGAAGACCGCTGCTGCCCTGCACTTCGCCCTGCGTGTGGTGGAAGGTCGTGGCCAGATTGAAGACGGCGACGTGGCCCAGCTGCGCAGCGTCGGCTTCAATGACGAAGAGATCGTCGAGATTCTCGCCCATGTGGCATTGAACCTGTTCACCAACTACGTCAACGTGGCACTTGCGGTGCCGGTCGATTTTCCCGGTGTGAAGCTGCGTTGATTGATCTACTCAGGAGTTCGCCATGTCCCGGCCTTATGTTCCGATCAACTGCGAGTTTCACGATGTATTGGAAACCGTTGCGGTGCAGCGGCGTGCGGTACCAATGGTGATTGAAGCAGATGGCAGCGAGCACGCGCTGCACGCCCGCATTGTGGATATCACCGCGCATGACGGCGTGGAGACATTGCGGCTGGATGACGGCCGGACTGTGCGGTTGGACGCCATCGTATCCGTCGATGGCGTTCACCGCGATGCCTTTCCGCCGACGTGCATTATCCGGTAGCGCCGGCCGTTGGCCGGCACCGGTGCACCATCATAGTTTCATGTTGAACCCGACGAACACCGAACGACCGGCAGCCGGTGAGAACATCGGCTGCGCCTGGTCCCAGAAGAAGCTGTCATACCACGCGTAGGCATACTCACGGCCGGTGACGTTCTTCACCTGCACGTCCACGCTCCAGCGCTGGCTGAACTGGTAGCGGGCGCTCAGGTCGAGCACGGCGAAATCACCGTACTTGCCGGCCACGTTGCGCTCTTCCAGGTAGTAGTCGCCCTGCGCACGCCCCTGCAGCCCCAGCTGCAAGGCTTCGGTCGCCTGGTAGTCCAGGCCGATGTTGCTGATATGGCGCGGCACTGCGGCTACTTCATTGCCTTCCAGGCTGATGCTGGCAGCACGGTCGTCGCGGGTGATCTTGGCTTCCTGGTAGGCATGCGAGGCCCACACCGTCCATTTCTCGCCGATCTGCGCGTTGAACTGTGCGTCCACGCCCCGGCGACGGGTCTTGCCCAGGGTTACCGTGGTACCGGTGGCGGGCATGTTCGAGGTTTCATTCTCGGCGTCCTGCTGCCACACCGCCAGGCGTGCCTGGCTGCCTGCGAACGGGCTGAACTTGAGGCCCAGCTCGACACCGGTGTTGGTGGAGGGCGCAACCGCCGCCTGGCCCGGAGTGAGATACGCCGGAGGGGTGGAACCGGTCAGCACCTGGAAGGTACGGCCCCAGTTCGCATAGACGTTGGTGGTCGGGGTGAAGGCGTACACCACGCTGAGCTTGGGCTGTTCGATGGTGCCGTAGTCCTGCAGCTCGCCGGTGATGCCGCCGGGCAGATGGGTATCACCATCGAAGCGGTCCACGCGGTAGGCCGGCACGATCTTCAGCGCGTCGATCGGCTGGTAGATCGCCTGCACATACGCGCCCCAGTTGTCGAAGGTGTGGCGGTCGTCGTTCTGCACGCGTGCCGGCGTGGCCCAGAAGTCGGTGGGTTCGCTGTAATTGAAGCGCTGGCGGATGTAGGCGTTGTCCTGGTGCTCGTAGTTCAGCCCGCCTTCCAGGGTCAGCACATCGCTGGCCTGCCAGGTCACGGTGTTGAGCATGCCGATCTGCTTTTCGTCCCAGATTCGGCGCTGACGCGGCGCATTGCCGGTGGGCAGGTCGCTGAAGGTGACGCGACGGTCGTCTTCGTAGCGGTTGTAGTACAGCTTGGTGCCGAAGAACACATTGTCGGCCAGCCTCAGATCCAGGTGCACGCCAAACTGGCGCATGTCACGGTCATCGCCATCGTTGGCGTTGCGGATGTCCGACCCGCGGCGGTCGGCGCGCATCTCGTCGGCGGTCATGAAACCGGCCTCGTCGGCCTCGTGGTGGTAGGCGCGAGCGGTCAGGCCAATCCGCATGCCGTCCTGGTCCAGGTTGCCGTAGAACCACTTGCCGCCGATGGAGTACTTCTTCGAGCTGTCGTGATCGCGGTAGCCGTCGGTGTCATTCCAG
Organism: Stenotrophomonas maltophilia; assembly: GCA_050983615.1. GTDB lineage: Bacteria > Pseudomonadota > Gammaproteobacteria > Xanthomonadales > Xanthomonadaceae > Stenotrophomonas > Stenotrophomonas maltophilia_AZ. The sequence goes on along the minus strand of CP158958.1, from coordinate 216,209 downwards.
CCTACGAAGTAGTTCTGCGCGAAGCCATTGCTTTCGCGACCCAGCGCGAACTGCGCCTCACGTGTGTTGTAGCTGCCATAGCCCAGGCGCGCGTCGGTGTAGTTGCCGCCCTGTCGGGTTCCGAAGTTCACGTTGCCGCCGATGTCGTGCAGCCCGTAGCGCGGATCATTGGTGCCACGAACGACTTCGATGTAGCTGATTTCCAGCGGGAACAGCATGTCGATGAAGCGCTGGTTGCCGCTGTTGACGTTGCTGGGTACGCCGTCGATCAGGGTCTTGATCGCATTGAGGTAGCCCTCGCCGTTGAAGCCGCGGAAGCTGACCTTGCCCGATTCGGCGCCTTGGCGGGTCTCGGTCAGCTGCATGCCCGGCATCTGGCCCAGCAGCTCCCAGCTGTGCGAGACGTTCTTGTCCTCGATCTGGTCGGCACCGAGCACGTCCACCGAGGTCAGCACCTGATGGGCGGTGAGCTGGCCTTCGGCGTGCTGATGGACATCCACCTTGCCCAGGGTGAGGGCCGAATCGCTCGACTGCGCGTATGCGGTGGGGGCAAGCAGTGCAGCCGCGACGGCGGCCACAAGAACGTGGGTCTTCATGGGGGCTCGGGAACCAGAAACAGAGGGGATACCCCTGTGACGGGGCTCTAATTGGGACATTATAACATTCCATATCTCACCGCTCTGCCAAACGCCTCGTATCCCTTTGTGTCAAATGCGAATGATTCGTGATACATTTGTTAAGTTTTCTGTCGCATTCAACCCACAAGGATGTCCCAGCCATCGCCAGCGGACCCTGCCATCAGGAGTACTGCTTCGATGCCGATCCCCCACGTTTCCCGCGCTGTCTCGACCCTGGCTGTCGCCGTCACCCTCGCCCTTGCCGCCCAGGCCCACGCCGCCCCGGATGCCGCTGCCGGCGGCAACGCCCAGCAGATGGATACCGTGGTGGTCACCGCCACCGGCGCACAGCAGTGGATCAAGGATGCTCCGGCCAGCATCAGCGTGATCACCCGTGAGGAGATCGAGCGCAAGCCAGTCAGCAGCATCGGTCAGCTGCTCAGCACGGTGCCCGGCGTCACCGGTGGCTACGCTTTATCCGGTGCGCAGTCGAAGATCCGCCTGCGCGGCCTGCCCGAGCAGTACACCCTGATTCTGATCGACGGCCGCCGCCAGGGCAGCTCGGCGGGCGTGAACTACCGCGACGATCTCGGTCCGCAGGATCTGAACTGGCTGTCGCCGGATATGATCGAGCGCATTGAAGTGGTGCGCGGGCCGATGTCCTCGCTGTACGGCAGCGATGCCATGGGCGGCGTGATCAACATCATCACCCGGAAGATCGCTACCGAATGGGGCGGCTCGGTCACCTTCAATTACAGCAAGCCGGACGCGGATGATCGCGGCAACACCACCCAGATGGGTGCACTGTTCAGCGGCCCACTGACCGAAAACCTCGGCGTTCGAGTGGGTGCCAACGTCACTGACCGCGAATCCGACCGTGGCGCACGCCAGACCCCCGGCAACAAGGCCGAGAATGCCAATGTGCTGTTCAACTGGCGCATCAACGATGACCACACCGTGGGCGTGGAAGCCTCGCGTGGCGTGCAGCGCAACAGCGGAGCGGGTGCGGTCAGCAGCTGGGGCCTGTCCAAGCTGGTGCAGACCGGCTACGTGCTGACCCACGATGGCAAGTACGGCGACGCCACCACCTCCAAAACCACGCTGGTGCAGAACGACTACGAGGACAAGGGCAGCGAGGTGGGCAACCACTCCAAGGAGACCGTGTTCGATACCGCCGTCACCAGCGGCTTCCACTGGGGCTTCGAGCACAGCCTGAACGTCGGCGGCCAGTGGAAGCGCGAGGAGCTGGAAAACAGCGACACCATCGGCACCGTGCCGGTGACCTGGACCGGCAGCGGCCGTATCAGCCCGACCAGTGAAGCCGACTCCTGGGCGCTGTTCGCCGAAGATCACGTCACCCTGCATGAGCGCTTCATCCTCACCGTGGGCCTGCGCTGGGACAACACCGAGAGCTACGACGACAACCTCAGCCCGCGCATCTACGGTGTGTGGCACCCGAGCGATGCGTGGACGATCCGTGGCGGCATCTCCGAGGGCTTCCGCGCACCGAACCTGAAGCAGGGTACCGCCGGCGCGGCGACGCAGTCCGGCGGCAACGGCTGCCGCGCGCTCACCGTGGAAGGCTGGAGCGGCACCTCGGTCAATGCGGACGGCACCCGCGGCTGCTACATGGCCGGCAACCCGAATCTGGAACCGGAAACCAGCACCAACTACGAGCTGGGCGTGGGCTTCGACAAAAATGGCTGGTCCGCCTCGGCCACTTACTTCCTGACCAACTTCGACGACAAGATCGAGCAGGTGCCGCTGTCCCAGATTCCCGGCCAGACCACCAGCTTCGTCAATGGTTACTGGTGGACGGTGGCACAGAACATCCAGAAGGCCCGTACCCGTGGCGTGGAAGCCAGCGTCACCGTGCCGCTGCATGAGCGCCTGAGCTGGACCACCAATGCCACCCGCATGCTGGAATCGAAGAACCGCACCACCGGAGCCACGCTGCTGGTGGTGCCGGAGCTGACCGCCAACACGTCGCTGGACTGGCAGGTGACGGATGCGTGGTCGTTGAACCTCAGTGCCCAGCACATCGGCAGGCAGCTGGTGTCGGCGACCAGCTCGACCTTTGCCAAGGCGTATACGACGGTGGACCTGGTGACCGGGTTTGATGTCAACGAACATCTGACCCTGCGTACCGGCGTGCTGAACCTTGGGGATGTGTCGACCATCGACGAAGGCAACAACTACGATGGTGGCGCGCGCACGTTCTTTGTGGGTGCTACAGCGCGGTTCTGATTGCGGCGTACGGACGGAGGGCGGTGACACGCATGGCGTGTCACCCGCGCCACTGCACCACGCCATCCTCGAACCGTATCGATCGGACTTCCTGGCGCGTTCCATCCTCCATCACGACCGACCATTGCCCGTCGAAATCCAGCCCCAGATCAGCATGGCTCAGCCCCAGCTCATCGAGCTTGGCCTCCCAGCGGTCCTCCTCCTCATCCTCCGGCAGATCCAGCGATTCCAGCTGCTGGTCGAAGGCACGGAAGCGGGCAACCCGTTCCAGGGTGTCACCCACGGCTGCATCACTGAAACGCGCCTGCGCGGTGGACCAGGGCGTCTCCAGCCTCAGGTCATGCAGCGTTGCCACCGGTTCGTCATTGAGGAACAACAGCATCGTCTGGTTCATGAGCAATGTCTCCGGTAGCGTCGGTCGACAGACGATGACCCTACCGCACCCTACCTCACACCGGTAGTGCCGGCCGCTGGCCGGCAGCCTCCTCACCCCTTGGCAGCAAACGTGCCATGGAACCCCAGCGGCACCGCATACGGCAGCCACGCCTGCGCCAGCGGACCCTCATCAATCCGCCGCGCATCCAGCACCGCAATACCGCTGCGCTGATTCGCCGAATCCAGCAGCGTGCCCACCAGCCAGCCATCGTCGGCGCTGCGGCTGCCCGGGCGCGGCACAAACACGTGCTCCTCAGCCAGGATATCAGTGCCGTAGCGCCACACCTGGCGGCGGCCGCGATCCACATCGAACCCGGCAACCCCATTGAAATACGGCGCGCTGTGCTCGCCCTGGATCACCGGCGTATACAGGCGCGCGCCTTTGTCACCCACGGTGCGGCTGTCGAACATCGGGAATTCAATACCGCGGATTCCGGTCTCCTCCCAGCGCGCGGCACCGCTGCGCAGGTCCAGATGCAGCTCGAGCAGGCTCGCGTCTGAGTTGGCGGCATGCGCGGCGTCGCCTTCCATCGCCGCCTTCATCGGTGAACGCGCTTCGTCGATGTCGTCATGCCGCACTGTGCGCATCACGATCCGGCCGTTCTTCTCGTACGCGTCGCCGAAGTGATAGGCGGCGGTGAACGTCGCCTCGAACCAGCGCGCGGTGTCCGGTGCCGACTTGGGCACCACGGCAATGCGGCAGGGTCGCTGCGGGGAAAACTGCATGCGTTCGAAGAACGCGCCACCACCCTCCTTGCGATCAAACGGCATCAGCATGAACACCAGATGCGAGTCCGTCATCGCAAACGCATGCATGTAGCCCAGGAAGGGCGTATCGACCACGCTGGCCGAGCGCAGCTGACCGTCCGCCCCGATATGCCACACCAGCAGCCCGGTGCCACCCAGCAACGAGATGCTGCCGAAGTTCCACACGCTGCCATCGCGGTCCACCAGCGGGTGCGCCGAGAAGGGGATCGATGCCAAGTCCGAGCGCCAGGTCGTGGCACCGATTGTGGTCAACTCTTCCGGGTCCATCTCAAACGCAGAGCCCGCCTCGCACAGTGCGAAGAGCCTGCCATTGACCACCATCACCGAGGTGTTGGCCGCGTTGGCGTCGTCGTTGTTACGCACCGCCTGGCGGTTCGGCACGTCCGTGCCTGCCGCCGGGTACAGGAAGCGGCCGGCCTTCTGCTCGCAGGTGAACTTGGGGGTCTGCACCATCTGGCCGCGATGGGTGAGCGTGCCGTTGCCGTTGAACTGCCAGCCGTGCACCATGCCGTCGCCATCGAACCAGTGGTCGTAGCGGAAGCCGTTGCGCTCCTTCCAGGCCGGGCCGTTGCGGTACAGCGTGCCGGCGAAACCCGCCGGCAGGCGGCCCTGCAGGTCCACCGTGGCCGGACCCAGGCTTTCGCTGGTGACGCTTCGCCAGCCGGTCAACCAGGGGTGCTGGTCACGGGCGGCGGCGAAGGCAGCGGCATCGCCGGCCAGTGCCGGCGCGGCGCGCAGGGCCACGCCGCCGATGGCGGCCGTGGTGGCAACAGACAGCAGCGACTGCAGGAAGCGGCGACGGTCCATGATGGGAGCCTCAGCGCAGGATGACGGAGATGGTGGAGCCTTCGGCCGGGACATGCACCCGCGCTTCTTCGAAGGTGGGCTTGCGCATCAGTTGCGGGTTGTTGCTGAAACCGTAGCCTTCCACCGGAATGCCCAGCATGTTGGTGTCCAGCTTGCCGTTGTCGTTCTGGTCGTGGGTGACCAGCACCGCGTAGTCGCCGGCCGGCAGGTTCTTGAACACCAGGTGCACCTTGTCCGCCTCGGCCTTCAGCGACTGGGCCTGCACCGGCTTGGCCTGGTTGTTCCAGCCGGCCGGGCCGTCCACCACCGCCACGTGCAGGGTGCCGGTGTGGGTGAACACGTCCTGCAGATCCACCTGCAGGTCGCCGGCGGAGGCCGAGGTCGCCACCAGCAGGCAGGCGTAGGGGAGGCAGTTGAACAGGGTGCGGACCATGGTGCGGACTCCGGTTGGGTGTGTGCAGCCAGTCTGCGCGGCGCGGCCCACGCAACCCATGCCCAGTGGTCATCGATCCGCAGTGCCAGAAGTCACTTTCTGCCCGGACCCCATTGCCGAACCGGGCGACGGGCGGGCAGCATGCGGCCATGTCCTCCTTCCTGCGCAACCTGATCAGCCCCCTCAGCCTGGCCGGCCTGCTGACCATCGTGGCCGTTGGGCTGTCACTGGGCGTGGCCACACAGGGCGAGCAGACCCTGCGCTGGGCCGCGCTGGGCGTGTTCATGGTGCTGTTCGTCATCTACGACCATCTGCCTGTCCGCTCGCGCTGGCGTCTGCTCAGTGATGTGCTGCTGGCGGTCATGGCGCTGACCCTGGTCTGGCTGGAGCCGCGGGTTGGCACCCTACCGGTGCTGCTGGTGGTGTTGATTGCCCACCTCGCCGAGCATTGGCCGGCGCGCACCGTGCTGTTGTCGGCCCTGGTGGTCAACGTGTGTCTCTATCTCGCCTTGCGTACCGGCGGAGCCAATCATCCCTTCCTGGTTACCACCATCTACGCCGGGTTCCAGGCCTTCGCCGCGCTCACCGCGCATTACGCTCGCAGTTCCGAACTGGCCCGCGAAGCCCTGGCGCGGGTCAATGCGGACCTGCTGGCCACCCGTGCCCTGCTGGCTGACAGCGCGCGCGATGCCGAGCGCCTGCGGTTGGCCCGTGAACTGCATGACGTGGCCGGGCACAAGCTCACCGCCATGCGACTCAACCTTCGCGCCCTGGCCAGCGACGCCACCCCGGCCACGCGCGAGCGCGTGCAGCTGGTGGAGCAGCTGTCGGCGGAACTGCTCGGCGACATCCGCAAGGTGGTGCAGAGCATGCGCGACGAACGTGGGCTGGACCTGGCCACTGCGTTGCAGGCGCTGGCCACCCCGTTCCCGCGCCCGGATCTACGCGTCCATATTGGCGAGCAGGTGCGCATTGCCAACCCACTGGTCGCCGACGCCGTACTGCGGCTGGTGCAGGAGGCGCTGACCAATGCCGCCCGCCATGGCGATGCGGATACCGTGTGGTTGAACATCGACAAGGAAGAACACAGCGTGCGTATCGACATCCGCGATGACGGCCAACGCGCCGAGCGCATCCGCGAAGGCAACGGCATCACCGGCATGCGTGAGCGCTTGGCTGCCGTGCACGGGCAGCTGGAACTGGCCCGCACCGATGCCGGCGGCATGCACCTCACCGCGCGGTTGCCGGCATGAGCGCGGTGGCTGCCCTGCGTGTGGCCCTGGCTGATGACCAGGCCCTGGTGCGCGCTGGATTGCGTGCTTTGCTGCAGGGGCTGGGCATCGAAGTGGTGCTGGAGGCGGATGACGGACAGGGTCTGCTGGATGGCTTGGCGGTGCAGAAGGTGGATGTGGTGCTGAGCGATGTGCGTATGCCGGGCGTGGATGGGATTGCCGCCACGCGGCAGTTGCGCGCCCGTGGTGACAGCACACCGTTGCTGCTGCTGACCACCTTTGATGAGAGTGAGCTGCTGCTGCAGGCGAGCGAGGCAGGCGCGCAGGGCTTCATGCTCAAGGATGCCGCACCGGAGGACCTGCACGAGGCGATCCTGAAGGTGGCCGGTGGGGAGACCCTGTTGCTGCCGGTGAGCACCGATCCGGTGCGGGCGCGCTATCGTTTTCACGACGAGGCACCGCCCAGCGACACGTTCGGGGAGAAGGAAGTTGCGATCCTGCGGCTGCTGGCGGGCGGGTACTCCAACAAGGAGATTGCCCGCAGCCTGTTCCTGGCTGAGGGGACGGTGAAGAACTATGTCTCCACCATTCTGGACAAGCTGGGCACGCGTGATCGCACACGGGCGGTGTTGAAGGCGATCACGTTGCGGATCATTTGAGCACCTGCGGTGGTTGTCGAGTGCTACCGCGGTGTCTGTGTCAGTGCAACGTCAGCGTTGCCTGCAGGCCACCGCCTTCGCGATTGGACAATCGAAGCTGCCCACCCAGCGCCTGCGCCAACTGCTGGGCAATCGCCAACCCCAGCCCAGTTCCGCCCGTATCGCGACTACGCGAAGGCTCCAACCGCGTAAACGGCTGCAACACCTGTTCAAGCTGGTCTTCAGGGATACCGGGGCCACGATCAAGCACATCGATGTGCACGACCCCGTGCTCCACCCGCAGCCGGGTCTCCGCATCGCCCGCGTAGGCAAGCGCGTTGTCGATCAGATTCTGCAGCACCCGCCGCAGCACCTGCGGATGGGTGTCACGCAGCGCGCTCTCTGATGCCTGCAGTCGGACGTCACGCCCGGCATCCTGATAGTCATCCACCACACTTTCGAGGAATGCCCGCAGATCCAGATGCACCGGCGCGTCCAACGCAATGCTGGCACCGCGCGCATAGTTCAGCCCATCGCGGACCAGCTGACTGACCTGATCAATATCGCGCATCAGCTTGTCCTGCGTATCGCCTTCCTCCATCGCCTCCACGCGCAGGCGCATGCGGGTAAGCGGCGTCTGCAGATCATGCGAGATAGCGGCCAGCAGCTGGGTGCGCTCGGACACGTGCGCGGCGACACGCGTCTGCAGGGCATTCAATGCCTGTGCCGCCTGCATGACTTCGGTCGGACCGTGCTCCGGCAACGCTGCACCCCGGCCAGCCGGGTCCATCTGGCCGGCCGCCGTGGCCAGGCGGGCCAGCGGCCTTGTTGCCAGTCGCACCGCAGCGCCCGCACAGACCAGCAACAGCAGGACCTGCAGTGCCAGCACCCACGGCAGCCAGGTGGCCACCGGCATCAACGAAGGCGTGACTTCGATGGTGAGCGGGCTGCCATCAGGCAGACTCAGCTCCACCTCATAACGTTCGGGCACGCGTGACACCGCGCGAGGCCGCAGCTCGTACTCGCGCCCAAGCGCATCGTTGATCAGGGCAGTCACCTGACGCGCACGCGCACCAATCAACTCGGTAGCCGGCTGCGCCGGGCGCAGCAGATAGCGGTAGGTGCGCCGTTCCAGACGGGGAATCCATGCGGCGCGTTCGGCCGCTGGCAGGCGCTCCAGCAGCGCCACGCTCACCGGCACGTCCTCATACAGGTTGCGCAGCATCATGCTGCGCGTGGCATCCATGCGCTCCTGGAACAGCACCGCAAAAGACAGCGCATGCGCCAACAGCAGCCCGACGCCCAGAATCAGCAGCAGCCGCATCCACAGCGTGCGCGGCAGCAGATGCCAGGGTCGGGCCGGCGCGCTCATGCGCCCTCGCCGATCAGCACCACCGGCTGGCTGAACACATAGCCTTCGCTGCGCACCGTCTTGATGTAGGTCTGCTCACGCGCGCCATCGCCCAGCCGCTGGCGCAGCCGGCTGACCAGCAGGTCGATGGAGCGGTCGAACACGTCGGCATCGCGTCCCTGGGTGAGGTTGAGCAGCTGGTCGCGGCTGAGCACCTGCTGCGGGTGGTCGATGAACACCCGCAGCAGACGGAACTCGGCCCCGCTCAGCGGATATGCGGTATCGGCAGTGTCCAGCAGGTGGCGCGCGGTGGTGTCCAGGCGGTGGTGTCCAGGCGCCAGTCACCAAAGCCGATCAACCGGCTGGCTTCGGAAACCTGCAGGTTGGGCGGCAGCATGCGCGTGCGGCGCAGCACGGCATTGATGCGCGCCAGCAGCTCCCGCGAGGAGAACGGCTTGGTCAGGTAGTCGTCCGCGCCCATTTCCAGGCCGATGATGCGATCGGTCTCGTCGTCGCGCGCGGTCAGCAGCAGCACCGGCGTCGCACGATGCCGTCCGGCGCGAAGATTGCGACACAGCGACAGACCATCCTCGCCCGGCATCATCACGTCCAGCACCACCAGGTCGATATCGCTGGTATCCAGCGTGGCCTTCATTTCGCGGCCGTCGGCCGCGAGGCTGACCCGCAGGCCATTTCGCAACAGGTAGTCGCCCACCATCTGGCGGATGTCACGGTCGTCATCGACAACCAGGATGTGATCGGTGTGGGTGGACATGAAGAACGCTCGGCCGCCGTCAGGATGGGGATATGCCCCGTGGCGCTGATGTTAACGCCCCTGTGGCAGGCACTGGGACCGGCGCAGGTCGCTCTTTGTACCAAAGTGTGTACGAAGCCTGCCCGGGTGCATTCGGAGACAAAAAGCCAGGTTGCAGGACACCTCGTGGATACGCGCAGGGCGCGAAATGTGCCCAACGCCGGCGAGCCTGCCGGCAGCCACCCGAGGATCCCTCATGAGCACTGCAGATTCCAGCATTCCCAAGACCGCCTTGGTATTCGGCGGCTCCCGCGGCATTGGTGCCGCCATCGCCCGCCGGCTTGCCCGGGAAGGCTACCGTGTCGCCCTGACCTACGCGTCCCGCGCCGACAAGGCGGCCGAGGTAGTGGCTGCCATCCAGTCGGACGGTGGCCACGCCATCGCCCTGCAGGCAGATGCCGCCGATGCAGACGCGATCAGGGGTGCCGTTGACTCCGCAGTCGATCAGCTGGGTGGTTTAAGCGTGGCGGTAGTGAACGCGGGCATCTACCAGGGCAGCCCGCTCGAATCGTTCCCGCTGCAGACGCTCGACCAGATGCTGGCAGTCAACATTCGCGGCGTGTTCGTTGCCATCCAGGCCGCATCGGCGCAGATGGAGGATGGCGGCCGCATCATCACCATCGGCAGCAACACCGCACAACGCAGCGGCGTGGCGGGTAGCGGCGTTTACGCAATGAGCAAGGCCGCCGTGGCTGTGCTGGTGCGCGAGCTGGCGCTGGAGCTGGCCCCGCGCCGCATCACCCTCAACAACATCCAGCCCGGACCGATCGAGACCGACATCACCGCCGGGTTCCTGGACCACCTGGTCGCGCGCAGTCCCTCCGGCCGCGTGGGTCATCCGGATGAGGTCGCCGCGCTTGCCGCATGGCTGGCGAGCGCCGAGTCCAGCTACATGACCGGAGCCAGCCTGACCTTGGACGGTGGCTTCTCGATCTGATCGTCCCGCCTTTCAATCCAAACCCCGCCCCATCCTTGATCTGGAGCGCTACATCCATGAACGCACTCGACACCGTCCTTTACACCGGCAAGACCCACACCCGCGGCGGCCGCGATGGCCATGCCCGCAGCGACGATGGCCAGCTGGATATCGTCCTTTCCCCGCCCGGCAGCCCGCGTCCCGGCACCAATCCTGAGCAGCTGTTCGCTGCAGGCTGGTCCGCCTGCTTCCTGGGGGCCATGGGCTTCGCCGCGCGTGCTTTGCAGGTCACGCTGCCGGCGGATGCGACGGTGAATGCCGAAGTGGATCTGGGCCAGAACAGCACGGGCTACCAGCTTCAGGCACGGCTGCGGGTCTATCTGCCCGGGCTGGATGCTGCCACGGCACAGTCCATCATCACGCAGGCGCACCAGACCTGCCCGTACTCCAAAGCCACGCGCGGCAACATCGACGCGCAGATCGAACTGGGGTGAGCGCCATGAAGAAGCTGCCTGCCATCATCACCCTGCTGGGAGCATCTGTGTTTGCCGCCGCCTGCTCACCGTTGGCACCTGACGACCCGGTGCCGCCCACCCATGCCTCGCCGTCACCGCTTGCCCCGGAGTTCGCCGGTATCGACCACTGGATCAACTCGCCCGCTTTGAAGATGAGCGACCTGCGCGGCAAGGTGGTGCTGGTGGAGTTCTGGACGTATTCGTGCATCAACTGCGCGCGGGTCGCACCACATGTGAAGCAGTGGCATGAACGCTATCGCGACCAGGGTCTGGTGGTGGTGGGCGTGCATACGCCGGAATACGGATACGAAAAGCAGCTGGGCAATGTGCAGGATGCAGTCAAACAGTTCGGCATCACCTACCCGGTGGCGATGGACAACGGGTATGCGACCTGGAACGCGTATGGCAACCGTTTCTGGCCGGCGCTGTATCTGATCGACCAGCAGGGCCGGATCGTCTACCAGCATCTGGGTGAGGGTGAGTACGCCCAGACCGAGGCAAAGATCCGGTCGTTGCTGACGGGTCGCTGATGAGGTGCGTCAGCAGGGTTGTCTATCGACCGACCCTGCCGCCGTCCACCCGAAGCGATGCACCGCGTTTCGGCAGCGACCATTTCAGGTTCACCCCCAGCGTACCAACCACGATCAGCCCCAGCCCAGCCAGCTGGATGGGGCTCAATCGATGCCCATACACCACGTAGTCCAGCAGCAGCGCCACCAGCGGATACACGAACGCAATCACCGCGATGGTGGCCACCGGCAGATGACGGTACGAAGAGTAGAACAGCACGTACACCACGCCACTGTGGATGATGCCCAACCCGATCAGCCACACCCAGTGGCCGCCGAGGTGAAGCGCCCCGGCATCGGCGAATCCAGCCAGCATCACAACGCCCACCAGGCACTGCACGGTGACCAGCGCAAACGGCCGCTCGCGCCCGATCTGACGCGACATCAACAGCGAGGCACCACACAGCAGCGCCGCCAGCAGGGTCAAGCCGATGCCCAGCAGATAGCCATTGCTGCCGGCCAGCACCTGCATGGGATCAGCGGACGCGGCCACGCCCACAAATGCCAATACCGTCCAGCCCCAGTCGGCGGGACGCGTGCGCTCCTTCAACACCAGCGCGGCCAGGATCAGCATCACGAACGGGAAGCAGTGATACACCATGGTCGCCACGCCGATGGAGGAGCGCGCCATGCCGGCGAACAGCGCCACCCAGTTCAGCACCAGCAGCACGCCGGAGATCACCGCGCCGCGCAGAAGCACCCGGTCTCGCCACACGCCCTGCAGATGCCCGCGCGCAATGCCCCACGCCAGCAGGAACACCGCACCGAACAGGCAGCGGTAGAACACTGCGGTGATCGGGTTCTGTCCACTCTCGTGCACGAACACGCCGACCGAGCCGATCAGTATTTCGGCCACCATCAGCTGCCAGAGTGCCAGCCGGGCCTGGGAGGGAGAGGACGCCTGCATGGCCGTATCCAGTTGAGGGGACGGCCAGTCTGTGCCTCCACGCGCGACCAATACAGACTCAGCTAGAATCAACTTCGACCAGTACAGATGGGAACGCCCATGCTGCTCTATTCCGCCATTGCTGCCACCCTGCGCGAGCAGATCGCGCAGGGCGTGCTGCGAGCTGGCGAACGCCTGCCGTCGATCCGCCAGCTGGCCAGCGGCCACGGGGTGAGCCCCGCCACTGCCGTGCAGGCCTGTCTGCAGCTGGAACGCGAGGGATTGGTGCAGGCCCGTCCCCGGTCAGGCTATTACGTGCTGGCCAGCCCGGAGCCACCGCGCAGCAGCGCACCACGCCGGCGCGTGCCGCACCCGGTCGACAATCCCGCGCTGGCGCGACTGCATGAATTGCTAGCCCGCACTGATCTGCTGGCCCTGCATAACGCCTCCCCCGCCACCGAGCTGTTGCCCGCCAAGGCGCTGGCCACCTCAATGGCGCGCACGTTGCGCCGCAGCCAGCAACAGGCATTGGACTACGCGCCGCCGCAGGGACACGCACCACTGCGCCGCTTGATCGCCCAGCGCTACGCGCGGCTGGCGACGGATGTTTCACCTGACGAGGTGGTGATCACCGCCGGTTCCATGGAAGCGATCAGCCTTGCGTTGCGGGTGCTGACCCAGCCCGGCGATGTGGTCGTCGTAGAAACGCCTACGTACCACGGCATTCTGCAGGCCGTGGCAGCGCATGGCCTGAAGGTGCTGGAGCTGCCGCATCGCCAGGGCGGCGGGCTGGATCTGGCGCGGCTGGACGTGCTGCTGGACCAGACACCAGTACGCGCTGCGGTGCTGGTGCCCAACTTCCACAACCCGCTGGGCACGGTGCTGGCCGATGCAGACAAGCAGGCCCTGCTGGACAGCTGCGCCCGCCACGGCACCGTGGTGATTGAAGATGACATCTACGGCGACCTCGGCTGGTCCGGTGAGCGCCCGCCGCCGCTGCGGCACTTCGATACACGCGGGCAGGTACTGACCTGCAGTTCGTTCTCCAAGACGCTGGCACCGGGGCTGCGGCTGGGCTGGATTCTGGGGGCCGGCTGGACCGACGCGCTGGTGCGTGCGAAGTACCACTCCACTGTAGGCAACCCGACGCTGCCGCAGTTGGCGCTGGTGGACTACCTGGAACAGCATGACCTCGACCGGCATCTGCGCCGCTTGCGCCAGCAGCTGGCCGACAACGCCTGCCGTATGCAGCACGCCATTACGCGGTACTGGCCGGAGGGCACGCGGTGCAGCTCTCCCAAGGGCGGGCTTTCGCTGTGGCTGCAATTGCCCAATGACGGTGATGCGGATGCCTTGGCCGCTGCTGCGATGGACGAAGGCATCGGGATTTCACCCGGCGTGCTGTTCTCCAGCCGAGGCGATTACCGCGACCATGTGCGGCTGGGCTGCGGCATGGTGTGGGATGCGAAGCTGGAAAAGGCCGTGCAGCGGTTGGGGGTGCTCGCTGGGAAGGCGGCATAGTCAGAGCGAATGCACGCTTTGGTAGCGTCGGTCGACAGACGACGACCGATAACAACAGTCAACGCTGGAACGCATGACCCCGGCTGGGGTAACGCACCTCTCCGTTCAAAGGTCACTCGTCACCGTGCCGATCATTTCCATCGGCGGTCGTCTATCGACCGACCCTACCGCTCCGCTCTGGCATGATGCATCTACCCCACCCCAAGACCCGGAATCACCATGAAGGTCCATTTCGTCATCCATGAGTCCTTCGAGGCCCCCGGGGCCTACGTGCAGTGGGTACAGGAGCGTGGCCACACCGCAACTTTCACCCACCTGCACGGCGGTGACTTACTACCGGCGGATGCCAGCCAGCACGACATGCTGGTGGTGATGGGTGGCCCGCAGTCCCCTGCCACGTCCCAAGCCGAGTGCCCACACTTCAATGCCCACGCGGAGATGGCATTGATTCGATCGTTCATCGAGAGCGGAAAGCTTATCGCCGGCGTCTGCCTGGGCGCGCAGCTGCTGGGTGAAGCGTTGGGTGGGCAGCACGAACGCAGCCCGGAGAAGGAGATCGGCAAGTTCCCGATCACGCTGACGCCGGAAGGGCGCAGCAACCCGAAGTTCGCCGGTTTCACCGACACGCTGGACGTCGGCCACTGGCACGGCGACATGCCCGGGCTGACCTCAGAAGCCACGGTCATCGCGTACAGCGAAGGCTGCCCGCGCCAGATCATCGAGTACAGTCCGCGTGCCTATGGCTTCCAGTGCCATATGGAGTTCACGCCGGAGGTGGTTGAGATGCTGATTGCAGCGTCCACGCAGGAGCTGGCCGCGCTGCGTGACCGTCCTTTCGTGCAGCAGGCCGACGTGCTGCGCGCACAGGACTGGTCACAGATGAATCAGGCGCTGTTCGGCTTCCTGGACAAGCTGGAAGCCGAACGCGCTTCCTAACGGTGTTGTCATCGTCCGCCTCGGCCTAGTCGCGAGCGCGTGGCGGGACGTTGCTCTCGATGGTCAAGTCCACCTCCAGCGGTCGGGGCTGCAGTTCGATGTAACGCTGGAACAGCAGTCGTGCCAGTTCGCCCGGGCTGCGATTGGCGCGGCGCGCGGCCAGATTGAAACTGCGCCGCATGGCCTGGCTCATGCGCACGCGCAGGCAGCCTGACCGCCTCATCGCACACTTCCTACGCCGCCTTTGCGTTGGCGGTTCGTCTCCACTTCCGTGTACTGCACCACGCGCTGGATGATGCGGGGCATGTGCCGGGCCACCGGGCCGCACGGACGAACCGGTCGTACCCAGAAGCCATCGTCCAGCGTCACCACTTCCAACCCTGCGCCCGCAGGCATGTTCATGTCGTAGATCCAGTAGCCCCGGAAGGTCATGAACGGTTCGTTGTCGTCGTTGCAGGCGTCGCAGACGTACTGCGGGTGGGCGGCCTGTTCCTGCTCGGTATAGGCGTCTACTACCTCATCACGGATGGGTCCAGCGTGGTGCGTATCTGACCAATGCTTATGCATTTCACTTCCCTCATCGGTTTATACCCCTCGCCGGGATGGCGAGGGGGTCGGGAGGTTAGAAGCCGGGCAAGACAACCGGTGTGACGTATTCCCCCGCATGAGGGTGTTGTATTAGCCACCCTCCCGACTCGGGACGTCTCTCATTATTTATCTTGCATGGGCTTCTACACCCGGGCAGCACCTTGCCGGATGCGCGGCGGGAATGAAATGAGCATTTTCCTAGGACCTTTTGCGGCACCCAGTACAGCACCGACGAATGACGCGAATGGCTCGCGATTTTCTGGCGTTTGTTGCAGATTGCGAAGCGCGCTGTCGGATTCTGCACGACTTGATGTCGGGATTCTGGCGCATGAATTTTTTCGCGATCTGAAAATGGTGCGACGCATCTGACACCGCGCGGACACGCATGGCGTGTCCCTACACCGCGATGCCGCCCCCTTACGGAGACCGGAGACCCTGCTGTGGTAGAGACGGTCGCAAGACGTCTGCCGATGACAACAATCACCTCTTTAACGCATGGAACCCAAAGGAATCGCCCTTCAGTACACCGCATTGCAGAACATGCACAAAAAACAAAGCCACCCGAAGGTGGCTTTAACTTGCTGCTAGAGCGGCACCCGCAGACCTGATAACTCAAACGGTCCTTTTCAGCTCCTTCTGAATCCTACAAGCGCTGCACCAAGTGGCTGCAAAAGGCTTGTGTCAGCTCAACATTGATCGCAGGACAAACACGCCCGTCACCACAAGCGCAGCCCAGAACAACAGACCCACCACGGCGCATGCCGTTTCGGATGGCTCCTTGTTCGGCCGCAGTGTCACCAGCACGATATGGCCGGTGCCTTTGATGATGGCCTCGAAGAAGATGTCTACAAAGACGTAGATCACGAAGCGGAACAGGCCCCCAAGCAGGCTTCCTGCGATGTCGTCCATTGGCATGTGTCAGTCCTGGGTCAAGCGCGCCAGCGCGTTCTTCAGCTTGGCATTAGGCTGAAAGGGCGCGTCGAGTGCATCCAAAAATCGACGCGACTCCTCTTCGGAAAGTGTCACTTCCAGTTCCGCCGTACGGGCGATCCGCTCCTTGTCGGTGCGGTTCAGGCGAAGACGTGGGCAGGCGGTGTGGGTCGTCATGGCGGTTTCCGTGTGTGGATCGTTCCCGCACATCTCTCCAAGGTCAACTCAGCGTGTCGCGAAGCGCCCCACCACCCACGTGGCACCCCGCCATACCACCAACCGGCTGACCGCTAAGATGAGTATGGGCACGCAGGCCACGATGGCAGGCAACACCGGTCCAAACACAAAGGTCATGCCCAGCACGAAGCCGAACACGTACTCCGCGCGGTACACCGGCAGTACCACGCTGGCGGCAAGGATGCCGAGCATGACGTTCGTGGCCGCCGGCTCGCCACCGGTGACGAAAGCCATCGAAAGTGCCGCGCCAGCCCCCAGCGCGCCGAGGCAGCCGGCCACGGCCGGCGGCAACGCACCGGGCTTGGCCTGAACCCGCCGGGTCACTACCCAGCCTGCCAGCGCACCCAGCAGTGGCAGGACCACCAGTCCCCAGGCGTTGGAAATGGCGGGAAGCGTCGCGTCGTTGAGCAGGTGGTGCCGCTGGATGCCGCCGTGGGTGTGCTCCCAGCCCAGCTGTGCCAGTACTGCGAGCATGGCCAGCACCACGGTGCACGGCAGTAACCAGGTGAGTTTCTTCGTGGCCATCATCAAGTCCTTGGTAATGGGGGTGTCCCAATCCATGATGGCCAGCGCGCGCACCGCGCTGCAATGTGAAGAGCGACACCGTGACCAATGGCGGCCCACGGTGCCCGGGGTCAGATCTCCCGCAGCACCGGGTAGGTCCACAGCGAACGCGTGTAGTACGGCGAACGCTTCTCCCACCACTGCAACCGCGGCACGGGGTCGGCGGCAAACTGCGGATCCTCTGCCAGCGCGGCCTCGAATTCCCGGCGCAGCTCAGGCTGCGCGGCCATCATGGCGTCCGCCATCGGGGCCAGGAGATGCCGGGACAAGGACGACTCTGCCGGCAGTCCGCGGTCCAGCCAGCCCATGGCCAGCACGGAGTCCTGGCTCTGCGGCTCCAGCAAGGCGGCGGCAAGCAGGCGCAGCGGCTGGTCGGCCGGGATGCGTACCGACCCGGCCGGCATCAGGATCTTCTCGTCCGCACGCAGGCCGATGCCGCGTTCGCTGCCCTTGGCGTAGCGCACCGCGGCAATGAAACACATTGATCATTTCCGGGAGGCCAATCGAGGACAACCCACTTATGGACGTGGTGAAGGAACGCGGCACCCCGTTGTTGGCGCTGGACGTGTGGGAGCACGCCTACTACCTGCACTATCAGAACAAGCGCGCTGACTACATCAAGGCGTAGTGGCCGCTGGCAAACTGGAAGCAGGTGAACGCGCGCTACGAGGCAGCCAAAGCAGCTTCGCCGAAGTGAGCCTGTTGTCGCTCAGCCATCCAGGCACCAGTAAGGCGGCGACCCGATCGCGTCCATAATGAACGCCGACACGGTCTGCACCTTGCGCGAGCGCATCTTGTTCTCGGGCGACAGCAGCTGCAGGTACACCTGATCGGGCTGGGTGGAGAACTGCCATTGCGGCAGCAGCTTCACCATGTCACCGCGCGCGAAGGTGCCCGGTTCGAACATCCAGTCCGGGAACAGCACGATGCCACGCCCGGCCACGGCCGCCGCCAGCAAAGCTTCCGCATTGTTGCTGCGTAGCGGGCCGGTGACGTTGAGCACCTTTAGCGGTTGCTCGTTGCCGGCGTTGACGTACCAGCGCTGCATCCCCAGCTGTCCTTTGTAGACCAGGCAGCGGTGCTGCAGCAGGTCTTCGGGCACCGCGGGTACCCCGTGACTCTCCAGATAGGCTGGGCTGGCCACCACCAGATGGCGATTGGGCGAGATGACTTTGCCGATCAGGCCCGAGTCCACCAGCGGGCCGATGCGGATGGTGATGTCCACACCGTCCTGCACCGGGTCGATGTAGAGGTCGGTCAGGGTCAGTTCCACCACCAGCGCCGGGTGCTGTTCCTGCAGCTCGGCAATGATCGGCGCGATATGCCGGCGACCGAGCGATTCCGGCGCGTTGATGCGGATCAGCCCGCTGATGCCGGCATCCTTGCTCTCCACCTGCTCGGCGGCCTGGTCGAGGATCTCCAGCGCATCGCGCACCTGCTGGTGGAACAGCTCGCCCGCCTCGGTCAGGCGCACCGCGCGGGTGCTGCGGTAGAGCAGCTGCTTGCCCAGCTCCTTCTCCAGCGCAGCGATGAAACGCGACACCGACGAGGCTGGAACACTGTATTGCCGGGCAGCGGCGAGGAAGCTGCCGGTAGCGGCAACGGTCAGAAAGTAGCGGAGAGCCTTGAGCTGCATGGGCGGCGGGGCACCAGTTAGCGAATTGCGATTCCAGCAATAGTGATTTGCCGGGCGACGTGATTGTAGCCCGTTTCGCAAGCCCCTAGCTTGATGGGCAGCGCGCAGTCCCCTGCGCCCCTTCCCTACCGCAGGACACCCTGATGAGCCGTTTGTTTGAACCCTTTGACCTGGCCGGCACCCCGCTGAAGAACCGCGTGGTGATGGCTCCGCTGACCCGCGCCCGTGCCCCGCATGACGTCGCCGACGAGCGCACCGCGCTCTATTACAGCCAGCGCGCCAGCGCCGGCCTGATCGTGAGCGAAGGTACGCCGATCTCCCGCGAGGGCCAGGGCTATCTGTTCAACCCGGGCATTTTCACTCCGGAGCAGATTGCCGGCTGGCGGCTTACTACCAACTCGGTGCGCGCCAACGGCGGCCGCATGTTCGCCCAGCTGTGGCACGTGGGCCGCGTTTCGCACCCCACCATCCAGTTCGACAACCAGCAGCCGGTCAGCGCCAGCTCCAGGCAGGCGGTGGGCGCACAGGCGTTCGGTTACAACGCACAGGGCGAACCTGCGTTGATTGAAACGCCGGCCCCGCGCCAGCTGGAAACCGACGAGATTCCGCGCATCGTGGAAGCCTTCGCACAGGCCGCCGCCAACGCCATCGAGGCCGGCTTTGACGGCGTGGAAATCCACGGTGCCAACGGTTACCTGCATGAGCAGTTCCTCAACCCGCTGGTCAATGACCGCACCGATGCCTACTCCGCTGCAACGCTGGAGAACCGCCTGCGATTCACCCTGGAAGTGATTGACGCGGTGGTGGCGCGCATTGGAGCCAGGCGTACGGCGATTCGTCTGTCGCCGTATGGGCAGCTGTTCGACATGCCGCTCTATCCGGAGATTGGTGCCACCTATACCGCTCTTGTCCGTGAGATCGGCAAGCGCGAGCTGGCGTATGTGCACCTGATGGACCAGTCGGGCTACAAGATGGGCGACCGGCCGGCGGACGGCAGCGGTGAGGGTGGCTTCGAAGGGCTGCTGCACAGCCTGAAGCCGCACCTGCCGAAGACCGCGCTGATTCTGGCCGGTGGCATGACCCGCGAACGGGCCGAGCAGTTGATTGATGCAGGCGTGATCGACCTGGCCGCGTTTGGTGCCAGCTTCATCAGCAATCCGGACCTGGTGGAACGCTTGAAGAACCGCTGGCCGCTGGCCGCGCCGAAGCGCGAGTCGTTCTATGGCGGTGGTGCGGAAGGCTATATCGATTATCCGGCTTACGCTGAGGCGTAATCCGGTGGCTGGCACTGCCCGGACGTCGGGCGGTGCTGGTTCGCCTGAAACCTGTGCTAACGTCCGCCACAACCCCGGGCCGTTCGGCCTGGCCCCACGGATGAAGGGAGCAGGGCAATGGAAGACGGCGTCAATCGGTACCGGCCTCAACCGCTGAAGAAGCGCGACCCCCACCACGACGCGGTTATGGCGCGTGATCTTGAAACCATCAATACCGTAATCCGGCGCGAGTTTGGGTCGTTACCCTTAGGGGGCTTACCTGTGGTTGCCAAGCGCAAGCCGGTGCTCCCCACTCTGGATACGCCTGCGCTGGCTGCAGCGGACAGCGAGTAATTCGAGACTGCGGAGCCACGCCCTGCGTGGCTTCAACCCTTCTGATCGCGGCGCAGCCACGCAGGGCGTGGCTCTACGTCTCCTTTGCCAGCACGGGCTTCACGCTGCCCTGCGCGTTTCATATGATGCGGCCTGCATAATCCGCACCGGCGTGCAGACTACAGGCCCCACTTCATGTCCCCCACGCGCGCCCTGGCTTGGCTTCTCTGCGTATGCCTGCTGTTGCTGGCAAGACCCGCCATTGCGCTGGATCCGCAGCGTTCGGTGACGCAGTTCCACCACACCGCGTGGACGGTGAACGAGGGTGCACCGGGGCAGGTCACCGCGCTGGCGCAGACACCCGATGGCTACCTGTGGTTGGGAACAGAGATCGGGCTTTACCGGTTCGACGGCGATCGCTTTACCCGCTTCCTTCCGCCCGACGCCAGCGCATTTCCCGCGACCAGCGTGTCCACGTTGTACACCTCCCGCAGCGGACAGCTATGGGTGGGGTTCCGCTACGGCGGCATCAGCCTGATCGAAGACAGCCACCTGCGCCATTTCTCGGTGCAGGACGGCTTGCCTACCAGCACCGTCTACCGCATGGCCGAGGACGCAGACGGTCGCCTGTGGGCCGCTACATTTACCGGTCCTCTCTACTTCGACGGACAACGCTGGAACCGGCCGGCCGCGTCAATGGCCTACCCAGGCCATCAGGCCCGCACCGTGTTCACCGATCGCGAGGGCACGCTGTGGATCGCCACCGGGAACGGCATGGTGGTGCTGCGCCGGGGTTCCAGCGCTTTTGTTGCGGTACCCGGCAAGGTGGGGCGCGTGAGTCAGATCGCGCAGGCCCCGGATGGTGCGATCTGGGTGGCCGAGGCGGATGGCGGTATTCGTCCGCTTTCCGGGGCCGGCGACGACGCGCCGTCGGCGGGCCTGCTGTTCGACCGTGACGGCGTGCTGTGGGCAAGCACGCTGGGAGCCGGGCTGCTGCGCTTTGGTCCTGGACATGGGATGCAGCACCCCGAGCGCTTCCAGCGCTCCGATGGACTCAGCTCCGACTACCTGCAGCCACTGCTGGAAGACCGTGAGGGCAATCTGTGGGTGGGCAGCAGCCGCGGCCTTGATCGGTTCCGCCATGCCAATCTGTCCGCGGTTCCGATGCCGGAGGGGTCGCAGGACTTCGCCATCGTCGCTGAAGGTAACCGCCTGCTGGTGGGAACCCGCAACCAACCACTGCAGCGGGTCACTGCCACGGCGCGCGAGCCGCTCGCTTTGTCGTCTGTGATCACCGCGATCCAGCGTGACCGCACCGGCGGTTTATGGCTCGCCGGGCCCGATGGCGTCTGGAAAGCAGACGGCACGCAGTTGCGCAGGATCACCGACCTGCCCGTACCCGCGCGTTCCGGCGTACAGGCAATGGCGATCACTGGAGACGGGGCGCTCTGGCTGTCGTTGAATACGCCCGGCCTGCATCGCTATGAGCAGGGACGCTGGACACAGGTGCAGGATCGCGCCGGCCTGCCGACGGGCGACTCGCCGCTGGTGATGCAGGTCGACGCACGCAACCGCCTCTGGCTGGGTTTTGCGCGCGGTGGCGTGGTGGTCATGGAGGGCGACCGGTTCCGGGCACCGTGGTCAGGGGAAGCGCCGCAGGTGGGGAACGTGACAGCGCTGCACGAAGACGGCGAAGCCATGTGGATTGGCGGCGAGCGCGGTCTGGCGCGGATTGAAGATGGGCGGGTGCGTAACGTGGTGCCGGCTGTCCTGGAGGACTTCCGCGGCATCAGTGGCATCGTCTCCGATTCGGCGGGGGATCTGTGGCTCAATGGTGCCCGTGGCGTGCTGCATGTTCGTACCGCCGATGTGCCTGCACTGTTCGGCGGACCGGAGCACCCGCGCTATGAGAAGTTCGATGCACTGGACGGGCTGCCGGGCGTCGCCGCGCAGTTCCGGCCCTTGCCGACAGCCGCCCGCTCCGACGACGGCAGGTTGTGGTTTGCCACTACCAGCGGATTGGTCTCGGTCGATCCCCGCAGAATCGCGCGCAACCCGATTCCGCCACCGGTAGAGATCCTCTCACTGGAAGCGGATGGCACTGCTCTCCCGTTTGACCAAGGCGAGGTTGAACTGGCCGCCGACACGCGCAACCTGCGCATCGGCTTCACCGCACTGAGCCTTTCCATTCCCGAACGGGTGCGGTTTCGCTATCGGCTTGAGGGCTTTGATGACCGTTGGATCGAGACATCGGAACGCTCCGCGCTCTACAACGCCCCGGGCCATGGCCGTTACGTGTTCCGCGTCATCGCCAGCAACAACGACGGCGTGTGGAACGAAACCGGCGACAGCCTGGTGATCTCCATCGCACCCAGCTACTGGGAAACCGGGTGGTTCAGAGCACTGTGCGTGATGGTGTTCGCCGGCGCGCTGTGGCTGTTGTATCTGCTCAGGCTGAAGCAGGTGGGAGCGCGCATCCGCGCCCGGCTGGATGAACGCCATCGCGAGCGTGAGCGCATCGCCCGTGAGCTGCACGACACACTGCTGCAAAGCACCCAGGGCCTGATCCTGCGCCTGGACGCGTCGAGCCGGAAACTGGCGGCCGACGACCCAGTCAGGGCCGAACTGGAGTCCGCGATCAACACCGCAGAGCGCGTTGCCGCCGAAGGCCGGGAGCGCGTACGCGGGCTGCGGCGGCATTCCGGTGAGTCACGCGACCTCGGGGCGGCGCTGCTGGGCGTGCAGGAGGAAACCGGCCAGGAACATCCAGCTGTCCGGCTTGTGGTGGAAGGCGCACCCCGAGCGATTCAACTGCGCGTCTGGGAGGAGGCCTACATGATCGGCCGCGAGGCCCTGCTCAATGCATTCCAGCACGCAAAGGCGACGTCTATTGAGATCCGGATCCGCTACTCACGGCACGCGTTCGCGCTTCGCATTCGCGACGATGGTGTTGGCTTCCAGCCTGAGGCCATTGCGAGTAACGGACACTGGGGCATGGCGGGCATGCGTGAGCGTGCCGAGCGGGTCGGGGGAACGCTGAAGGTGCACTCCGGACCCGCATGTCCGGGCACGGAGATCCTTCTGCAGATACCGGGCTCACTTGCATGGGAGATGACCGGTTTCAAGGGCGGTGCGCGAAGGCATCTTCGCAGGCTGCTCAAACGGTTCTGGTAGGCGAGCAAGGATGTTCAACGTTTGGCCAAGCAGGTTTTGGCCGACCAGATTCTTATGGAGCACCTAAGGTACCTCACGAGGCAGAGGCAAAAAGAGTTCCCTGAACCCCCGCTTCATTCATGTACTGGTCAGTTCAATATTCAGGGTCGATTGCGGCATCGAACGGATAATTAACACCTGTCGACCACCCGCTCTCTCCCCTCCCCTAGCGGTGTGGTCGGCAAAACCAAAAATAAAAAAGGTGTTTCCCGATTATGAAGACCTCTCTGCTTGCCCTGGGCCTGATGGCCGCGCTGCCGTTCGCCGCTTCTGCCGCCGATGGCCTGTCGTACAACTACGTGGAAGGCGGTTATGTGAACACCGATGCCAAAGGTGGCGATGCAGATGGCTGGGGCGTGAAGGGTTCCGTGGCCGTGCATCCGAATTTCCACATCTTTGGCGACTACAACGCGCAGGAAACCAAGCGCGGCAATGCCGACGTTGACCAGTGGCGCATCGGTGCGGGCTACAACTACGGCATCGCCCCGACCACCGACCTGGTGGCCCGCGTGGCGTACCAGAAGTTCGACCCGAAGCACGGCTTGGACTTCAACGGCTACAGCACCGAAGTCGGCGTGCGCACCGCGTTCACCCCGAACTTTGAAGGCTACGCGATGGCCGGCTACGAAGACTTCAGCAAGAAGCACGGCATCAACCCGGACGGCGAGTTCTATGGCCGCGTGGGTGCCCAGGCCAAGTTCACTCCGAACTGGGGCCTGAGCGGTGAAGTGAAGCTGGCCAAGGGCGGCGACAAGGAGTACTTCGTTGGGCCGCGCTTCACGTGGTAAGTGCTGAAATATTGATGCAGTACGTTGTTGTGTGACGTGTGACCTCTCTCCCACGCGTCATGGAAAGCCCGGCTCCCTGGCCGGGCTTTCTTTTTTTGGGTTTCAGCATTACGCAAAGAGCAGCCGGGCGAGCCCGGCTCTACGGGTAGCGCGACCGCGAACAAATCAACAAACAAGAACCCCGGCTTTCGCCGGGGTTTTGTCTGTATCACTTGAACAGGGTATCCGGATACTCGGGCTTCTGTTCGCGGGCAAGCAATGCCTGCAGGCCTTCGGCCGGGGTCTGTTCGCCATGCAGGACGGCGCGTACGCCATCGGAGATCGGCAGGTCGATGCCGTGGCGGCGGGCCTGGCGCATGACCTCATCGGCCGTCTGCACCGATTCCACTACCTGGCCGATTTCGCGGATGGCGTCCTGCAACGTCTGCCCGCGGCCCAGGGCCAGGCCCAGGCGGCGGTTACGCGAGAGGTCGCCGGTGCAGGTGAGCACCAGGTCGCCCAAGCCAGCCAGACCCATCAGGGTTTCCGGCTTGGCACCGATGGCTGCGGCCAGCCGCAGCATTTCATTCAGGCCACGGGTAATCAGGCCAGCACGGGCATTCAAGCCCAGCTGCATGCCGTCGGCGACGCCGGTCGCCACTGCCAGCACGTTCTTCATCGCGCCGCCCAGCTCGGCACCGACCATGTCGTCACCGGTGTAGGCGCGGAACGCGGGGCCGTGCATGGCTTCGGCCACCTGCTGGGCGAACTCCACGTCGTCACCGTGCACCGTGATCGCAGTGGGCAGGCCCTGGGTGACTTCCTTGGCGAACGACGGACCGGTAACCACGGCCAGCGGCACGTCAGGGCCCAGGACTTCGCGCGCGACTTCGTGCAGGAAGCGACCGGAACCGGGCTCAAAGCCCTTGGTGGCCCAGGCCACGCCGGCACCGTCAGGTCGCAACGGAGCCAGTGCGCGTACGGTTTCACCGAACGCGTGCGAAGGCACCACCACCAGAATCCAGGTGGCATCCTTGACCGCCGATGCGAGATCCGTGGTGGCGCGCAGCGATTCCGGCAACGGAATGCCCGGCAGGTAACGGGTGTTCTCGTGGCGCTGGTCGATGGCCTCGACCATGGCCGCATCGCGGCCCCACAGCACGGTCTGGCAACCGTGGCGGGCGAGCAGGCTCGCCAGGGCGGTGCCCCACGAGCCTGCGCCAAGAACGGCGACTTTGTCTGCGTTCTGAGTCATCGAAACGCCGATCAGGCGTTACCGGCCGGTTCGGAATCGGCCAGCGAGGTGCCGCCCTCTTCCTGACGCTGACGCAGGGTTTCGGCGTACAGGCCTTCGAAGTTGATCGGCTGCAGGAAGAACGGCGGGAAGCCGCCAGCCTGGATCAGCTCGCTCACCAGCGAGCGCACGTACGGGAACAGGATGTTCGGGCACTGGGTGCCGAGCAGGACGTCGATGGCCTGCGGTTCCAGACCGATCAGGCCGAACACGCCCGCCTGCTGCACTTCGGCCACATAGGCGGTCTTGTCACCGGCCTTGCAGGTCAGGGTAACGGCCAGCACCACTTCGAAGGCGGTTTCGCCCAGGCGCTGCACGCGCTGGTTCAGGTTGAGCTGCAGTTCCGGCTGCACGGCTTCATTGAAGACGCCCGGGGCATTCGGCGATTCGAAGGAAACGTCCTTGACGTAGATCTTCTCAACGGTGAAGGCGGGACCGGTGGCGGCGTCGGCCGGCGCGATGGCGCCGTTGGTGTTCTCTTCGGACATTTCCTGATGCTCCAGAATGAATGCAGTAATGAATACAGTAGAAACCGATTGTTACATGCCCTGCTATGCGGGCGTGTGGCACCGCGCACAAGGTGCGCGCTGCGAATCGGGGAAAATCAGTTGCGGCCCTTGACCAGCGGCAGCTCGGCCTGCTGCCAGGACGGAAGGCCGCCCTCGAGCACGCTCACGTTTTCGAAACCGGCCTTCTTCAGGGCCTTGGCGGCCGTTTCCGAGGCGGAGCCGGTGCGGCACACCAGCACCACCGGGCTCTGCTTGGCGTTGACCACCAGCTTGTGCTCCGGGCCAAACTGGCTGGGCTGCACGTTGCGGCTGCCGGCAATGTGGCCCTTTTCGAAGTCCGACGAGGACGACAGGTCGACCACCACGGCACCACCGGCATTGATCAGCTGGGTCAGCTCAGCCGGTTTCAGCCCGCGGTAGCCACGGGTGAGACGACGGATTTCGGTGACGATGATGGCCACGGTCAGGCCGACAAAAGCCGCCGACAGCATCGGGTTTCGGCCGGCAAAGGCCAGCAACTCTTCGTAATTCACTCAGATCACGGGTCAATTAAGCGGGGGCCGATTGTCGCACATGCGGGCGAACCGGCGTCCAGCGCAGGTTTGAGGGGGTGTCAGCGGCTCTGCCAGAGGTCGGGCAGGCCGTTGGCCTGCAGCCAGCGCTTGGCCTCGGCGTCCCAGCGCCAGATCTCGTTCACCCGCACCACGCGCTCGGCCTGGGTGTTGTTGTTGATCACCCGCACTTCGGCGCTACGGCCGACGCGTCCGCCCGGCATGGGCATGTTGTCGCTGCCACGATAGCCGGCAATTTTCACCTGTTCGAAGCGGCTGCGCTCTAGGTCGGTGATGGGGTTCTGTTCTGCGTACTCCGGGTCCAGGTAGGGAATGAGATCGTCGAGGTTGCCCCAACGCAGGGTGGAGTCGTACTTCACCTGGGTTTCTTCCAGCTGCTTGCGCATCTTCTTGGTGACTTTATTGCCGTCGGCGGCAAAGGCCGACGCACTGGTCAGCGCGAACAGCGCCAGCAACAGGATCTGGAAGGTACGACGCATGCGAATTCCCCAATAGGCAAGGTGCCCATCCTACCTTCTTGCGAACGCCACGTAGCGGCCGCTCAGCTCAGCGGCCGGCTTGCCGGCATCGCCGGGCTGGCGGGCCTGCACCTCAATGCGCGCCTTGCCGCGCTGGGCAAACGTCGCCAGGAAGCTGTCCCAGTCGGCCTCGTCCACCGCCTGGGCCTGGGCCGACAGGTCGCCATAGACCGGGGCCAGGTAGCGCACATGGCTGTCGGCCACATAAACGTCGGCATCGAACCCCGCCAGACGCAGGCGCAGGGTGACCAGCGCCCAGCCGGCCAGGGTAAGCGCCGAGGCCAGGCTGCCGCCAAAGGCATTGCCCTTGTCGTTGACGTTGGCGGCCAGCGGTGCGGTCAGCACCAGC
Source organism: Stenotrophomonas maltophilia (assembly GCA_050983615.1). GTDB lineage: Bacteria > Pseudomonadota > Gammaproteobacteria > Xanthomonadales > Xanthomonadaceae > Stenotrophomonas > Stenotrophomonas maltophilia_AZ. The sequence goes on along the minus strand of CP158958.1, from coordinate 188,761 downwards.
TGCGGGTCCTGGTAGCCAGCCACGCGGATCTGCATGGCCGCCACCGGCGGCATGCGGTCCAGCACCTGCTGGAGCGCGCCCAGATGGTCGGGCAGGGTAAGCGGTTCGGACATCGGTACGGCGACGTTGCAGCGAAGGACTCGCATAATGCCCGGAATGAACAGCCACGCACATGTGCCGGAATGGACCCTGGTGTCGCTACGCCCGCGTGGGCAGCATGCGGCGATGCGACGGGCCGTGCACGCACTGGGCGGCCAACTGCTGGGCCTGTCGCCGTGGGCCCTGCGGGCGCGCACTGACGCCGCCACGCGCAGCGCGCTGACGCGGAGCCTGCAGGCCGACCGGGTGGTATTCACCAGCCCGTCCGCGGCCCATGCCGCCGCGCGATTGGCCGCCCTGGCAGCGCCCCACCCGGGCCAGTGGCTGGCGGTGGGGGCCGGTACCGCCGCCGCTCTGCGCAGCCACGGGGCCCGCGATGTGGTGGCCCCGGAACGCATGGACAGCGAAGGCCTGCTGGGGCTTCCGGAACTGGCGCAGTTGCAGGGGCGCTCGGTGGCCTTGATAACGGCCCCGGGCGGGCGCGGACTGATTGCGCCTGCCTTGGAAGCGCGCGGCGCGCAGCTGCACCGGGTAGATGTGTACACACGCACGCCGCTGGCCCCGGCCCCGCGCGCCCTGCAACGGCTGCGTCAGCAGCCCACCCCCTGGGTACTGGCACTGAGCAGCGCCGAGGCCCTGGCCTGGGCGGTGGCGCAGCTGCCGGCCGACGTGCTGGCACGCCTGCGCGGCAGTGTGGTGGTCGCCGCCAGCGAACGCCTGGCCCGCCTGGCCGAAAGTGACGGTTTTGCCCGTATCCATCTGGCGCAGGGCCCACAACCGCTACAGTTGGCGCAGGCAGCGCAAGCGGTCATCACCGCCCGCACACCTGGCTGAACAGGGAAGACCGGTGGCCTTGCGGGCCGCGCGGGGGTCGGGCGATGCTGTGTGCCTGATCGCTCGCCAGCTCGTGAAGACACCGGCGCGAACGACAAGGAAGCGTACATGAATGAGCTTGAATCACCCCCGCCGCACCGTCCTGCCCTGCGCTGGATCCTGCCACTGGCCGTCCTGGCGGTGGGAGCGGGCGCAGCCGGCTGGTGGGGCTGGAGCCAATGGCAGGCGCAGCAGGCCCGCACCGCCCAGCGCGAAGCCGATGCCGCGCTGCTGGTGCAGGGGCTGAGCGACAGCCTGGAGGCACTGCGTCGCGACCAGCGCTCCACCTCCCAGCGGGTGCAGGATGCCGCCGCCACCAACCGGGTGCTGCGCGATGAAATGCTGGGCCTCAGCCAGCGCAGCGCGCTGCTGGAAGAGAACCTTGCCAAGCTCGCCGACAGCACCCGCCACAGCGCGCAGGCACTGCAGCTGGAAGAAACCGAGCTGCTGCTCAGCCAGGCCGGACAGCGCCTGGCCTATGCCGACGATGTGGACGGAGCCAAGCGCCTCTACGCTCTGGCCGCCACCGCGCTGGAGGACGTGCAGGGCAACGATTACCTCAACCTGCGCCAGGCACTGATGCAGGAACGCAATGCGCTGGATACCCTGGGTTCCGGCGCGCGCACCGCCGTGCAACAACGGCTGGGCATCTTCGCCCAGGCGCTGACCGCGTTGCCCGAGCGCGTGGAAGCACCTGCGGCCGCAACCGCCGCACCATGGTGGCACAGCCTGCTGGCCCCATTCGTCACCATCACCCCGACCGCTGCGCAGGGGCCGCTGAGCAGTGCGGAACGCGTAGCCGCCTGGGATTCGCTGCAGCTGGAACTGACCCTGGCGCGGGCGGCGGTAGAGCGCGGCGACCAGGCCGCGTTTGAACAGGCGCTGGACCGCGTCGGCCTGTGGCTGCCGCGCCTGTGGCCGGATTCACCCGCTCTGCGCGAGCGACGTGCTGAACTGAGGCAACTGCGCACCAGCGTGCTGCGCCCCGCCCTGCCCGAACTGGGCAGCACTCTGCAGCAACTGCGCACTTTGCGCGACGGGAGTTAAACAATGAAGCCGATTCAATCCGTGGTAGTCCTGCTGCTGGCCGTGGTACTGGGCGTGATGGCCGCGCACTGGCTGGGCACCGAATCACTGCGCCAGTATGGCGAGGTGATCTATCGCCACGGCGGCGTGGACTACCGCAGCAGCGTGCCGCAGGTAGCGTTGATGGTGCTGGTGGCGCTGCTGGTGCTGTGGCTGCTGTGGAGCCTGGCGTCGTCGCCGTTCCGGGCATGGGGCCGCTATCGCCGCAAGCAGGGCCGGGTGAAGCTGATCGAGGGTCTGCAGGCGCACGAATACGGCCACTGGCAGCGCGCGGAAAAATCGCTGGTGAGCGCCGCTGAAGATAGCGAAGTCAGCGCGGTGGCGCTGACCACGGCCGTACGCAGCGCCCAGGCGCGCAATGACACCGCCAGCGTCGACCAGTACCTGCAGCGCCTTTCCACCGTCGATGCCACCGGCTATGCGCTGATGCAGGCGGAGCGACTGCTGCAGCTGGAGCATCCGGTGGATGCGATCAACGCGCTGGACGTGCCCGGCGTACAGCCGCTGCCGCCGCGCGGCCTGTGGCTGCGCACCGAGGCGCTGGCGCGCGCCGGCCGTGCGCACGAGGCGTACGGACAGCTGGGCGCACTGCGCAAGCAGAAGATCCTGCCTGACGAAGACATGGCAGAACTGGAGAACCGTCTGGCTGCGCAGTCGCTGCTGGAAGCTGCCGACGTCAATGCGCTGGCCGCCCAGTGGGAAGCCACCCCGAAGGCCCTGCGCAGCGACCCGGACGTGGTGAGCGCCTACGCGCTGCGCGCGGTGGCGCTGGATTGGGAAGAACCGGCCCTGTTGAACCTGGAACAGGCGCTGGACACGCGCTGGGACGAATCGCTGGTAACCCTGTATGGGCAGATGCCGGTGGAAAAACTGGCTACCCGCCAGGCCAACCTGCAGCGCTGGCTGGCCCAGCAGCCGGGCAGCCCGGCGTTGCTGCTGGCACTGGGCCGTATTGCCGCACGCCAGGGCGAGCATGCGCAGGCTGAGGATTACCTGCATCGGGCGATTGCCGCGGGTGCCGGCCCGGAAGCGTGGGAAGCGTTGGGTGAGGTGTTTGCATCGCGCGGTGAACCGGCGCTTGCGGCGCAGTGCTTTGGCAATGCGCTGCGTCAGCAGCGTGGTGAGGACAGCGTGGCGCTGGCACGGGCTGAAGCCGCCGTTGCGCCCGTGTCGGCGGTGGTACCGGAACGGGCTACCGTTGAGGAACAGTCACTGATGAGCGAGCCGGCCCCGGTGCTGGATCACCCGATGGATCATGACGCGTTTGGGAATCGGCGCGAGCCCTGAAGGATTACGGTGACGCGCATGGCGCGTCCACCGGCGCGTAGTGACGCGCCATGCGCGTCAACCACGCGATCGATCAACGTTCGACGATGGCGACCACGCCCATGCCGCCGGCGGTGCAGATCGACACCAGCGCGCGGCCACCGCCGCGTTCGGCCAGTTGCTTGGCAGCCGTCGCAATCACGCGCGCGCCAGTGGCCGCGAACGGATGACCGGTCGCCAGCGACGAGCCCAGCGGATTGATCTTTTCCGGGTCGATACGGCCCAGCGGCGCATCCAGGCCCAGGCGGTTGCGGCAGTAGTCTTCGCTTTCCCACGCGCGCAGCGTGCACAGCACCTGCGCCGCAAACGCTTCATGGATTTCGTAGATGTCGAAATCCTGCAGGGTGAGGCCGTTGCGCTTGAGCATCTCCGGCACCGCAATGGTCGGTGCCATCAGCAAACCCTCGCCGTGCACGAAATCCACGGCCGACACCTGCGAATCGCGCAGGTAGGCCAGCGGCTCGTGGCCGTGTGCGCGTGCCCATTCCTCGCTGGCCAGCAGCACCGCCGCCGCACCGTCAGTGAGCGGAGTGGAGTTGGCAGCGGTGAGCGTGCCACGGCCGGAAACCCTGTCGAACGCCGGCTTCAACGTGGCCAGCTTTTCCAGCGAGGTATCGGGGCGCAGAATGTTGTCGCGCTCGACACCACGGAACGGGGCGATCAGGTCATTGAAGAAGCCACGTTCATAGGCCGCAGCCAGTTTCTTGTGCGAGGAAACGGCCCATTCGTCCTGCGAATCGCGGGCAATGTTCCATTCCTTGGCCATGTCTTCGCAGTGATCGCCCATGCTCTTGCCGGTGCGCGGCTCGGCCACGCCCGGGAATTCCGGCTTCAGTTCGCTGAACTTGAAGCCCGACGTGAGCGCCTTGATCTTGTCGCCGGTGCTTTTGGCGCGGTTGGCCGCCAGCAGCCGGGCGCGCAGCTTCTTGCCGTAGACGATCGGCACGTCGGAGGTGGTGTCCGAACCACCGCCGATGCCCGATTCAATCTGGCCCAGCGCGATCTTGTTGGCCACGGTGATGATGGTGTCCAGCGAGGTGCCGCAGGCGCGCTGCAGGGTGATGCCCGGGGTGAGCGGAGAAAGGCCCGACGACAACGTGGCTTCACGGCCCAGGTTCCAGTCGCTGGAGTGCTTGATTACAGCACCCATTGCCACTTCGCCCAGTTGCTGCCCGTGCAGACCGAAACGCTCAACCAGCGCGCCCAGCGTGCGCACCGACATGCCAAGGTTGCCGACATCCGAATAGGCGGTGTTCTGGCGGCAGAACGGAATGCGGACACCACCAAGGATGGCGACGGGACGAGCGTTGGGCATGGACATACCTGACATGGAAGGGGTGTCTGCAACATGGCCTGCACGAAGGAGCAGGCATAATGGAGCCAAGTGTAGCTGCCGCCCTGTGATGGGCCAACTGTGAAACCATGAGCAAACCCGACCCCGGCATGAATGCCCTAGGCGTACTGGCACTGGAACTGGCCGGCGGCGACGCCCCGCGCCACGCGGCGCTGTCGTCCGCCCAGGCCGGCGAACTGGCCGAACGCATTGGCCGCGACCTGGCCAAGCTGGTCCCCGGCGTGAGCGGGCTGGACCTGGTGTTCTTCGGAGCCCATTTCGACCCGGCCGAAGTGCTGCGCCCGGGCTGGCCCATTCACCGCCGCCTGGAAGAACTGCAGATGCGCGCCCCCGGCCGCAACGAAGGCCCGCGCCTGCTGGCGTTCGGTGCCAATGCCGAGGGCGAAGTGCCGCTGCCGCTGCAGGCCGACACCAGCCTGACCGGCGGTGGCCTGCGGGTGGTGCCGTTCGTGCTGACCGGCAGCGAAGTGGCCCAGACCCAGGCCGTGGCCGAGGCGCTGGAAGATGTACTGCTGGCCCAGGGCATGGCCGGCGCGGACACCGCACTGCTGGCGCAGAACGCGTTTGGCGCACAGATCGAGCACGCCCGGTATTTCACCGTGAACGACCTGGCTGCGATGATGTCGATGCAGTACGACAACCAGGGCCTGGCCGCATTATGGCCGCTGATTGAAACCGCCGTACTGGCCCCGCAGGCCGAGGAATGGCTGGATGCCGCACCGGAACCGCTGCTTCGATACGCTGACGGCGAAGTGCGTATGGCGCTGTTCGATCCTGCCGGCTGGTGCAATTTCTACAACCACGGCACCAGCGACTGCGAGCGCCTGCAGGGCATCTACGACCAGTACCTGATGCGCCAGCGGCAGATGGCGGCCGTGCTGGAAGCACACGGCCTGCCGGTGCTGTTCGTGCATTGCGAACCGGGGCAGGAGCCGCGCGAGCTGCTGGCGCGGTGAGATTGCGGCGGACACGCATGGCGTGTCCCTACGGAGGATTCAATGAACAACGCCGGCGAAAGCCGGCGTTGTGCTTTGCGTAGTGACGCGCCATGCGCGTCAAAGCGCAATCTTACGGCGCGGCCTTGATCACCGCACACGCCAGACGCGCACCGGCATTGCCGGTCGGCTGGGTCTTGTAGTCGTCCGGATCGGCATGAACGATCAACCCACGGCCAATGATGTCGAAATCATTGCCCTCACCGATGTTGACGTTGGTTGACACGTTGGTGTCCACCACCGCCTTGCCATCCGCATCGGCCTTGATGTTCGGCATGTCGCCGCCGTGATGCGGGGTGGCAGCCACGCTGCCGTGGTCTTCCTTGCCCGGGTTGAAGTGGCCACCGGCGCTGTCGCCGTTGGGTGCGCTGCAGTCGCCCTTCTCGTGGATGTGGAAGCCGTGCTCGCTGTTCGGCTTCAGGCCCGTGACCTCACCCTTGGCATGGACTTTGCCGTCCACCACGCTGAAGGTGATGCTGCCCTTGACGTCGTTGCCCTGGGTCGGGGTCAGTTCGGCCGCCGCCGTGTGGTTGGCGTGGGCGTCGCTGCTCATCATCGCCGGCGGCGCATCATTGGCCGCAGCGGCGGCGTCAGCGGCCGGTGCGGTATCGGTCGCCGGGGTCGGCTCCGGAGTGGATTGTTCCGGCTTGTTGCACGCGGTCAGGCCGATGGCGGCAATGGCGGCGAACAACGCGGTATGGATCAGACGCATGTGGATCTCCTTGCAGATACAACGGAGTGAAGCGGCAAAAAAGGGAATGCGCCTCAGCGCGTGACCCGGATGATGCCGCAGGAAACGCGGGCACCGGCGTTGCCGGCAGGCTGGCTGCGGTAATCGTCTGCGTTGGCATGCACGATCAGGGCTCGCCCGGCAATGTCATTGGGCGCGCCACCGCCCAGCGTTACCGCCGGCAGGCGCACGTCGACATTGACCCTTCCCTGCGCGTCGGCGCGCAGGTTGTCCATGTCGCCCAGATGATGTGCACCGCCGCTGGTGCGGCCGTGCGGCTGGTTGGTGGGGTTGAAGTGCGCACCGGCGCTGCTGGCATCCACTGCGCTGCAGTCACCGCGCTCATGCACGTGGAACGCGGCTGTCTGCAGCGGCTGCAAACCGCCGATGACACCCGTGATGTGCACGCCGCCGCGCGGGTCCGGCACCAGCGCCAGCCGACCACTGACGATGCTGGCCGAAGCCGGCGACAGATTCGCCTCGGCCATTTTCGCCGTGCTCACGGTGGGCAGCGACGGGGCCGGTGGCGGGGGCGGGGGCGTGGTGCTGCACGCGCTGAGCGCAAGCAGAGCGGCCGTGCCAATGAGAGTTCGGGTACAGCGCATGGAAGACTCCTTGTTTTTCCAAGCTAACGGCGTGGCCGTTCAGAGGCCATGAAAAGGTTCGGCACGCGCGCCACACGCGCTGTGGACGCGACGTTCATCCGCCACGGCGGCGACCTGCGCCCAGCTTGCGGGTGAGGGTGTTGCGGCCCAGCCCCAACCGTGCTGCGGCTTCGGCGCGGCGGCCGTGGGTAATCTGTAATGCCGCCTCCAGCAAGGCCTGGTCGACCTTTTCGCGCACCTGCGCGTGCAGGCCTTCCGCACCTTCGGCCAGGCGCTGTCGCGCCCAGGTCGACAACAGCGTTTCCCACTGGCCCGGGTCGCCCTGTGTGCGCGCACGCGCACCAGGGCCCCGGTGCAGCGCACTGTCCACATCGGCCACGCCGATGGTGTCCGACGACGCCAGCGCCGCCATGCGCCAACACACGTTTTCCAGCTCGCGCACATTGCCCGGCCAGTCGTGTTCGCGCAACGCCTGCAAGGCCGAAGCGGTGAGCCGCTTCGGCGACGTGTCCAGCTTGCGTGCGGCGGCGGCGAGGAACGTATCTGCCAGTTGGGCGATGTCGTCGCGGCGCTCGCGCAGCGGCGGCAGGCGCAGGCGCACCACGTCCAGCCGGTGCAGCAGGTCTGCGCGGAAGCGGCCCTGCGCCACCAATGATTCCAGGTCCTGGTGGGTTGCGGCGATCACGCGCACATCGACGCGGATCAGCTCGCGCCCACCCACGCGGAAGAACTCGCCCTCGGCCAGTACACGCAGCAGGCGGGTCTGCAACGGCAGCGGCATGTCACCGATTTCGTCGAGGAACAGCGTGCCGCCGTTAGCCTGCTCGAAGCGGCCCACGTTGCGGCGCTGCGCGCCGGTAAAGGCACCGGCCTCGTGTCCGAACAGCTCGCTTTCCAGCAACTCCGAGGGGATGGCCGCTGTATTCAGGGCAACAAATGGCCCCTGCGCGCGAGGTGATTCATGGTGCAGCGCGTGCGCCACCAGTTCCTTGCCGGTACCGGTTTCGCCGTTGATCAGCACCGACAGCGGTGCCTGCGCGAGGCGACCGATCGCGCGGAACAGCGCGCGCATCGCGGGAGTATCACCGACCAGCTGCGGGCGCTGATCGGGTACGGCCGGCGTGGGTGCCGCCGTGGTTTCGGCGATGGCGGTATCGCGCTCGGGCAGCACGCGTTGCGCCAGGGCCACCGCATCGTCCAGATCAAACGGCTTGGACAGGAATTCCTGCGCGCCGCCGCGAAACGCGCCGGCGGTGCTGGCCACATCGGTGTAGGCCGACATCACGATCACCGGCAACTGCGGGTGTGCGGCTTTCAGCTTGTCCAACAGCACCAGACCGTCATCGCCGGGCATGCGCACGTCGGTGAACAGCAGGTCCGGCGGGGTTTGGGTTTCCAGCAGGCTGAGCGCGGCAGCCGCGCCATCGAAGCCTTCCACCTGGTAACCGGCGTCGCGCAGCGCGGTGCACAACACGAAGCGCACCGAACGGTCATCATCCACCACCCAGATGCGCTGGGCGGTGTTGCTTCTGTCATCCGCCATGGGCGGGCTCCTCCATGGCAGGCGTGCCCTGCCCCATCGGCAGCAGTACGGTGAAAACGGTATGCCCCGGGCGCGAGCGATAGGTAAGCGTGCCCCGGTGTTCGCGCGCCACCTGTTGGGCCAGGGCCAGGCCCAGCCCGGTGCCTTCGGCGCGGCCGCTGACCAGTGGCAGGAACAGATGTTCGGCCAGGTCTTCGGGCACTCCCCGACCGTCGTCCACGATTTCCAGGCGCAGCGCCAGCGGGTGCAGTGCGTCATTGATGCGCACCCCGTGTTCAACCCGGGTGCGCAGGGTGACGGTGCCCGCCCCGGCCTGGATTGCATTGCGGACCAGGTTCCATATCGCCTGGGTGAGGCGGTCGGCGTCGCCATCGAATTCGGGAATGCTGGGGTCGTAGTCACGCTGCAGGCGCACTGCCCAGCCCCCCTCGGTTTCGGCCAGGCGCAGCACCCGCTCCAGCGAGGCGTGGATGTTCAGCGGCGCATGCGGTGCGGCCGGAGCCGGCGACAGCAGCTGTTCCAGCAGGCCGTTGAGGCGTTCAATCTCCGACCCGATCAGCGCGATCAGCTCGCGCTCGTCGGCATCGCGCTGGGCGCTGCGCCGGGCCAGCAGCTGCGCCGCGCCCTTCAGCCCGGCCAGCGGATTTCGCAGCTCGTGGGCCAGACCCTTGAGCGCCGCGCTGAGTGCACTGGGCAGTGCCTGGGTTGGATCCAGGCCCGGAAATTCGTCGACCGGGTGGGCTTCAAGCAGCCAACCGCTTTCATCGCGCCGGCTCAGCCAACCCTCGGCAAAGCGCGGGGCGTCCCCGGGCAAGGCCAGCGCCAGCCGGTGCAGGCGCAGGGTGTCCTGCTCGCCCCGGGCCAGGAAATGGGCCAGCGCCTCGCCCTGCACTTCCAATGAGGCCAGCGGCTGGCCGACCACGCGGCGCACACTGACGCCCAGCCAGCGGGCGAAGGCCGGATTACAGCCCGCGACCCGGCCTTCGGCATCGGCCCAGGCGACAGGCGTGCCGAGGGTATCGAGGTCGGGAGCGGGGAGGAAGGACGTCATTGCACCAATGTAGTGCAAAACGTGGCGTGGTTGGGTTGCTCTGACCGGTGCGGCTATGCCTCACGTGATGCTGCATTGCCTCACTTAGAGCCGGGCTTGCCCGGCTGAAGGCCTCCGATCGAAACCCAGCCACGCAGGGCGTGGCTCTACGGCTGCCTTTCGTACCAGCGGCGCGATCGGTTGACGATGTGCACCACCGACAGCATGACCGGCACTTCAATCAGCACGCCCACCACCGTGGCCAGCGCGGCGCCGGAATGCACGCCGAACAGCCCCACGGCGGTGGCCACGGCCAGTTCAAAGAAGTTGCTGGCACCGATCAGCGCAGACGGCCCGGCCACGCAGTGGGCAACGCCCAGGCGGCGATTGAGCAGGTAAGCCAGGCCCGAATTGAAATACACCTGGATCAGGATTGGCACCGCAAGCATCGCGATCACCAGAGGCTGCTGCACGATCTGCCTGCCCTGGAAGCCGAACAGCAGCACCAGCGTCAACAACAGCGCAGCCAGGGACACCGGAGCAAGCTTCTGAAGCGCAGCCTGCAGGCCTTCGGCACCAGAGCGCTGCAGCAGCCAGCGTCGCAGCAGCGCAGCCACCACAACCGGCACCAGGATGTACAGACCCACTGACAGGATCAGGGTGTCCCACGGCACGGTGATGGCGGACAGCCCCAGCAGCAGCGCCACCACCGGCGCGTAGGCCACCACCATGATCGCGTCGTTCAGCGCCACCTGACTCAGGGTGAAGTTGGCATCGCCCCGGCACAGGTTGCTCCACACGAAGACCATTGCCGTACACGGCGCGGCCGCGAGCAGAATCAGCCCAGCGATGTAACTATCGATCTGCTCCGCCGGCAGCCAGCCCACGAACACGTGGCGCAGGAACAACCAACCCAGCAGCGCCATCGAGAACGGCTTGATCGCCCAGTTGATGAACAACGTGACGCCAATGCCCTTCCAGTGCTGGCCCACCTGCTGCATGGCACCGAAGTCCACTTTCAGCAGCATCGGGATGATCATCAGCCAGATCAGCACCGCGACCGGCAGGTTGACCTGGGCGACCTCCGCCGCAGCCAATGTGGCGAACGTGCCCGGCAGGACGTGGCCCAGCAGCGTGCCCACCACAATGCACAGCGCGACCCAGAGGGTCAGGTAACGCTCGAACAGGCCCATCGGTGCCACACTGCTCATGCGGAGGCATTATCTGGCTGCACGAAACCGATACGATCCAGCGCCTGCTTCAGCACGTCGCGGTCATTCCAGAGTGCGGCGGGCAGGGCCAGCAGGGCGAGCAGGCGTGCCTTGACAATGGCGTGGGCGTCGGCGAAGGCCTGTGCCTTGGCGTCGTAGCTGCCGTCCACCGCCGCCGGATCAGGCAGGCCCCAATGGGTGCGGATGAAGTCGCCGAACACCAGCGGGCAGGCCTCGGACGCGGCGGCATCGCACACCGTGATGACCAGATCCATGGGCGCGGCATCGGCGAACTCATCCCAGGACTTGCTTCGCAGGCCCGCCGTGGCGATGCCCTCGGACTGAAGCTGGGCAATGGCAAACGGATTGACCTGCCCGGTAGGCTGGCTGCCGGCGCTGAACACCTCGAAGCGGTGACCGGCCCAGGCGCGCAGCGTGGCTTCGGCAAGAACACTGCGGGCAGAGTTGCCCGTGCACAGGAACAGAACGCGTTGGGCAGTCACGATGGAATTCTCCGGTCAGCAGGCGCAATCAGGGGAACGGGGGCTGCAGTCCGGCGCAGGAGAACCGGCACAGCAGTTGTGGGTGAGGTAGTCGATCAGCCCCGTCATTGCGCCGAAGTTGGCGCGATAGCAGACGTTGCGGCCCTGGCTTTCACTCTCCACCAGGCCGGCCTGCAACAGTTCCTTCAGGTGGAAGCTGAGCGTGGCGGGCGGCACCTCCAGCGCTGCCGCGATGTCGCCGGCCATGCGCCCTGCGGGACCGGCTTCGACCAGCAGGCGGAAGGCGGCCAGACGGGTTCCGTGGCCGAGGGCGGTCAGGGCAGCAATTGCATTCTTTGTTTCCATATTTCTAGAATAGTCGAATGAATATCCCGACCACAAGACCCCTCCTTCCCAACCTGGATGAAGCGCTGCTTCCGCCAGACGCCACCCGCCTGGCCGCTGAACCCGGTCATCCGCCACGCATCCTGCTGCTCTATGGTTCGCTGCGACCGCAATCATTCAGCCGCAAGCTGGCGCTGGAGGCCGAACGGCTGCTGCGTCACCTGGGCTGCGAGACCCGGGTGTTCGACCCACACGGGCTGCCGATGCTGGACAGCGTGGACAAGAGCCACCCCGAAGTGCAGCGGCTGCGGGAATGGTCACGGTGGTCGGAGGGTCAGGTGTGGGTGAGCCCGGAGCGGCATGGCACGGTCACCGGCGTGTTCAAGAACCAGATCGACTGGCTGCCGCTGGAAGACGGCAGCGTGCGTCCCACCCAGGGCCGAACGCTGGCGGTGATGCAGGTGTGTGGTGGCTCGCAGTCGTTCAATACCGTCAACACACTGCGCGTGCTGGGGCGCTGGATGCGCATGCTGACCATCCCCAACCAGTCCTCGGTGGCAAAGGCCTGGCAGGAGTTCGATGAGGACGGACGGATGAAGCCTTCGTCGTACTACGACCGGGTGGTGGATGTGATGGAAGAGCTGGTGAAGTTCACCCTGCTGACCCGCGGCCGTTCGGATTACCTTGTTGACCGCTACAGCGAGCGCAAGGGAGATGCGCTCGCTGCCGAATCAGCGCGCGCGGCTGGCGTGGCCTGACCCGCGCGTAGAGCCGGGCTTGCCCGGCTGGAACTGGTTCGGATGCCCGGAGACGCGCATGGCGCGTCTCTACGCGGTGAACGCCAGCAGCAACAGCACTATCAGCGCGACAGGCTTCATCGTTGAACCTCATCTCCGGTCACATCCCGATCCAAAAGGCAGTCAATGAATGCCCGAAGCGCGGGCAGCACGTAGCGCCGGCTGGAATAGTAGAGAAACAGCCCCGGCACAGTGGGCGACCAGTCTGCCAGAACGCGTTTGAGACGACCGTCGCGTAGTGCCTCGGCAATGCCATCGTCGTTGTAGGCGTAAAAGATTCCCAGGCCCTGCAGCGCGGCGGGCACCACGATGTCCTGATGATTGGAGATCACGCCTCCCTCCCCGAGGAACTCGACCTGTTTCCCCTTTTTGTTGAACTGCCATTCCGCGACCTTGCCACTGCCGGGGAAACGCCAGTTGATGCAGGCGTGCTGACTTAGTTCGGCTGGCGTTCTGGGTTCTCCGTGCTGACCGAGATAGTCGGGCGAGGCGATGGCCAGCAGTTCAATGTCGGGGGTAAGCCGCACCGCGACCATGTCTTTCTGAAGTCGACCGCCGACACGAATGCCTGCATCGAAGCCCTCACCGGTGATATCGGTCAGGCCATCGTCAATCACGATGTCCAGCACCACATCAGGATTGGCTCGTGCAAAACGCCCCAATCGAGGCGCGATCACCTTTTTGGCGGCCATGCTGAGCGTGTTGATGCGCAGCGTGCCCGCCGCACGTGCACTGGTACCCATTGCCTGCGTTACGGCATCGTCCATCTCTCGCAGTATCGGGGCCATGCGCTCGTGCAGCCGCCGTCCCGGCTCGGTGGTCGTCACGCTGCGCGTGGTGCGATTCAACAGTCGCACACCCAGGCGCGATTCCAGCTGACGGATGGTCTGGCTGAGCGCGGAAGGTGACAGCCCGAGATGGTCGGCCGCGCGGGCGAAGCTGGCGCGCTCTGCCACAGCGACGAAAGCCTTCAGTTCGGTGAACTCAGAGCCGCGCATTATGCACCGATTACTTCATGGACTGATTAGATCATAGGTGATTCTCCAACCTGTAAGAACACCTCACGCTTGCTCCGCACACCCACCCGGAGTTTCGCCATGAAAGACCTTGATCTGCCCGAACCCATCACCGCCTACTTCCAGGCCGACACTCAGGGCGGCGATGCGGTCGCCCGCTGCTTCACTTCTGACGGGCGTGTCCTGGACGAGCACGCGACCCACACGGGCCCGGCCGCTATTGCAGTCTGGAAGGACGCAGCCGACGCCAGGTACGCCTACACCGCCTCGCCACACACTCTTGAAAAACAGGGTGGCACTTATCGGGTGACCGCTCGCGTGGCTGGCAACTTCCCCGGCAGCCCGGCAGACCTGCGCTACAACTTCACCTTGGAGCGCGGAAAGATCGCCACGCTGGAGATCGGTTCATGAGTTTTGACCTGCAGATGACGGGCAAGCGCGTGCTGGTGACCGGCGGCACGCGGGGGCTGGGCGGTGCCGTGGTGCGCGTAGTGTCTGGGCTTGGCGCACGCGTCGTCGCCACTGCCAGTTCGCGACCTGATCGGCCCATTGACGGGGTGCATTATGCGGTGGCTGACCTCGCTACTGGCGAAGGTGTGCGTTCCGCGGCCGAAGCAGCACTACAGCACCTTGGCGGCATGGATATTCTGATCAACGTGGTGGGGGGATCATCCGCCCCCGTCGGCGGATTTGCAGCGCTGGATGATGCGGAGTGGAGCAAGGCGCTTGATCTTAATCTGATGTCCGCCGTGCGGCTGGATCGCGCCCTGCTGCCTGCAATGCTGTCACAGGGATCAGGCGTGATTCTGCATGTAACCTCCATCCAGCGAATGCTCCCGCTGCCGGAGTCCACCATTGCCTACGCTGCCGCGAAGGCTGCGCTGTCGACCTATAGCAAAGCGCTTTCCAAGGAAGTGACGCCAAAGGGGGTGCGCGTGGTGCGCGTTTCGCCAGGCTGGATCGAAACCGACGCATCGGTTGCGTTCGTCGAACGCATTGCCGCAGGTGCCGGGACCGACTACGAGGGAGCCAGGCAGTTGGTGATGGACGGCCTGGGCGGCATTCCTCTGGGGCGGCCAGCCCTACCGGCTGAAGTGGCCGACCTGATCGCCTTTCTGGTCTCGCCTCGTGCCGCCTCCATCTCTGGCACCGAATACGTCATCGACGGTGGCACCGTCCCCACGGCGTAACCGGCACCCTGCGGCACGCCGCGTGTATCGCCCACATAGAGCCACGCCCTGCCTGGCTCTGACCCGCCGGTACATCGCCTCACTCGTGGACGCCTAATCAAGTACAAAGGATTCTTTGCCACCCAACGTCCATGGAGCCGGGGCAAAGTAGCCGTGCCGGCCAACCGCCGTCACCCGACCCGCCCCCCATCCGAGGACCCGACCATGTTCAAGTTCATGCCTGTTGTGCTCGCAGCCGCCCTGGCGGCCACCCTCTCCCCCGCCGCCCACGCTGCCGATGGTGCCGCTCCCCACGCAGCCCCCGCCAAAAACGTCGTGCTGGTGCACGGTGCCTTTGCTGACGGTTCGGGCTGGCGTGCCGTCTACAACGACCTGACCGCACGCGGCTACACCGTCTCGATTGTGCAGAATCCGCTGACCTCGCTGGCCGACGACGTAAAGGCCACCCGGCGCGTGCTCGACCGCCAGGATGGCCCCACCATTCTGGTCGGCCACTCCTGGGGCGGCACAGTCATCACCGAGGCCGGCGACGATGCCAAGGTGGTCGGGCTGGTGTACGTTTCGGCGCTGGCACCGGACGCTGGCGAAACGACCGCCCAGCAGTACACCGGCTTCGCCGCCACGCCCGAGTTTGTGATTGAGACCAGCAGCGATGGCTTCGGCTTCATCAAACCGAGCCAGTTCAAGGCCGGCTTCGCCCACGACACCACCGATGCCGATGCCGACTTCCTGCGTGATTCGCAGGTGCCCATCAACATGTCGGCCTTCGGCACGAAGCTGACGCACGCCGCGTGGCGCAGCAAGCCCAGCTGGGCAGTGATCGCAACGGAAGACAAAGCCTTCGACCAGGCCATGCTGGTTCACATGGCCGAACGGATCAACGCGCACATCACCAAAGTATCGGCCAGCCATGCTGTCTTCATGACCCAGGCCAAAGTTGTTGCAGACACCATTGATCGTGCTGCGAAGGAGGCGGGCAGGTAGAGCCGAGCCCGGCTGGAATCGGCGTAAGCAGCATGCCGTGCATGGTGCGAACCGTGCCGGGAGCCGCAGCCACGCAGGGCGTGGCTCTACGGCCTGGACCTGCAGTTGACGTCGTCAGGCGGTCGCGTCATCACTTGCTGGCGTGCCGCTCGCCTTCAGCCCCGTTCGCCGACTTCCCACCCCGGCTCGCCGCAAATTCCGGGAAGGTCTTCTCCAGCGAGTCCCTGTCCGGCAGCACATAGAACACGCCGCCCTTGGCGAACGTGGGCTGGACCACCGCTTCATAGAACGTCGGCGACACATTGATGCAGCCGTGCGAGATGCGGTTGTCGTCCGGCGTGGGCGTTGCCAGGCGCTCTGCACGCCGCTCGGTCTTGCTGCCCGGCGGGATCGGGTGCAGCGATATGGCGGAGTCGTAGTCCACCCACAGCACGCTTTCAGCGTCGGCGGCGGGGCCGTAGCCGCCGATGAAGCGGCCGGCGGGCGTGGTGCGGTCCTTACCCGGAATGGCGCTCAGCGCGACATGGGTGACGTCCTTCGCCGTGTGATCGCCCACGGCCGAACCAAACAGCCCCGGCGCTGCACCGCGCAGCTTGCCGTTGCCGTCGAATACCAGAATCTGTGCCGCCCCTTTGTCCATGATCGCGAAGGGGTAGCCCTGCGTGTCCTTGGTGGCCACTACCCAGCCAGCGAGCTCGATCACCGTGTCGGACACGGGCTGGTCCTGCGGCAGCTCGTCATTGGGCGAGGCGGCCGGCTGCGCGACTGCCGCATCCTGCGCGTTGGCCGCGCCGATGCCAGCAAAGGCCAGTGCCAGGGTGAGTGCGCCGCGAAGGGCATGGCGTGCGGGATGTGCGTTCATGGGGGACTACTCTTCAAAACAGGTACGGCGTGATTAAAAGGGACCAGTGGCCAGTAACGGCCACTGATCCCTATTCAGAAATCCCTCAACGAATGTGGAGGAGGGATCAGCCGCGCGGCACGCGGCGGGGTGCGCTCTCAAGCTGCTGTACGCGGCCCTCGATGGCATCCAGACGCTGGTTGGCCTGCTGCGCGGACTGGTTGGCCTGCTCCGCACTCTGCGCTGCGCCCTGGACCTTGGTGTCCAGGTTGTCGAGGCGCGAGTTGATGGTGGCGAATTCATCCTTGTAGGTGGCGCAGGCGCTGAGGCCGGCAGTAACAACGAGGGCAACGCCCAGCTTGCTCGCGGTCTTGAGGTGCTGCTTGGTCAGGAACATGGGGTGGTTCTCCTTCATCGGGGGTGTCTGGAATATAGCGGTGTTTTCCGCAGGTGCTCTCCCCAGCATTCAGTTGAAGTCCGGCGACGTCGATGGAGTGTGAAATTGTGAAATGGCGGGTGAATAGGCAGGAAACTGGGGCTCTGCGACCGACGTAATGACGCGACACGCGCGGTACTGCCTCCCGCTACTCATACAGCGTCTGGCAGTTGGAGCAGAAAAACGTGCGCCGGTTCGTCGTGCCCATGTAGCGCTTTGTAACCGGGCCACCGCAACCGGGGCACACACGTTTGGTGTGCACTTTCCAGTGCTTCTTCAGCTCGAACGCACGCTTCCAGCGCAGGAAGTCGAAGCTGTATTCCCGTGCCTGGCGGATGAGCGCAGTCAGCTTTGGCGGTGGCAGGTTTCCCACGCGGCTGCCAGGATGGATACCGGTGCGGAACAGCACTTCGTTCTTGATGATGTTGCCCACGCCCGAGAAGACGGTCTGGTCGAGCAGCGCGTCGCATACCAGCACCTCGGGCATGGCCTTCAGCTTGCGTCGTGCCAACCGCGGATCCCATGCGTCGCTCATCACGTCGGCACGCCAGTCGTAGACCTCATCCAGCGGCCGGTCGATCAGCTTGACCGAGCAGGCGTAGAAGTTGATTTCTCCTTTGTCGAACTGCAGCGCCACACGGGGTGGTGCATCCTTGCGCGTGTCAATGCGATAGCTGCCGAACATCATCAGGTGAATGCGCAGGGTGACGTGGTTGAACTCAAGCAGGAAATGTTTACCCCAGCTGCGCACGGCCTTTACCCGGCGTCCGACCAGAGGCGTCAGGTCGACCGAGCTGTTGCCGGTAGCGGAGCGAACCGTTTTCCCCTTGAAGCGAGCCGCCTCTTCACGCAACAGAACAATAGAAGGGCCTTCAGGCATGTCCACGCTCCTCAAGCAGCGCCTGCAGACGGAGTGCGTTGGGCACAGCGTGTCCGTGGGCAGTGTTGTCCAGAATGATCCAGGCCGGACCCAGCGCCTTGGCCTGACTGGCTTGCAGTGCGAGGTCCTGCAGGTCGTGCTCTTCATAGCTGCTGTAGTACATGCGCGGTCGGCCGTGCCAGCGCCAGTAGCTCCAATGACGCGCACCCCCGGGACAGGCCGCTTGGGGGTTCAGCGCTGGATCGGCGGCTACGCGGGCAATCCCGTGCTGAACCAGCATCGCGTCGGCGGTTGCGGTGAACCAGCTTGAGTGGCGTGGTTCACAGGCCACTGGGACCGCCGTGCGGTGGCGCAGTGCGCGGAAAAACGCCGACGCGGTGCGCCCGTCATAGGTCAGCCGCGGTGGCAGTTGCAGCAGCAGCGCACCCAGGCGGTCGCCCAGCTGCTCCACGCCGCGCAGGAATGGATCAAACAGCGGGGCGGCACCGCGAAGGCCGTGTTCATGGCTGATGGCCTGCGGCATCTTCACCGAGAAGCGAAAGCCGTCCGGCACGCTCTGCGCCCAGCGGGCGTAGGTTTCCGGCTTGTGCGCCCGGTAGAACGACGAGTTGATCTCGACCGCCTGAAATCGTGTTGCGTATCGATGCAGGGCGCTTCCCCCTCCGTCGAACCCGGCCGCATGCTGCGAGGGCAGTGACCAGCCGGCACAGCCGACACGTATGGGGCATTCAGGGTGCTCATGTCGCGCGCGCTTCATGGGGCTACAGTCGCGCGCGCCCGGTGGCGCGGCGGTGATCAGGCCGTCACACCGCCTGTACCGTTCAGGTTTACTTTGTGTGGACGTGCTCGACACCGGCTACAGCGAGCTGTTGGCACGTGAATCCGACCACGGGTTCACTCTGCTGCGAAAGCCCTACACGCTGGAACGTCTGGCGACTACGATCCAGCCGCCTGCCAGTGCGGGCAGTGTGGTCTTTGGGGCTGCGGAGGATGGCGGGGTGTGGCGGACGCTGTCCTGAACATCGGTGCTTTCGTGGGGATATCTGTGCCTGATGCCCACATTGGCTCCGCTCATTTTATCTCGTCGATCTGAACCACTCTGTCAGGACAGGTCTCCGGGAGAGGCGTTGCCAACCACGTTGCTGTCTTTTCTCGGCTACTGGAGCCACCGGAGAAGCGCCCCTTCTGCCCCAGTTTGATCCTCCGCCCTCCTTCCACACCATCACTTATGGTTCCACTTGCTCGGTCGAGCAGGAAGCGGCTGGCGAAGATGACAGCACTCTGACCTCGTTTGGATTTAAGAACGAGGCATCCATCTCTTTCGACGATCCTGCCCTGCATCGCAGCCAGCAGGACGATCTCATGTACACCCTCTGGAGGAGGTGGAATGGTGATGAAGGGAGTCGTGGGCTTGGCCGATTGACCCACTGACAGGCACCCAGCTAGAGATAAAGCTGCCACGAGCCCGGCGAGCGCTTGAAACTTGCGTCCTGCAGCCATTGCGTTACTCATCCCTGTTGGTGGGTTGAAAACTAGCACGCACTGGCTGGGAAGACACTTCTTGCCCAGCCCAGCGCGGCCCCGTTCAATGCGCTACTTCCGCCACCAGCGCAGCGCAGCAAATATCAAGCCCCGCAATCCCCGCCGCCGACACTTCCAGCCCTTCATAGTTCCATGCTTCCGGAACCACGCCGCCTTCCGCCGCGCCTCATGATCCACCTCCAACACGAGCTTCCCCCGCGAGGCCGAGATCTTCACCCAGCCACCGGACTCGAATTCCCAGCCGTACAGCCACATGCCCTGCAGCATCACCGCCGGCACGTCGACCCCGGCTTTGTACCCCTGGGCAGGGATACGCATTCTGGTGACCCGCACCTTCTTCGGCTGATGCCAGCTGCAGCCTGGGTGCCTGAGGGTGAGTTGTTCAAATATGGATTTACGCACGGGCAACCTCACTCGAAGTGTGCTCCCTCGCCGGAATGGCGAGGGAGTCGGGAGGTTGAAATTCGCTCAACTAGCCAAACGCGACGTGACGTATTCCCAACAAGGGTGTTGTATTCCATCACCCTCCCGACGCGGGAAGTCCACACATTGACTAGTTGAGGAGATTTCAAGCTCCGAAGGCACACCCTGCATCAGATGGATACGCAGGAGGTTGCGGCTTGGTTTGGATGATAGGGGCGAGTTGGCGGGTCCGGCGAATGACGGGCAGGTATCGACATTCGATGTCGTAATGGACGCAATTTGGCGGGGTTGATGCGCCATGTGTGACGGGGTTGGCGGTTGGTGCCGACGGGGTGCGGGGGCGTCGTGATTGGACCAGAGTGCGAACGGATATCCCTCACACGCCTTAGATTCGATTGAACACATTCAAAATTCTGCCGCAGTGCCCTGCATCCGTTCGGGGTGCGCGGCACGTAGATACGTGCACAACGCGCCGCAGACCGTTCTTCATCGGCACGTCCACCGCAGGCACCGCCTGCACCCAACGAACGAGGACATCACCATGCGTAGCCAGATTCAGCGTCTTGCCCTAGCCGCAGGTATTGCAGTTGCCTGTGCCGCACCCACCGCCTTCGCGGCCGACAATCCGATGGTCGGCGGTGCTCCGATGTACGCCAACAAGACGATCGTCGAGAATGCGTCTACCGCCAAGGATCTCAGCACCCTGGTGGCTGCGGTCAAGGCCGCCGGCCTGGTCGAGACCCTGAGCGGCAAAGGCCCGTTCACCGTGTTCGCGCCCACCAACCAGGCCTTCGAGAAGTTGCCGGCCGGTACGGTGGACACGCTGCTGAAGCCTGAGAACAAGGCGAAGCTGAGCAAGCTGTTGACCTATCACGTGGTGCCGGGAACCTACACCTCGACCCAGCTGACGGCCGCCGCACGGAGCAATGGGGGTACCAGCACGCTCAAGACGGTGCAGGGCGAGGCGCTGACGGTGAAGCTGCAGGACGGGAAGGTGTGGGTGGTGGATGCCAAGGGCGGCAAGGCCTCGGTGACCACGGCCGATGTGAAGCAGTCCAATGGGGTGGTGCATGTGGTGGATGGTGTGTTGATGCCGAAGTAAGGGTTGGGATTGGGGCCTGGCGGAGCCCATGGGTGTGGTGGGCTCCGTTGGGTTTTTGCGGGTGCGGATGGAGGCAGCCGGGCAAGCCCGGCTCTACGCGCCGGGGCCTTCAAGGTTGCGCGCGGCCGGCGTACACATGAACAGGGGGCCAGGTGTGCGAAGCTATGCCTTTGTGGCTGTGGCTTTAAGCATGTCGAACGGAATCCCCAGCGAGAGCGCCCTGGACCTTTCCGCGTGCGCGCGCGAACCCATCCGGACCCCGGGGGCTATCCAGCCCTACGGCATGCTGCTGGTGCTGGACCCAGCTTCTTTGGTCGTCATCGAACGCGCCATCTCGCAGCCGGCCGTGCTGGAAGCCCATGGCGATCCGCTGGGCCAGCCGGTCGAGGCGGTGCTGGGCGGTGCCCTGGCCGGCTGCCGCGCGGCGCTGGCCGAACTGGCCCCGGACACCACCCGCTTCCTGGGGGCGCACGCCATTGCCGGCGGCTGCACCCACCAGGTGCTGGGTCACCGCGTGGGCGACACCCTGATGGTGGAGCTGGAGCAGTCGGTGCCGGGCGAACCGGGCTCGCTGGAAGACCTGTATCCGCAGATCCGCCAGTTCATGGGCGCGATCGAGCGGCTGGGCACCACCACCGAGTTATGCCAGCTGGCGGCCGAGCTGATCTGCGAGCTCACCGGCTTCGACCGCACCCTGGTCTACCAGTTCGACAAGGAGTGGAACGGCGCGGTGGTGGGCGAGCACCGCAATAACGAGCTGCTGCCCTCCTACATGGACCTGCGCTTCCCGGAATCGGACATCCCGGCCCAGGCCCGCGCCCTGTACCGCCAGAACCGGGTGCGACTGATTGCCGACAACAGCTACGCGCCCGTGCCGCTGCTGCGCTCGGCCGAGCGCGCAGACGCCGCACCCACGGACCTTAGCCCGGTGATGCTGCGCAGCGTCTCGCCGGTGCACCTGCAGTACATGCGCAACATGGGCACCGGCGCGTCGATGTCGGTGTCGCTGCTGCGCGAGGGCGAGCTGTGGGGGCTGATTTCCTGCCACAACCAGCAGCCGATGCGGGTGCCGTACCACGTGCGCACGGCCTGTGAGTTCATCGGGCAGATTCTGTCGCTGCAGATCTCGCTGAAGGAACGCGCCCTGGGCGTGGAGCAGCGCATTGCGCGCCGGGCGATCCAGGTGCGGCTGCTGGGTCAGATGGCCGGCGATACCGACTTCATGAGCGCGCTGGGCCGCGATGCGAAGAGCCTGCTGGCGCTTACCCAGTCCGGCGGCGCGGCCATCGTGCACCGCGGGGCCTGTCTGCTGCATGGCGACTGCCCGAGCAAGGCGCAGGTGATGTCACTGGTCCAGTGGCTGGCGGTGCAGCCGCACGAGGGCGACCTGTTCCATACCGATTCGCTGGCCGCACGCTGGAAAGAAGCGGCGGCCTTCAGTGGCGTGGCGAGCGGCGTGCTGGCCATTTCCATTTCGCAGGTGCATGACAGCTTCGTGATCTGGTTCCGGCCTGAAGTGGTACGCACGGTGCGCTGGGGCGGCGACCCGCGCAAGGAAGCCACCGGCCCGCTGTCGCCGCGTGAGTCGTTTGAAAGCTGGAAAGAAACCGTGCGGCAGCAGTCGCTGCCCTGGGACGAGGTGGACGTGGATGCGGCGCTGGAGCTGCGCACGGCCATTGTGGATATCGTGCTGCGCAAGGCCGAGGAGATGGCAGCCTTGAACGAGCAGCTGGTGCGCAGCAACAAAGAGCTGGAGGCGTTCTCGTACTCGGTCAGCCACGACCTGCGTGCGCCGTTCCGCCACATCGTCGGCTATTCAGAGCTGCTCTGGTCCTCGGCCGAGGACAAACTGAACAGTTCAGAGAAGCGATTCGTCGATACCATCGTCGAGTCGGCAAAATCAGCCGGTCGTCTGGTGGATGACCTGCTCAGCTTCTCGCAGATGGGCCGGTCAACCATGGGCCAGATCTACATGGAGATGGGCACCTTGGTGGAAGATGTTCGCCGCACATTGGAGATGGAAGCCGAAGGCCGCACCATCCAGTGGACCATCGCGCCGCTGCCCAAGGTGGAAGCCGACCCGGGCATGCTGCGGCTGGTGTGGCAGAACCTGCTGTCCAACGCCCTCAAATTCACCCGCGACACCCCTGCCCCGGCCATCGAGATCGGGCATGAGCGCACCGACACCGAAGACGTGTTCTTCGTGAAAGACAACGGCTGCGGCTTCGACATGCGCTATGTGGACAAGCTGTTCGGGGTGTTCCAGCGCCTGCACCACGCCGACGAATTTGAAGGCACGGGCATTGGCCTGGCCAACGTACACCGCATCATTACCCGCCACGGCGGCCGCGTCTGGGCCCAGGGCGAGGTGGGCGCGGGCGCAACGATCTTCTTTACCATTCCCCTGCAGCATGGAGACCCCGCATGAAAGACCTTCGGCCAATTCTGCTTGTTGAGGACAACCCCAACGATGCCGAACTGACCCTGGCCGCCCTGGCCCGCTGCCAGCTGCTGAACGAGGTCACGCATGTGCGTGACGGCGTGGAAGCGCTGCAGTACCTGCGTAGCGAAGGCAGGTATGCCGGCCAGAACCACGGTGGCCCGGTGGTGGTGCTGCTGGACCTGAAGCTGCCCAAGCTCAATGGGCTGGAAGTGCTGCAGGAGATCCGCAATGACGCCGCGCTGAGCAGCACGCCGGTAGTGATGCTGACCTCCTCGCGCGAAGAGAGTGACCTGGTGCGCAGCTACGAACTGGGCGTCAACGCGTTTGTGGTCAAGCCGGTGGATTTCACCGAGTTCCTGGAGGCGATCCAGGGGCTGGGCATGTTCTGGGGCATCACCAACCAGCCGCCCCCGCAGGGCACCCGCTATGGCTCAAAGACCCGCAAAGATGGCTGAAGGTGCCGTGGCCAGGACAATCCGCATCCTGATGGTCGAAGACAGCGCGCTGGATGCGGAACTGATCACCGCACAGCTGCAGCGCGCCGGCGTTGCGTTCACTGCCGAGCGCACCTGGTCGCACGATGGCATGCGCGAAGCGCTGGAACAGCGCACCTTTGACGTGATCCTGGCCGACCATGTGCTGCCGGGGTTCGACGGCGATGCGGCTTTGACTCTGGCCTGCGAGCTGGCCCCCCAGATCCCTTTCATCTTTGTTTCGGGCACGCTGACGGAAGAGCTGGCGGTGCAGGCGCTCAAGCGCGGTGCGCGCGACTACGTGGTGAAGTCACGTCTACAGCGCCTGCCTGATGCGGTGCTGCGCGCGATTGCCGAGTCCGAAGAGCGGCAGAAACTGGCCCGCACCGAGCAGCGGCTCAAGCTGATCACGGACTCGCTGCCGGCGCTGATTTCCCACCTGGACCGGGAGCACCGCTACCAGTTCGTCAACCAGGCGTATCAGGACTGGTACGGCCATGCGCCGGAAGCCGTGATTGGCCGGCGTGCCGGTGACATCTTCGGCCAGCCTGCCTTTGCCGAGGTGCGCCCCTATCTGGATCGGGCGCTGCAGGGCGAGCGGTTGAGCTTTGAGACCAGCATGCCGCAGCGCGGCGGGCTCACCCGCCATGCCCAGGTGGACCTGGTGCCGGAATTCGGCCCGGACGATGCCGTGCTGGGCTACTACGCCATGGCCCGCGACATCACTGAACTGAAGCAGGCGCAAGCCGCGCTGAAGGCCAGTAATGCGGCGCTGGAACGTCAGGTGGATGAGCGCACCTCCGCGCTGCACCAGAGCGACAGCCGCCTGCAGGCGCTGTTTGAATCAAGCTTCCAGCACCAGACCCTGCTGACCACCGACGGCCACATCATCGACACCAACTCGGCGTCACTGGCCGCCATTCTGGCGACCAAGCCGGAAGTGCGCGGACAGCTGTTCTGCGAGTCGGCGTGGTTTGCCGGCACCGAAGGTGCGCCTGGCATTGTCTGCGAAGCGGTGCTGCAGGCGGCGGCCGGCAAGGCGTCGCGGCACGAGCTGGAGCTGCGCCTGCCGACCGGCAAGCGCAACTTCGAGTTCTCGTTCCGGCCCTTGCAGGACCATCAGGGCAACATCACCGCGGTGGTGTCTGAAGCGTCCGAAACCACCGCGCGACGCCAGGCCGAAGCTGCGCTGCGGCAGAGCCAGAAGATCGAGGCGGTGGGTCAGCTGACTGGCGGCATCGCGCACGACTTCAACAACATTCTTACCGTGGTCGCAGGCAACGTGGAGTACGCCAAGATGCTCACCGAGCGTCTGGGCGATGTGGCCGAAGGTTCTTCGCGCGCGCTGGACAATGCCCTGAAGGGCGTGATGCGTGCGGCCAACGTGACCCAGCGCCTGCTCGCGTTCTCGCGCCGGCAGCCGCTGAAGAACCTGCCGGTGGACTTGAACGAACAGGTCGATGGCATGCGCGACATGCTGCAGCGCGCCTTGGGCGAGCTGGTGCAGCTGCAAGTGGTGAACAGCCCGGACATCTGGTGCGTGGAGATCGACCCCAGCCAGCTGGAAGCCTCTGTGCTCAACCTTGCCGTCAATGCGCGCGATGCGATGCCACACGGCGGGCGTCTGACCATCGAGGTGGACAACGTGCACCTTGATGACGACGTTACCACCCGGCATCCGGATGTGCCGCCTGGACAGTACGCAATGGTGCGGGTGAAGGACAGCGGTACCGGCATGTCGGCCGAAACCATGGCACGGGTGTTCGAGCCCTTCTTCACCACCAAGGAAGTGGGTCGCGGCACCGGGCTGGGGCTTTCCATGGTGTATGGCTTTGCCAAGCAGTCCGGCGGCCATGTGCTGCTGGATTCGGTGGAAGGCGTGGGCACCTCGATCACCCTGCTGTTCCCACGTTCGACGGCGACGTTGCCGACGGATCGGCCGGTGGAGACCTCGGCGCTGGGTGGCTACGAGCCGCAGCCGGAATCCACGGTGCTGGTGGCCGAGGACAACGATGATGTGCGCGCGTACACCGTGGATACGCTGCGGCAGCTGGGCTATCGCGTGCTGGAAGCGCATGACGGCGCTTCGGCCTTGCGCCTGCTGGAACGCCCCGACGTGAGCGTAGACCTGCTGTTCTCGGACATCGTGATGCCGGGCATGTCGGGCTGGGAGCTGGCCAAGCGGGTGCTGGAGAGCAAGCCGGAGTTGAAGGTATTGTTCACCTCCGGGTATCCGCGTGACATTGATGCCAGCGGTGCAATCGGGCGCCAGAGCACGATTCTGGCCAAGCCGTTTACGCGCAGTGATCTGGCGGGGGCGATCCGCTCAGCGTTGAGTCCCTGATGGGACGCGGCACGGCAATCCCCGCGCAACCCGCAGACGCGCATGGCGCGTCTCTACCGGGCAGCACGGCCGGGTAGAGTCGGTCGCAAGACTACTGCCGATGGCAATGATCGGCCCTTTAACGCATGGACCTGTCCAGGCAAAAGCAGCCGGGCAGAGCCCGGCTCTACGGGCGCAGCGCGCGCGGAATGTCATCAGACATCTGCGCCTTCACCGCTTCCACCACCTTCAGATACGCCTTGCGCTGCACGAAGTAGCCAATCACAAACACCACCGGAAGAAACAGCATCGGTGCCGCCCCCGGGCGATACACCACCGCCGCCAGCAGAATGAATGGAATGATCAACACGTTCCAGTTGCACACGCCAACCACTCGTATCTCGTTGCGCCGCGCATCCACTTCCACCAGCCCGCGCATCACCGGGTAGTAGCGCCGCATGTCACCGCTGAATCCAGGCACATAGCTCTCGCGGAAGGCAATCCGGCCATCGGGCAAGGTCTTGAACACGAGATCCAGCCAGGTCAGCGGCGCAACGTCCCGTTCCAGGCTGTTGAGTGCCATGCGCTCGCGTGCGGCCTTTGGTGCGGGGATGCGTTCGTTGAACAGGCGAATGCCGGTGACGAAGTAGCCGGGGCTCCATCGAATCTGCAGGATGGATTCGATGATGATGATGGCGGCGAAGGCGATGACGAAGGGCATGGGTCTTCCTTGACGTGGCCTGACGTGGTTGGCCGGAACAGTAGGGTTGCGCGGGAAGCAGCCGGGCAAGCCCGGCTCTACGGGTTATCCGTTACCGATCATGGATTGGCAGTCGGCGTTGGCAATGGGGCCTTCTTCGGCCAGAGCATCCACAGGTTGCCCTTCTGCTTCATGTCGCCGGCGAGCTTGCCGGCGGCATCGCCGGTGCCCCAATACAGGTCGGCACGCACCTCTCCGGCAATGGCACCGCCGGTGTCCTGCGCGGCTACGGGGCGTACCACGGGGCTGCCGTCGGGGCGGGTAGTGGACAGCCACAGCAGGCTACCCAGCGGCACCACGGTGCGATCAACGGCGACGCTGTAGCCGGCGGTCAATGGCACGTTGAGCGAGCCGCGCGGGCCTTCGTCGCCGGCGGGGCCTTCGGTGAAGAACACATAGCTGGGGTTGCTGGCCAGCAGCTCGGGCACGCGTGCGGGATGCGTTTCCGCCCACTGGCGGATGGCGTCCATGGTGACGTCTTCCTTCTTCAGCTCGCCCTGCTCCACCAGCCAGCGGCCGATCGGACGGTAGGGGTGGCCGTTCTGGTCGGCGTAGGCGATGCGCAGCTGGCGGCCATCGGCCAGGCGGATGCGGCCGGAGCCCTGGATCTGCAGGAACTGCAGGTCCATCGGATGGGTCAGCCAGGCCAGCACGGGGGCCTTGGCTCCCTTTGCACTGATGGTGGCGGCGTCGTCATAGGGCTTGAGCACGCGGCCTTCGACGCGGCCACGCAGGCGCTTGCCCTTCAGTTCGGGGTACAGGCTGTCCAGCTGCACGCTGACCATGTCGGTGGGCACGCCGTACACCGGCACCGTCGCCGTGGCGGTGCGGGTGAGGCTGCCGCTGTAGACGGGTTCGTAGTAGCCGGTGATCAGGCCGTCGGCTTTTTGGCCGCCGGCGCGCAGGGCATAGACGTCCAGATGTGTCTGCAGGAAGGTGCGGATGTCATTGGCGCTGGCAGTGGCGGCCGGGGCCGTGCTGCAGACCGGGCCCCAGGTGGGGTCGGATGTGAGGCGGGTGCAGGCGCTGCGCCAGGCGGCATATCCAGCTTGCAGATCGGCGTCGGTGACCGTGGGTAAGGCGGACCAGGTGGCCTTAACGTAAGGGTTGCTGGTCGGTTTGGCCGGAGCCGGTGCGTCGGTGCGCGGAGTGACGGCGGTGCAGCCGGCCAGGAGGGCCAGGACCAGGAGGGCGTGGAGGGGGCGCTGGACCTTCATGGGATCTCTGCGTTGCGGCTTGAACCTTTGATTGTATGGCTACGGCGTGCTTGGCTGGGTAGGTTGGGGCCGTGGCGACACGCATGGCGTGTCACTACGGGGCGTCCGGGTGGGTCCAAGCCACGCAAGTGAGGTGACCCCCAAAAGCTGGACATGCGGCTAGGGCGTGGCGGCCTGGGTCCGGAACTCGACCGGACTCATGCCATTAAGCCCCAGTTTGATGCGTTGGTGATTGTAGTACCGGATGTACTGAGACAGGCCCTTGTTGAGCTCTTCAATCGAATCAAATCGGTTCAATCGGAAGTACTCCGCCTTCAAGGTACCAAAGAAGCTTTCCATGGCAGCGTTGTCGTAGCAGTTGCCCTTGCGTGACATGCTCTGGACGATTCCATGGTCGGCCAGCAGGGATCGGTACGTCGGGTGCTGATAGTGCCAGCCTTGGTCAGAGTGCAGCATTGGCTTTTCATCCGGTCCCAGGCACTGGAATGCTTTTCTCAACATACTCGTGATCATGTTCAGGTTTGGGCTCTCGCTGGTCTGGTACGCCACGATTTCCCCGTTGAACAGGTCCATGACGGGCGACAGATAGAGCCGCTTGCCAGCGACGTTGAACTCTGTGACATCGGTGACCCACTTCTGATTCGGCTTGGCGGCCTCGAACTGACGGTCCAGGATGTTCGGCGCAACGACACCTACCGTGCCGCGATGGGCACGATACTTCTTTGCACGCACGACAGACTTCAGGCCCAGCAGGCCCATCAATCGCTGCACGGCCTTGCGATTGATTGATTCGCCCTTCTTCCTGAGTTCTGCGGTAATCCGCCGGTAGCCATAGCGGCCTTCATGGCGATGGTAGATCTCCGCTATCTCGCGCTTCAGGCAGTCATGCGTGTCAGGCCGATCCATCGCCTCCAATTGGTAGTAGAACGTGCTGCGGGACAGGTCAGCCGCTTCGAGCAGATGTGACAACTGGAACTCATGCCTCAATCCTTGGACGGCTTGCGCGCAAGTGCGCGCTCTGCCGCTTGCTCTTCCTGGATCAAGGCATCGAGTTTTTTTAGGAATGCATTCTCCGCGCGCAGATACTCCAGCTCCTCGGCCATCTCCTTGGGAGTCATGTCTTCAGGTCGCTTGGGGACGGCAGGCCTTTTCTTCATTCGGGGACGATCTCGGGGCTGGGTCAGGGCGCTCACACCCCCCAAATCATACCGATCGCGCCAGGTCTTGATCGCCGTAGCGCACCCGATCCCGAATTTGACCATTGCCTGTCGTGCTGACAAGCCGTCCCGCTCCATCCGTTTGAGAACCGAAATCTTGAACTTCGTGGTGTAACGGCGCGGACGCCCCGAGAAGCTCTCGCGGCCGTGCTGGCGATAGGTTTCTATCCAGCGATGAACCATCGTCCGGTCCAGGCCGTATGCGTCAGCCAGAGCCTTTACCGGGACGGAGCCTGCGGCTCCCTCCCGGGCAACCTTCAATTTGAAACGTCTTTCGTATCGAACCATGAGGTAACCCCAAAAGTTGGACGGGAGTCCAAGTTCTGGGGGTCACCTCAAAGGCGTGGCTCTACAGGGTGATAGGCATGGGTTGTGTAGTGACGCGGCATGCGCGTCATTGCAGCGCCACCGCAGTCAGAGCATCTGCAGCAGCAACGAATGCAGAATGCGCGCGTCTTCCGCATCCAACACCTGCGGCAGATCGTCGCGGCCACGGAATCGCCGATGGAACGCGCCAATCGCCGCCTCGCGGTTGGCCAGCGAATAGCCGAAGGCCTGCAGCGCCAACATCGCATCAAACCCGGCCGGCGCAGGCCCATCGCTCACCCGCGGCCACAACCCAAACCCCGCTTCGGCCAGCTGCTGCCACGGGAAGTACCGGCTCGGGTCGCTCTTGCGCGTGGGAGCCAGGTCCGCATGCGCGATGATCTGGCTGCGCGGAATGGCCAGCCGGGTGCACACGTCGTCCAGCAGGCGGATCAGCGCGGCAATCTGGGCCGGTGCAAACGGGCTTTTGCCATCGTTGTCGATCTCGATTCCGATGGAGGTGGAGTTGAGGTCGCTGAGCGAACCCCAGCGCCCGCCACCCGCATGCCAGGCACGGCGGTTGTCGGCGACCAGTTGATAGATGTGGCCGTCGGAACCGACCAGATAGTGCGAGCTGACCTTGCCGCCGCTGTTGGCGGTGCGTAGCGTGTGCAGGCTCTGCTGCACGTTGTCCTGATCGGTGTGGTGCAGGACGATGATGACCGGCTTGCGCTCGTTGTGGTTCGGCGATGGCACCCAGGTGGCGAGCGGGCTGCGCAGGTCGGTGGTGGCGCAGCTGGCAAGCAGCAGCGTGGCGAGCAATGCGAGCGGGAGGCGGATTCGGCGCATGGGCCGATTGTGGCCGATTGGGGCGTGCGGTGCGAATGAAAGAAAAAGACCGACGATCTTGGGAATCGCCGGTCAAGACAGCTTCTCTCTCTCGTTTCTTGTATTGCTGAGGTTGCCGGGCATGGCCCGGCACTACCGTGTTTCGTTCGGGTTGGCTGCGGTGCCGGGCATGGCCCGGCACTACGGATTGCGATTTTCCTGTAGTGCCGGGCCATGCCCGGCATCACGGGATGCGCCTGGTGGTGAGCCCCCTTCTTGTTGAAGGGGGCGCGCCAACGGCGCGGGGTTAAGGTGGAATGCGCGTGCGTACGAGGCGTTTACGCCTCGTACGCAGATTCGCCGTGCGAGGTGACGTCCAGCCCGGTGCGTTCGGCTTCTTCCGTCACACGCAGGCCGACCGCCAGCTTGACCACGAGCAGGATGGCGGCGGTGACGACGGTGCACCAGACGATGGTGAAGCCGACGCTGACCACCTGCACCCACACCTGGTGACCGATATCCAGGTCGGCCTTGGTGCCGCCCAGCGACTGTGCGCTGAACACACCGGTGAGGATGGCACCGACGATGCCGCCAATGCCGTGCACGCCGAACACGTCTGCGGTGTCGTCCACGCGCAGCAGGCGCTTCAGGCCAGTGACACCCCACACACAGACCACGCCGGCTACCAGGCCGATGACGATGGCGCCGAGCGGACCGACGGTGCCGCAGGCAGGGGTAATGCCAACCAGGCCGGCAACCGCACCCGACGCAGCGCCCAGTGCAGACGGCTTGCCTTTGCTCACCGCTTCCACCAGCGTCCAGCCCAGCACTGCAGCGGCGGTGGCGAGAATGGTGTTGATGAAGGCCAGCGAGGCCACGGTATCAGCGGCAGCAGCCGAACCGGCATTGAAGCCGAACCAGCCCACCCACAGCAGCATCGCGCCGATGTAGGTGAACGGCACATTGTGCGGCTTCAGCGCGGTCTGGCCGTAGCCGATGCGCTTGCCCACGAAGTACGCGGCCACCAGACCGGCCACGCCGGCGTTGATGTGCACCACGGTACCGCCCGCGAAATCGATGGCACCCATTTCACCCAGGTAACCGCCGCCCCACACGATGTGGGCCATCGGGATGTAGCTCAGGGTAAACCACAGGGCCGAGAACAGCAGCACCGCCTTGAACTTGATGCGTTCGGCAAAGGCACCGACGATCAGCGCGGTGGTGATGCCGGCGAACGTGGACTGGAAGGCAACGAACAGATAGTCCGGCAAGCCGGCAATCGGCGTATTGCCAACGGAGTCAGGCGCGAAGCCCTTGAGGAAGGCGAACTGGGTGAATGAGCCGAAGAAGGCGTTACCTTCGCTGAACACCGCGCTGTAGCCATAGGCCACCCACAGCATCAGCACCAGCGAGAACACCACCAGGATCTGGCTGAGTACCGAAAGCACGTTCTTGGAGCGGACCAGGCCGCCGTAGAACAAGGCCAGGCCGGGCACCACCATCAGCAGCACCAGCAGGGTGCTGGTCAGCATCCAGGCCACATCGCCATGGTCGAAGCTGGGGGCAGCAGCCGCTTCTTCTGCCGGTGCTGCTGCGGTTGCAGCGGCGGGATCGGGCAGCGGCTCAACCGCGACGTTTTCTTCCGCCACCGGGGCCACCTGGGCCTGGGCATGTGCGGTGCTGGTGAATGCGCCTACGGCCAATGCACTGAGCAGCATCATCAGGCACACGGCGTGGAACCGGGCCTGCCACCCGGTCAACAAAGAGGTCTTCATGCTGGGGACTCCGAGTGAGAGTTAGAGCGCGTCTGCGCCGATTTCGCCGGTGCGGATGCGCACCACCTGTTCCACAGGCGTGACGAAGATCTTGCCGTCGCCGATCTTGCCGGTGCCGGCCGCGTTCTGGATCGCTTCAACCACTGCGTCCAGACGATCGTCGGTGACCACGGTTTCAATCTTGATCTTCGGCAGGAAATCCACGACGTACTCCGCGCCGCGGTACAACTCGGTGTGACCTTTCTGCCGGCCGAAGCCTTTTACTTCGGTCACGGTAATGCCCGACACGCCTGCATCGGAGAGGGCCTCGCGGACCTCGTCGAGCTTGAACGGCCGGATGATGGCGGAGATCAGTTTCATGCGCATGTCCCGATGGTGGATGGAACCGGCCTGCCGAGGCAGGCCGGCGTCAGGTCAACCGGCCGCCACTTGCACATGGCGGCCGGCTGTCGCGCCGAACGATGCGTGGACCACGCCGTGCCGACGCCCGTTACGGGCGACGCCAGCGGTGACGCGGGAGGGAGGAAGGCCCATGCAGCGTCCGGTCTCTCTTGCCCCTGGTGGTGCGTGGTGCGGTGGTACTGCCCTGCCACTCCCCAGCGGCAGGACGGTGACGACGACGAAGGTGGGAGGGATGTCCTTCGTCGTCGCCACCAGGTTGCTCAGTTGGCGTAGTACAGCTGGTATTCCAGCGGGTGGGTCGCCGCACGGAACCTGGTCACTTCCTGCATCTTCAGCGCGATGTAGCCATCGATGAAGTCGTCGCTCATGACGCCGCCGGCCTTGAGGAACTCACGGTCCTTGTCCAGTGCTTCCAGGGCCTGGTCAAGCGAGGAGCAGACCTGCGGAATCAGCTTTTCTTCTTCCGGCGGCAGGTCGTACAGGTCCTTGTCGCTCGGTGCACCCGGGTCGATCTGGTTCTTGATGCCATCCAGGCCGGCCATCATCAGCGCGGTGAAGGTGAGGTAGCCGGACTGGATCGGATCGGGGAAGCGCATTTCAATGCGGCGCGCCTTCGGGTTGGACACCCACGGAATGCGGCACGACGCCGAACGGTTGCGGGCCGAATAGGCCAGCATGACCGGCGCTTCGAAGCCCGGAACCAGACGCTTGTAGCTGTTGGTGCCGGAGTTGGAGAAGGCGTTGATGGCCTTGGCGTGCTTGAAGACACCGCCGATGTACCACAGCGCCAGCTGGCTCAGGCCGCCGTAGCCGTCGCCGGAGAACAGGTTGGTGCCGCCCTTGGACAGCGACTGGTGCACGTGCATGCCGCTGCCGTTGTCGCCGACGATCGGCTTGGGCATGAAGGTGGCGGTCTTGCCGTTGCGATGAGCAACGTTCTTGATGACGTGCTTCATGCGCAGCAGTTCGTCGGCCTTCTGCACCAGGGTGCTGAACTTGGTGCCGATTTCGCACTGGCCGGCGGTGGCCACTTCGTGGTGCTGCACTTCCACTTCAATGCCAACCTGGGCCAGCGTCTTGCACATTTCAGCGCGCAGGTCGTGCAGCGAGTCGGTCGGCGGAACCGGGAAGTAACCGCCCTTCACTGCCGGACGATAGCCGCTGTTGGCACCGTCGTACTTGGCACCGGTGTTCCAGGCGGCTTCTTCGGAGTCGACCTTGAAGAAGGTGTTGCCCATGTCGTTGGCAAAACGCACGGAGTCGAAGATGAAGAATTCCGGTTCCGGGCCGAAGAATGCCGATTCGGCAATGCCGGAGGACTTCAGGTAGGCCTCGGCGCGCTTGGCGATGCCGCGCGGGCAGCGGCCGTACGGCTGCATGGTGGCCGGATCGAGGATGTCGCAGCTGATCACCAGGGTCGGGTCGGCATAGAACGGATCGACGTAGGCGCTGGCCGGATCCGGCAGCAGGACCATGTCGGACTCGTTGATGCCCTTCCAGCCGGCGATGGAGCTGCCGTCGAACATCTTGCCCTCTTCAAACAGCGACGGTTCCACGATGCTGACCGGGAAGGTGACGTGCTGTTCGACGCCACGCATGTCGACAAAGCGCAGGTCGATGAACTCGATCTGGTTGTCCTTGATCAGCTTCTCAACGTTTTCCACGGACATCGGTGAAACCTCGAATGGATGATTGCCTAGGTAGATAAAGCAATCCCCGTGCCAACTTTTCGGGCTTCACAAGTTGTTGATTTCGCTTGCTGGGGCGGCGGACGTCCCCTGAACGGTGCGCACCATTGCGGTGCATTGGCCGGATCATGCACACATTTGGTGCGTGGTGGGATGTTTTATATTGGGCAACGTCCTATACGCAGCCGGGCAAGCCCGGCTCTACGTTCCCAACCGAGCCACCTGATGTCCGATCTGCTTTCCGCCCTGTTGCTGGGCATTCTTGAAGGTCTTACCGAATTCCTCCCCATCTCCAGCACCGGCCATCTGCTGATCGCCCAGCATTGGCTGGGCGAGCGCTCGGACTTCTTCAACATCGTGATCCAGGCCGGGGCGATCCTGGCGATCACCCTGGTGTTTCGTCAGCGCCTGTGGCAGCTGGCCACCGGCCTGCAAGAGAAGACCAACCGCGACTACGTGCTGAAGCTGGGCACGGCCTTCCTGGTCACCGCAGTGGTGGGCCTGCCGGTGCGACTGGCCGGCTGGGAGCTGCCGGAAACGGTCACTCCGATTGCCTGGGCGCTGATCATTGGGGGCATCTGGATGCTGCTGGTGGAGGCGCGCACGGCCAAGCTGCCGGACCGCACCGAAGTGACCTGGACGGTGGCGGTGCTGGTGGGCCTGGCACAGGTGGTGGCAGGCGTGTTCCCGGGCACCTCGCGCTCGGCCTCGGCGATCTTCGTGGCGATGCTGTTCGGCTTGAGCCGGCGCGCGGCGGCAACTGAATTCGTGTTCCTGGTCGGCATTCCCACCATGTTCGCGGCCAGTGCCTACGCGTTCCTTGAGCTTGCCAAGGACGGCAAGCTGGCCAGCGAGAACTGGACTGACGTGAGCGTGGCCTTCATTGCCGCCATCATCACCGGCTTCGTCGTAGTGAAGTGGTTGCTGGGCTACATCAAGGCGCACCGCTTCACCGCATTTGCGTTCTACCGCATCGCGCTGGGCGTGGGCCTGCTGCTGTGGCTGCCTGCCGGTAGCTGAACAGGCCGGCGCGCGGGCAACCCCATCCGGGCGGTTCCCGCGTTAAATCCCGCGTTCTTCAAGGAGATGCTCATGAAACGCAACCTGATGCTGATTCTGCCGTTGGCCCTGCTGGCCGCGTGCAGCAACCCGTCCAACGAGGCGCCGGCCGGCCCGGGCCGCGACGATCTGGCCCCGGCCCCGACCGCAGCCGCCGACCAGAAGGCGGTGGCGAAGCTGGACGCGCAGCAACTGCTGGCCAACCACTGGGTGCTGGAAAGCGCTACCGACAGCAGCGGCAAACGCATTGATGCGCTGTTCGCACGGACCGAAAAGCCAGTCACGCTGGACTTCGTGGACGGCCGCGTAGCGGTCAGCAATACCTGCAACCGCATGGGCGGCGGCTACTCCCTGGCCGACGGCACGCTGACCATTTCGCCGCTGGCCTCAACCATGATGGCCTGCACCGACAAGGCGCTGATGGCGCTGGACCAGGCGGTGGGTTCGCGCCTGGAAGGGTCGCTGAAGGCCGACCTGGGCGGCAACGACCAGCTGACCCTGCGCACCAGCAGCGGCGACGTGCTGGTGTTCGGACCGCGACCGACTGCGGAAACGCGCTTCGGCGGTCCAGGCGAAACGGTGTTCATCGAGGTGGCCGCGCAGACCAAGCCGTGCCCGCATCCGCTGATCCGGGACATGCAGTGCCTGCAGACCCGTGAAGTGAAGTTTGACGACAAGGGGTTGAAGGTCGGAACGCCGGGTGCGTTCGAGAACTTCTACAGCAGCATCGAGGGTTATACGCACGAGCCCGGCACCCGCAACGTGCTGCGGGTGAAACGCTTTGCGATTGCCAACCCGCCGGCGGATGCACCCGCGCAGGCGTATGTGCTGGATATGGTGGTGGAGTCGGCGGTCGAGAAATAATCCGGCGTTGGGTGCCGACCAACGGTCGGCACCTACCGGGTTCAGACGGTTCGGCTGGTATCGACGGTTGGTCGGTACCTCGCAGGATTACATCAACGCCGCATTCAACGTATACGTCCCATGCAGACTGGCCTCGGCCAGCACATGCCCCTGCATGGCCCGCAGCACATCGGCCGCGGTAAACGGCGTCGGCAGCTCCAGCGTCGCCACGTCCAGCGCGAACACGCGGAAGAAGTAGCGGTGCACCAGCTCGTCGTTGAACGGCGGGTACGGGCCGTCATAGCCCAGATACTGCCCCTCCATGTCAGCGTTGCCGGCAAACCACCCGGTAAAGTCGTTCAACCCCTGGCGCGCCCCGGCCGGGCCAGCCGGCTGCGGCTTGCCCTTCACGGTGAAGCCTTCGCTGCAGCTGCCTTCGGCCAGTTCGCGCACGTCAGCGGGAATATCCGCCATGGCCCAGTGAACGAAGGGCGCGCGCGGCTGGTCGGCCGGTACGGTGCGGTCGTGGCGACCGACCGTTTCCGGCACGGTCGGCACGTCAGGGTCGACACACAGCAATGCAAACGAACAGGTGCCCTCGGGCACCTCGCTCCAGGCCAGCTGCGGGTTGCGGTTGCCGGCAAAGCCGTTGGCATCGCCCGCGGCAAACGCGGCGGGAATCGGCTGGCCATTGACCAGGCTGGTGCTGCTCAATTTCATGGGAGCTCCTTACGCTTCCGAATAACCCAGGCGGACCGCCACCGGCGTCAGCAGCGCAAACGCGGCTGACAGCTCGTTCTGGTAGGTGCGCCAGTGACCGGCCGGCAGGCGCGCCGGACCCAGGGTCTGCGCGGGCGGCATGACCACACCGAACAGGCCACCCAGGTACTCGGCCATGGCCGCCGGGTCATTGCCGATGTTGTCGATGCGCACCAGCGCGTGCGGGTAGAGGTCCTGTTCGTGCAGGGTGGCCACCTGGGCCAGCGCGCGCGCCAGCCATTCGGCCGCTTCATTGACCGAATTGACCGCGAACGGGGCCGGTGCGCCGTGTGCCAGCCACTGCAGCAGCATGTCACGCGGGTCGCGCAGCACTACCAGCAGGCGCCCTTCCGGCAGTTGCGGCCGCAGCGACCACAGCAGCGCGTTGTCCCACCACAGCAGCCAGTCGATCACGTTGGCGTCGGCCAGGCCGCGCTCGGACAGCGCCTCGCGCCAGCGGGTCACCAGCTGCACGGGATCCAGCTTGCCAGTCGAGAGGTCCTGCAGCGTGTGGTAGCTCTGGAAGGCGTCATTGGGCGGGGTGGGACCGAAGCGATCGCCACGCAGCACCGGGCTGGCAGCGGCAATGGCGGCAATCACGCGCTCCACGCCGGAACCCGGGGCGCCCCACACGAACATCGGGCGCGCCACGGCCTCACTGGCGATCTCCCCCTTGTCCGGCCAGCTCAGCGGGGCCTTGGCCTGCGGCGGCAGCGGCAGGCGACGCGCGGCTTCGTCGGCATGCAGGCCGGTCCAGGTGGCCAGCGCGTCCGCCGGACGGCCGGCGCGGTCCTGCACCGCGCCCAGCCACGCACGCAGGTCGTTCTTCGCCGCCTCCGGTGCGGTGTCCATCAATGCCTGCACATGGGCGATGGCCGCATCGGCATCGCGTGCCAGCAGGGCTTCCACCAGACGGGTCTCGCCGGTGACGCGGCCCGGCTCGAGCGCAACGATGCGACGTGCCACTGCTTCGGCACCTTCGGCGTCGTTCTGCATGTCATGCAGGCGCATGCGGGTTTCCAGCGCCGGCAGGTGCTCAGGCATGGCAGCCAGCCAGCGCTCCACCACGGCGGTGGCATCTTCACTGCCGACCGGTTCCACCGACAGGCGTGCCAGCCACAGATTGTGCTCCTGGGGGTGGGTGTCCACCGCGGCATCCAGCACCTCGCGGGCCTGCGCTTCGCGGCCCAGACGCTGCCAGGCCACCAGCAGCAGCTGCAGGGTCTGGCGGTCGCCCGGCCACTGCTCCAGCACCGGCAGCAGGTGTTCCAGCGCCTGCAGCGGCTGGCCGGCCTGCAGGGCCAGTTCACCGGCCAGGCGGCGCAGCCCCGGAGAGTCTCCCTCCGGGCGCGTCAGCAGCTGGCCCAGGGTCTGCGCCGCACCGTCCACGTTGCCCTGACGCAGCGCCAGCTGTACCAGCAGGCCATGCAGCGAGGTGATGTTCGGATTCTGCTCCAGCACACGACGGAACGCCTGCTCG
Organism: Stenotrophomonas maltophilia; assembly: GCA_050983615.1. Classification (GTDB taxonomy): domain Bacteria; phylum Pseudomonadota; class Gammaproteobacteria; order Xanthomonadales; family Xanthomonadaceae; genus Stenotrophomonas; species Stenotrophomonas maltophilia_AZ. The sequence continues at coordinate 150,298 of CP158958.1, read as the reverse complement.
GCAAAGGCCAGGGTGCCCTTGCCCATGTGCGCGAAGCCCAGCGCGTACAGTACGCGCGCATCGTTGGGCAGCATCTGGCTGGCGGCCGAAAGCAGTGCCAAGGCACGGTCATGGTCGTTGCGGCGCAGCGCGATCATGCCGAGCAGCGCCACCACTTCGGGATGGTCTTCGTCGACACGGGCGGCCAGGCGGGTGATCCGCTCGGCCTCTTCCAGGTCACTGCGGGCCAGCGCCAGGTGCGCCTGCATCACATACGCCGAGCGCTCATTCGGGTTGAGGGTGGCGGTGCGGTCCAGCGCACTGCCGGCAGCATCGAACTGGCGCAGGGCCAGCAACAGCCCAGCGTGCTGCAGATGCAGTTCGGCGTTGTCCGGGTCCAGGCCCAGCGCCTGCTGCAGACTTTCCAAAGCGGCGTCGTACTGGCCGTGCTGCTGCAGCGCCAGCGCCAGCCAGCGGTGCGCCTGGGGCTGCGCCGGTTCGGTCCGGGTCCACTCCCGCGCCAGCTGCACGGCTTCATCGGCCGCGTTGCGGCGCAGGGCATCAACAATCTGGTCTTGCATGACAATCCGGCTTGGGCTCAAACCCCGATTGTAAGACACCCTGCCGGCCGGCCCTACCCGCTTCAACGCAGGGCTTCGCGACCCAGCCGCCCAGCCACCCAGCGTTCGGAGAAGCCGTCGCCACGCCAGTTCTCCAGGAACCCGCAATGGCCGCCCCACGGCGCGATGTCCAGCTGCGCAGTGGCCGGCAGGCACCAGCCGTTGAAAGTGGCATAGGGAATGACCGGGTCGTCCTCGGCCATCAGGATGTCGGCCGGCACGCTCAGCGCGGCCAGGCGGTCACCCGCAATGGAGTAGCCGTCGAAGTAGGCCTGCAGCGAGCCGTAGTTGGTGTGATGCTCGACCAGCCAGGCGGTCAGCGCACGGATGTCCAGCTTCAGCACGCGGTCGTCCCAGTCACTCAGCTCGGGGAACAGGTCACGCTTGCGGCGCAGCGACCCGGCCCACTTGCGGCGGAAGTACCAGTCGTACATCGCCGGCCCGTTCTCGATGCTTTCCATGGTGATGGCCGGGTCCAGCACCGGGCACACCGAGGCCACCCGGCGCAACGGCACGCCCGCGTCCGGGGCGCGTAACGCCAGCCGCAGCACGAAGTTGCCACCCAGCGAGTAGCCGGCCGCCACCAGGGGCAGCTGCGGCCAGCGCCGGGCGATATCGCCGGCCGCCTGCACCACTTCGTCGATACGGTTGGAGTGGAAGATGCCCGGGTTGAGATGGTGGGTGTTGCCGTGGTCGCGGAAGTTCAGCCGGACCACGTCATAACCTGCCTCGAGCATGCGCGCGGCCGTCATGCGCATGTAGCTGGATTCGGCACTGCCTTCCCAGCCATGCAGCAGCAGCGCCATGCCGACCGGGTCGCGGCCTTCGATGCGGCTGTGCCAGCCCTGCAGGCGCACGCCTTCGCCGCCGTCCAGGATGAGTTCTTCGGTGATCGCCCCGGTTGCCGCAAGCAGCATCAAGCCACGCTGCATGCGCATGCGGCTGGAACTGAGCATCGACTGCAGGTGCGGATTGCGCAGCCAACGCGGCGGACGGTAGTCGGCAGCGGTCAACATGAGGCGCGAGCCTGATACGGACAACGACGAGGGCGCGTGAACGGGCGCCATCGCCTTACTCGGCCGTCATGGCCGCCACGATGCGCGCACGCGAAGTTTCGGCGATGCGGCGACGGCCTTCAAGATCGTGGGTTTCAATGGGGTCGAGGAAATGCACCTCGGCCCGCCGCGCCGGCTCACCTAGCAGGCGCAGGAAGTTGGCAAAGAAGCTTTCTTTGGGGCCGAACGCCACGATGGTCTGGGCGTCGCCCTGCCAGCCGTAGCGCAGCGCCACCGGCTGCACCGGCACATGGGTTTCCACCGCGGCCTGGAAGATACGCGCATGGAACGGCCCGACCTCGGTGCCACCACGGGTGCGCCCTTCCGGGAAAACGCCCACCGCCTTGCCTTCCTGCAGGCGCTCGACCATGACCTGCATCACGCCGCCCAGCGATTCGGTACTGCCGCGCTGGTGGAAGATGGTCTGCCCGCGCGCAGCCAGCCAGCCAACCACCGGCCAGCTGGCGATCTCGCGCTTGGCCACGAAACCCATCATGCGCTGGCTGTGCAGCACGCTGATATCGACCCAGCTGACGTGATTGGCGACAAACAGCACGGCACCCGGCAACGGCGTGCCAATGCGCTGCAGGCGGAAACCGAAGATCCACATCAGCCCGCCCTGCCAGGCATTGACCACGGCATGCCCGAGCGTGCGGTTGCCCACGCGCACCTGCGCCCACAACGGCAACATGCCGATCAGGGTCAGGGGCAGGAACAGCAGGACGTGAACCAGCAGCAAGGGAACGCGGTACAGGTAACGGCACACACGCGCCACGCCGCCACGCGGGGCCGAAGTGGGGGAAGTCATCCGGGCACAATACTCCAGCACAGCGGGGTCTGCCAGATGTTCTCAGGCGGCCGGTACCACGGCCAGGGTCAGCCGCGAAGTGCAGACCAGCTTTCCGGCCTCGTCTTCGATTCGGATGTCCCACACATGGGTGCTGCGGCCCACATGCACGGCCCGGGCGGTGCCGGTGACAGTGCCGCTGCGCTGGGCGCGGATGTGATTGGCATTGATCTCCAACCCGACGCACACCTGTTTTGTGGTGTCCACGCACAGGTTGCCGGCGCTGCTGCCCAGCGTCTCCGCCAGCACCACCGAAGCACCGCCGTGCAGCAGGCCATACGGCTGGCGGGTACGGGCATCCACCGGCATGGTGGCACTCACCCAGTCCTCGCCGGCGGCGGTGAACACAATGCCCAGATGCTCGATCAGACTGTTGCGGCTGAGCGCGTTGAGGGCATCAATCGACACCGGCTCGCGGAAAACCTGGGGCATACAGCGTCTCCGTACAGAAAGCAGGGTTACAGAATGGGCACCAGCCCGGCACCGAAGGCGGTCAGCATACGCACCAGCAGCCACTTCGGGCCGACATTCACTTCCGGGAAGTCGCCCACGGCGGTGTAACAGCGATGGAAATCTGCGTGCTGCCGTGGCAGCGGTTGCGGGCACTCGGGACCGGGCTGGAACTCGTAGTCGGTGGCGTAGCGCCAGGGCCAGAAATCCAGCACCGGCAGCGCTTCGGAAGCCTTGCCCACGCTGTAGTTCAGGCCCGACAACACCGGCGGCTTGGTGCGCGGGGCCACGGTCCAGGAGTTGTCCGGCTCGATGTCGCGCAGAATGCTCTGGGCCAGCGCTTGGGCAAAAGCCGGGTCATCGATGACCACCGCGCCTTCGGTATTGTAGTTCTCGCTGCGCGGGTCGAAGTTGTGGGTGCCGATCACCCCGACCCGGCGGTCCACCACCAGCGACTTGGCGTGCAGGCCCATGCGCGCGCCACTGCGGGTGACCGGCAGCGGCTTGTTGACTGCCTTGGTGCCCAGGAACGACGGCCGCGTTTCGGCACGCAGCACCCGCCGTTCAACCACGCTGCCGTCGGTACGGCGGCGCGCGGCGGGGCCTGGCGTGGGCTGCGGCCGGTCACTCTGCAGGTCCTGAGCCACCGGTTGCTGCTCCGGCATCGGCCGGGGCCCGGACCGGCTGTCACCACTGCCACTGCCACGCGCATTGCTGCCGGCGGCGCTGCCACCGAGCACGCTGCTGCGGCGCTCGCTGCTGGCCGGTACACCCAGCGGGGCCGGCAGCAGGTTGCGGTAGTCCACCGGCGCGTCCAGCGGGAACGGCTTGTACTCGTAGATGTTGAAGCCCAGCTCGCGCAGATTGCGGCGCTTGTACTTGTACGACAGCGCATACACGATCGGGTTGTCGGTGGCGGCCAGGCTGTTGGTCGACACCACCACGCGCGGGGCCTGCTCGCGTGCGCGCAGCTCCTTGAACAGCTTGCGTGCCGGCTTGGACAGCACCAGGTAGGGCGTCTGCAGCAGCACTTCGCTCTGCGCGCTGGCAATGAGCGCATCCAGCTGCGGTTCGGTGACGTGCTGACCGTTGGCCGGCTGGCTGGCGCGCTCGCGGCGATGCTTGCGCGGCAGGTCGGCCACGTAGCGCACCGAAGCCACCGGTAACGCAGTATCGACGAAGGTGCGACGCACATAGTCGGGGTCGCTGGCCTCATCGCTGACCTGGGCCACGCGCCCGGGGTGGCGGTAGTCCAGCGGCGGCATGGTCGGCACGCCCTGCGTGAGCAGGGTGCGGCCGACGTCGTTGAGGCGCTCGGCCGGCACGCTGCGCGGCGCATGCCAGAACGCATCGAAATTGACCGCCATCGCCCGCACTTCGGGGCCGGCCACCACCACGTCGCGGTCGCGGAAGTTGTATTCGCTGTCCCAGTCGTAATAGTCGTCCTGGTAGTTGCGCCCACCGACCACGCCCAACGCATCGTCGATTACCAGCAGCTTGTTGTGCATGCGCTGGTTGAAGCGGCGGAAACAGCACAGCACGCTCCCGGCGTAGTCAAAGTAATTGAGTTTGGCCTTGCCGAACGTCGGGTTGTACACCCGCAGCTGGAAGTTCTGGTGGCTGCTGGCCAGCGCGCCCAGGATCTGCAGGTCGGAGATGGCCGACAGCTGGTCGATGAGCACCCGCACCTTGACCCCGCGCCGCGCCGCAACCTGCAGTTCCTCCAGCACCAGCCGGGCGCTGTCGTCCTTGTCGAAGATGTAGGTCTGCAGATCGATACTGCGGGTCGCGCTGCGGATCAGGTTGATGCGTGCCACCAGCGAGGTTTCGCCCTCGTCCAGGATGGTGGCGTAGTGACGCGGTGCGTCCGGGCTGGATTCAGTGAAGGCCTGGCCGCCCAGCGCGCGCAGCGGTGAATCCTGCGCGCAGCGGTCGGGCCGGGTGCAGTCCACCTGCTGCGAGCGGGCCTGGGCGGCAATACCGGCGGCGCGCTCGCGTTCTGCGCTGGACAGGGACGCACATCCACTGCCCAGCAACACGGTTGCCAGCGCCAGCAGCCGCAGCAGCAGATTCACGGTTTGGCCGCCTCGGTGAGGCGGGCACGCAGTACGAAGGTCACTCGATCACTCAGGGCAAGTTGCCAGCTGTCCATTCCATACCGGCCACGCTGCACGGTACCGCGGCTGACCACATCGCAATCATACCCGGCCCGCGGGCAGGCCGCCGGTTCCACCTTCAGGACCTCGGGGTGCGAGACCCCGCGCAGGATCAGCCGGCCCTCGATACCCCCGCCCTTGTTGACCAGCTCGGGCCAGTAAGGCAGCGAATCGAACTCCACCACCGGATAGCGGTCGGCATCGAAGAACTCCTCACCGCGCATCCAGCCGGTGTAGCGGGCCTTGCCCGGAATCTCCACGTAGCGGCTGAACATGCGAAGGTGGACCTGGTGTCGGCCATCCGGCAGAACGTCCACCCGCCCCTCGAAGCGTGGAAACACCCCTTCGATACGCTGGCCCAGGCGGGTGCGTATCTCGAAGCCGAAGTGCGAACGCGCCGTGTCCACCACCAGCACGTGTTGAGGGGGCTGGGCGGCGGCGGCAATGGGATTGGGCGGCGGGGCGGGAACGGGCGGCTCGGCAAGCGTGGAACCTGCGGCCAGCCCAAGCAGGCAGCCCAATCCGATCTGTACTGCTCTCACGGCTTACGGCCACCAGTATGCGGTCAGCTTTGCCACTCCCGGCTCGATGGCGGCCTCTCGACTGAACTGCAGCACGGCAATGCCGGCCGGAGGCATGCCGCGGTACTCGCTGGTGCTGCCTTGGGTCATGAACGCCACCAACTGCTCCAGACCCGGGTTGTGCCCCACCACCAGCAGGCGCTCGATGTCGCGGCGCTCGTCCACGAGCTCTGTCAGCTTGCCGGGAGTTGCGTCGTAGATGCCGTCTTCCAGCCGATGTTCGACCACGCCCGTTGCCGCCAGCACCGCCTCAAGGGTCTCTCGGGTGCGCCGCGCTGGCGAGCAGAGCACACAGTCCGGGCGCAGATTGTTGTCCTTCAACCACTTGCCGGCGGCTTCCGCTTCGGCCAGTCCGACTGCCGACAGCGGGCGGTCGAGGTCCTCCTGGCCGGTAGCGGGAGGTTCTGCATGGGCGTGGCGCAGCAATATCAGTTCTCGCATGGGAATTCCTTGTGGATCAGTCTTGCTTCAGCCACTGCAGCAGTGGCTCCCAGTCACTCTGATGCTCGCGCACCTGCGCGGAGCGGTAATCGAAGACGCTGCGGCCCAGCCCGGTCATGACCACATAGCCTTGGGTATCGCGCAGTTGCGCCACCACCGGATAGGGCCAGTCGGCCAGCATGTTCAGGGCCTGCTGTGAGGTCTGGGTCCACGGCTTGGTGCGGTTGAGCACCAGCCCGACCGGCAGCTTGCGCTTGTGGACCCGGGACACCTTGGCCAGGCTGTTGAGGAAGCCGACGATGGCCTCGATGTCCAACGCGGAAGGCAGCACGGGCACCACCACGGCGTCGGCGACGTCCAGAAAGGCCTCCAGCTCACCGGCCTGTGCGCCGGCCGGGGCGTCGATGACCAGGACCTCGGTGTCGTCAGGCACGCGCTTGAGCCCCTTCCTGCCGGTGGCATCAATGGGCAGCACGGCGCTTTCAAGCCCGGCACGGCGCTCGGCCCAGCGGGTACTGGACCCCTGCGGGTCGGCGTCGGCCAGAACGGTCCGTTTGCCGGCCAGGGCGGCGGAGGCCGCCAGATGGGTGGCGACAGTGGTTTTGCCCACGCCACCCTTGGAACCGGCGACCAGGATCGTCTTCATGCACGCCTCGCTTCCGATGGGGAACCTGCCCCGAGCGTACACCGGTGCCCGTGACGGAGATAGTCGCGCGGCTGAACCTCGTCCCGCCTGCGGCGCTTTGCTATCGTGCGCGATCCAAAGGAATGCAGGCCCCATGAGCGAGCTACAGGATCTGAGCGCACTGATCCGCGCCAACACGCCGTTGATTGTCATCGAGACCCAGGACGAGGGCCGGGTGGTGGAGCTGTTCCGCCAGACCCTGATGCACGTATGGCGGGCCCTGCATCGCTGGTCGATCACCGAGGGCCTGCGCCGGATCGACATGGACAAGGAAGACGACGCCATTGGCCCGCCCGACGCGAGCTCCGCGCTGCAGATGATCCGCCAGGCCGAACAGCGCGGCATCTACCTGCTGCTCGATTTTCACCCCTACCTGGGCTATGCCAGCCACCAGCGCGCGCTGCGTGACCTGGTCCAGCGCCGCCACTGTGAGGCACACGTGCTGGTGCTGGTGGGAGCCAAGGTCGAGCTGCCGGCCGAGCTGGAAGCGCTGGCCACGCGCTTCAACCCGCGCCTGCCTGATCTCAACGCGCTGCTGAAGATGCTGCGCGAGGAAGCGGCCACCTATGCCCGTGAGAACGGCGGCAAGCGGGTCGAAGTGGACAATGAAGCGGTGCAGCTGATCCTGCGCAACCTGCGCGGACTGAGCATGGTCGACGCACGGCGGATCGCCCGCCAGCTGATCTTCGCCGACGGGGCGCTCAGCCAGGACGACCTGCCGCAGCTGGCCCGGCTGAAGTTCGAGCTGCTCAACCGCGCCGGACACCTGCACTACGAATACGACACCACCCGCTTTGCCGACGTGGCCGGGGCCAATCGGCTCAAGCGCTGGGTCAACCAGCGCCGCTCGATCTTTCTGGGCGGTTCGGCCGGCACTGCCGGCCTGGACCCGCCCAAAGGCATGCTGCTGCTGGGTGTGCAGGGCTGCGGCAAATCCATGCTGGCCAAGGCCACCGCTGCCGGCTTCGGCGTGCCACTGCTGCGTCTGGATTTCGGCAGCCTGTACGACAAGTTCCACGGCGAGACGGAGAAGAACCTGCGCCAGGCGCTGACCTCGGCCGAGCAGCTGGCTCCGTGCGTACTGTGGATCGACGAGATCGAGAAAGGCCTGGCCAGTGGTGGCGAAGACGGGGGCGTCTCGCGCCGCGTACTGGGCTATCTGCTGACCTGGCTGGCCGAACGCAAGGAACCGGTGTTCATTGTGGCCACCGCCAACCAGGTGCATGAGCTTCCCGCCGAGCTGCTGCGCAAGGGCCGCTTCGACGAGATCTTCTTTGTCGACCTGCCCGATGCCAATACCCGCGTAGACCTGCTGCGCCTGCACCTGGGCCGCCGCCAGCTCAATGCGGACGACTTCGCGCTGCCGGCGCTGGCCGCCGCCAGTGACGGTTTCTCCGGTGCGGAGATCGAACAGGCGGTGGTATCAGGGCTGTATGCCGCGCATGCCGAGGAGCGCGTGCTCGACACCGACCTGCTGATGCAGGAAATCCGCAACAGCCGGCCGTTGTCGGTGCTGATGGCCGAACAGGTGAGCGCCCTGCGCGAATGGGCGCGCGGGCGCACGGTCAGCGCCGACGGTTGACCGCAGTGTGCGTTGAACACGCATGGCGTGCTTCTACAGGGATATCGGCGTAGGGACGCGCCATGCGCGTCCGTGCCACACCAGATCGGGCGTTACGGCCAGGCGGGTGGATTGCCCGCCCAGGCCTGCTGTACTTCGGCCAGCGTGGCGCGTTCGCTGTCGCGCCAGGAAGGCAGCTGCTGGGCAAAACCGGCACTGCTGCTCCAACGCTGCGGTTCAGTACGCACGGCGGCGGCGTACCACTTCACCGCTTCGTCCTTGCGGCCCTGCGTCCACAGCGCCAGCGCCAGCGTCGGCGGCACCCACGCAGGATTGCCGCGCATGCCCGCCTGGGCCTCGTGCCACGCGGTCAGCGCGCCGTCGGTATTGCCTGAGCGGTAAAGATCCCAGCCCTTGTTCCAACGCACCATGCGGCCCTGCACTGAACTGGCCACCGCCTCCTTCTCTGCTTCCGCATACAGCTGCGCACCCAGCTCTGGCCGGCCCTGGGCGTAGGCCACGCTGGCCAGCTGCACGGTGGCGTCCAGCGCCTTTCGGCCGCGCTCGCGCTGCTTCGCCAGTTGATCGATCAGATCAGGGGCGTCAGCCGCCACCACGACCGGTGCGGCTGCAGCGGTATCGTCGTCGAAGTAGAACTCCTGCAGTGTCGGCAACGCCTGCGCTGCCACCCCGAACACTGCCATCCCCGCCGCCAGCACCATGCTGGACAGCACGTTTCTTGCCACTGCCATACAGATTCCCCCAGGTTGTCACACAACCTCCCTCCCCGATCCTAACCGCAGAACGCGCCCGGATGCGACCCCTTGGGGTCATGAAAAGTGTGGAAATTGCGTCACTGTTACAATCCGCACCTTTCCGGTCGCCTCTGTGCGGCCGTGCCAGCCGTCATTCCGGGCCAGCCATGACCAGTACCGCCGAACTCACCTCGCCCTCGTCCGCCAACCAGCCCGGCGCGCTGGATGACAGCTACACGCTGGACCACAAATACACCCGGACCGATGGCCGCATCTACCTGAGCGGCGTGCAGGCGCTGGTCCGCCTGCCGCTGATGCAGCAGCTGCGCGACCAGGCCGCCGGCCTGGACACGGGAGGCTTCATCAGTGGCTATCGCGGCAGCCCGCTGGGCGGCTTCGACCTGGAGCTGTGGCGGGCGCGTAAACACCTGGAAGCGGCCAAGGTGAAGTTCACCCCAGGGCTGAATGAGGACCTCGGGGCCACCATGGTCTGGGGCACCCAGCAGACGAACCTGTTTCCCGGGGCCAAGGTCCAGGGCGTGTATGGCATGTGGTACGGCAAGGGCCCGGGCGTGGACCGCTGCGGCGACGTGTTCAAGCACGCCAACGCCGCGGGCACCTCGGTGCACGGCGGCGTGCTGGCGCTGGCCGCAGACGACCACGCCTGCCGCAGCTCGACCTTGCCGCACGGCAGCGAGGATGAATTCGTCAGCGCGATGATGCCGGTACTTAACCCGGCCGGGGTGCAGGACATCCTCGACATGGGCCTGCTGGGCTGGGCGATGAGCCGCTATACCGGGCGCTGGATCGGGTTCAAGACGATTGCCGAAACGGTGGAATCATCGGCCTCGGTGCAGGTCGATCCGTTCGCGCGGCGCATCGTGCTGCCGGAAGATTTCGAAATGCCGGCCGGCGGCCTCAACATCCGCTGGCCGGACCCGCCGCTGGACCAGGAAATGCGCCTGCACCGCTATGCGGTGAAGGCCGCACAGGCCTTCGCCCGCGCCAACCAGATTGACCGCATCGTGATGGACTCGCCGGGCGCGCGGCTGGGCATCGTCACCACCGGCAAGAGCTACCTGGACGTGCTGCAGGCGCTGGAGTACCTGGGCCTGGACGAGCGCGCCTGCGCCGACATCGGCATCCGCGTGTACAAGGTCGGCATGACCTGGCCGCTGGAACCGGTGGGCATCGCACGCTTTGCCGAAGGCCTGGAAGACATCGTGGTGGTGGAGGAAAAGCGTGCCTTCATCGAGCGCCAGATGAAGGAGCAGTTCTACAACTGGCCGGCCAGCGCCGGTCCGCGCCCGTCCATCGTCGGCAAGTACGACGAACAGGGGCAGTGGATCCTGCCGTCGACCAACGAACTGACCCCGGCCACGATTGCTGGAGTGATCGGCCGCCGCATCCAGAAGTTCTTCAGCAACGAATCCATCGAACAGCGCCTGCGCTGGATGGACGCCAAGGAAGCCGAGCTTGCGCTGCCGCGCGCCAGCTTCCCGCGCGTGCCGCACTACTGCTCCGGCTGCCCGCACAACACCTCCACCCGCGTGCCCGAAGGCTCGCGCGCGCTGGGCGGCATTGGTTGCCATTACATGGTGACCTGGATGGACCGCAGCACCGACACCTTCACCCATATGGGCGGCGAAGGGGTGACCTGGGCGGGCCAGGCCGCGTTTACGGACACCGAACACGTGTTCCAGAACCTCGGCGATGGCACCTATTTCCACAGCGGCTCGCTGGCGATCCGCCAGGCGATCGCGGCCGGGGTCAACATCACCTACAAGATCCTCTACAACGATGCGGTGGCGATGACCGGCGGGCAGCCGGTGGACGGCACCCTGACCGTGCCGCAGATCGCCCACCAGATGCGCGCCGAAGGCGTGCAGACCATCGTGCTGGTCAGTGACGAGATCGGCAAATGGAACAAGCGCGAGCTGTTCCCGGAAGGCGTGGAATTCTTTGACCGTGCCGAGCTGGACGCGGTGCAAAAACAGCTTCGTGAGGTCAAGGGCACCAGTATCCTGATCTACGAACAGACCTGCGCCACCGAAAAGCGCCGCCGCCGCAAGCGCGGCAAGCTGGTCGACCCGCCCAAGCGCGTGATGGTCAACTCACTGGTGTGCGAGGGCTGTGGCGACTGCGGCAAGAAGAGCTTCTGCGTATCGGTGCTGCCGAAGGAAACCGAGTTCGGGCGCAAGCGCGACATTGACCAGTCCAACTGCAACAAGGACTACTCCTGCACTACCGGCTTCTGCCCAAGCTTCGTCACCGTGCATGGCGGCACGCCGCGCAAGGGTGCGCGCCGTGACGGCAGCGCGCTGCTGGACAACCTGCCGGCCCCGGTGTTCCGCAGCACCCTGGAGCAGCCGTGGAACATTCTGATTACCGGCGTCGGCGGTACCGGCGTGGTGACCATCGGCGCGCTGCTGGGCATGGCCGGCCATCTGGAAGGCAAGGGCGCGACCGTGCTCGACCAGACCGGGCTGGCCCAGAAGGGCGGCGCGGTGACCACCCATATCCGCATTGCACGCCAACCGTCGGACATCCACGCAGTGCGCATCGCCGCCGGTGAAGCCGATCTGGTGGTGGGCTGCGACATGGTGGTGGTGAACGACTACTGGGCGCTGTCGAAGGTGCGCGCCGAGCGCTCGCAGGTGGTGCTCAACACCTATCAGGCGATGCCGGGCACCTTCACCACGCGTCCGGACATGCAGTTCCCGGCCGCCGACATCATTGCCGGCATCCGCGTGGCACTGGGCGGCCGTGATCCCTTGCTGCTGGACGCCACCCAGCTGGCAACCGCGCTGCTCGGCGATGCCATTGCGTCCAACCTGTTCATCCTGGGCTACGCGTGGCAGCAGGGCCTTGTGCCGATCTCATTTGACGCGCTGATGCGCGCGATCGAGCTGAACGGCGCAGCCGTGGCCATGAACCAACAGGCGTTTGCCTGGGGCCGGCTGGCTGCGGTGGACCCGCAGGCAGTGCAACAGGCCGCCGGTCTGGTGCGCAACGGGCACACAGATGCCGAGCGTACGCCGGGCCCGCTGCACGACCTGCCGCCGGGCGAGTGGGAAGGCAACGAATGGGGAGCCAATGCGGCACCGCGCGACACCGGCGACGAACGCGAACTGCGCGGCCTGCCCGGCCGCGCCGGTCAGGGCGAGGTCGCTTTCCTGCCGCTCGACGATGAACGCCTGTCGCGCTCGCTGGACGAGCTGATCGACCGTCGCGTGCGCTTCCTCACTGATTACCAGGACACCGCCTATGCAGCGCGCTACCGCGCACTGGTGGACAAGGTGCGCGCAGCTGAGTGGGACAAGGCCGGCAGCACCGCGCTGACCGAGACCGTGGCGCGCTATTACTTCAAACTGATGGCCTACAAGGACGAGTACGAAGTGGCCCGCCTGTACACCAGCGGCGAGTTCCAGCGCCGCCTGCAGCAGCAGTTCGAGGGCGACTTCGAGGTCCGTTTCCACCTGGCCCCGCCGCTGTTCGCCAAGAAGGACGAGCAGGGCCGGCTGATCAAGCAGGAATATGGCCCGTGGATGATGAAGGCGTTCGGCCTGCTGGCGAAGCTGAAGTTCCTGCGCGGCGGCACCTTTGACGTGTTCGGGCGGACCGAGGAGCGTCGCGGCGAGCGTCAGCTGATTGCCGATTACGAGAAGACCGTGGACGAGCTGCTGGCCGGCCTCGACGATGACCGGGTGGCGCTGGCGGTGGAGATCGCCAGCATTCCCGAGCACATCCGCGGCTATGGGCACGTCAAGGAAGCGCACCTGCACAGTGCCAAGGTGCGGGAAGCGGCCCTGCTGGCGCGGTGGCGCAATCCAAAGGCGCTGCATATCGTGCAGGTGGCTTGAGCGCGGCTGGGCTCCCGATGACGCGCATGGCGCGTCACTACGGTTTGTCCGGCGGTGTAAAGACACGCCATGCGTGTCCGCGTGGTGCCGGCCGCGTTCAGCGCCGCCACACCCGCAGGCGGTTGTTGGCCGGCATTGCCACATCGTCAATCAGCACCAGGCCTTGCGCTGCAGCCAAGGCATCGACGGCCTCGGCATCACGGATGCCCGAGGCCGGGTCGCGGTCCTTCAACCACGCATCGAAGGTCCGGTTGCTGTCGCTGGTGTATTCCCCGCCGTAATTGAACGGCCCGTACACGAACAGCACTGCCCCCGGGGCCATCACCGCTGGCAGCCCCGCGAACAGGGCCTGCACGTGCGCCCAGCTCATGATGTGCAGGGTGTTGGCGCTGTACACCGCATCGAAGCTGCCCGCGCCAGAGGGCCATGGGGCCAGCCCGGGCTGCGGCTCCAGCACCGCCTGCAGTGGCCAGGGCGGCGGCGCATTGGGCAGCGCCGCCTCCGCCAGGCGCTCGGCGATGCCGGGCAGGTAATCCGGGTGATCGCTGGCCTGCCAGTGCAGGTGGGGCAGTTGTTCCGCAAAGTACGCAGCATGCTGGCCGGTGCCGCTGCCGATCTCCAGCACCCGCTGGCGCACCTGCAGATGCGGGCGCAGCACGGCCAGGATCGGGTCGCGGTTGCGCTCACAGGCCTCAGACCATCGCTGTTGGGTCATGTCAGTAGCAGATTGTCGTCACAGCGCACATCGAACCATGACCGGAGTCACTTGTGCCACTCCCGGCGCTCGGCTGAAAGTCGGAGACTTGTCCAAGGTTGACGGCTTTGGCCCGAAACCGCTGCTGGGGAACTGCCCGCTGTGCAACGTCGTGAGTTTCTGACCCTGTCTGGAATGGGCCTGGCCGGCCTGATGCTGCCGCATGCGCGGCTGATTGCTGCCGAGCAGTTGCTGGAGCCCGGCGACGTGGGCCGCAAGAAGGTGCTGGCCGAGGCCGCGCTGGCCGCCGCCAAGCGCGCCGGGGCCAGCTACTGCGATGTGCGCATCGGCCGCTACCTCAACCAGGCGGTGATCACCCGCGAAGCCCAGGTACAGAACGTCACCAACAGCGAGTCGTCCGGCATCGGCATCCGGGTGATCGTCAGCGGGGCCTGGGGCTTTGCCGCCACCCGCGAGCAGACCGCGGCCGCCGTGCTGGCCGCAGTCAACCAGGCCGCGGCCATCGCCCGCGCCAACGCCACCCTGCAGACCAAGCCGGTGCAGCTGGCCCCGGTCAAGGGCGTGGGCGAGGTCAGCTGGAAAACCCCCATCCGCAAGAACGCCATGGCCGTGCCGGTGCAGGAGAAGGTCGACCTGCTGCTCAGCCTGAACGCCGCAGCGCTGAACGCCGGCGCGAACTTCATCAATTCCACCCTGTTCCTGGTCAATGAACAGAAGTACTTCGCCTCCAGTGACGGTTCCTTCATCGACCAGGACGTGCACCGTATCTGGCTGCCGTTCACCGCCACCGCCATCGACAAGGCCAGCGGCAAGTTCCGCACCCGTGCCGGGCTGTCCTCACCAATGGGCATGGGCTATGAGTTCCTTGATGGCGATGCCAGCGGCAAGATCGCCCTGCCCGGCGGCATCACCGCCTACCGCGATTCCTACGACCCGGTCGAGGATGCGATTGCCGCCGCGCGCCATGCGCGCGAGAAGCTCAAGGCTCCGTCGGTGAAGCCGGGCAAGTACGACCTGGTGCTGGACCCGTCGAACCTGTTCCTGACCATCCACGAAAACGTCGGCCACCCGCTGGAGCTGGACCGCGTGCTGGGCTACGAGGCCAACTACGCCGGCACCAGCTTCGCCACCCTGGACAAGCGCGACGCCGGCTACCGGTGGGGCAGCGAGCGGGTCAACTTCTTTGCCGACAAGACCTCGCCCGGCAGCCTGGGTGCGGTGGGCTACGACGATGAAGGGGTCAAGACCAAGCGCTGGGATCTGGTCAAGGACGGCATTCTGGTCAACTACCAGGCCACCCGCGACGAAGTGCATCTGCTGGGCGAGAACGAATCGCATGGCTGCAGCTATGCCGACTCGTGGTCAAGCGTGCAGTTCCAGCGCATGGCCAATGTTTCGCTGGCTCCGGGCAAAACCCCACTGAGCGTGGCCGACATGATCAAGGACGTGGAAAACGGCATCTATATCCACGGCCGTGGCTCGTATTCCATCGACCAGCAGCGCTTCAATGCACAGTTCGGCGGCCAGTTGTACTTCCAGATCAGGAACGGGCAGATCGCCGGCATGGTCGAGGACGCGGCGTACCAGATCCGCACGCCGGAGTTCTGGAACGCCTGCAGTGCGATCTGCGACGAGCGCGACTTCCGCTTCGGCGGCTCTTTCTTCGACGGCAAGGGGCAGCCCGGACAGGTTTCGGCGGTCTCGCACGGTTCGTCGACCACACGATTTGATGGCATCAACATCATCAACACCGCGCGAAGCCTGGGCTGAGTGCGATCACACGGAGAACTGCCTTGCAAAGACGTGACTTTCTTGCCCTGACAGGGCTTACCGCAGGCGGCCTGATCGTGCCGTCGTTCTTTGGCAAGGTGATCGCCGCCGAGCAGCTGCAGAGCACGCTCGACCCGGCGCTGAAGAAGCGCCTGGCCGACGCTGCGCTGGCCGCTGCCCGCCAGGGTGGAGCCACCTACTGCGACGTGCGCATCGGCCGCTACCTGCGCCAGTTCGTGATCACCCGCGAAGACAAGGTGCAGAACGTGGTGAACACCGAATCCACCGGTGTGGGCATCCGCGTGATCGTCAACGGTGCCTGGGGCTTTGCCGCGACCAACCAGCTCGGCCCGGGCGATGTGGCCAAGGCCGCGCAGCAGGCGGTGGCCATCGCCAAGGCCAATGCCGGCGTGCAGACCGCCCCGGTGCAGCTGGCCGCCACCCCCGGCGTGGGTGAGGTGAGCTGGAAGACCCCGATCCGCAAGAACGCGATGGAAGTGCCGATCAAGGAGAAGGTCGAGCTGCTGCTGGACGTCAATGCCGCCGCGATCGGAGCGGGTGCCAGCTTCGTCAATTCGATGCTGTTCCTGGTCAACGAGCAGAAGTACTTCGCCTCCACCGACGGTTCCTACATCGACCAGGACGTGCACCGCATCTGGGCCCCGATGACGGTGACCGCCATCGACAAGGCCAGCGGCAAGTTCCGCACCCGCGACGGACTTTCCTCGCCGATGGGCATGGGCTATGAGTACCTCGATGGCGCAGCCGCCGGCAAGGTGCTGACCCCCAATGGCGTGGTGAACTACGGTTCGTCCTACGATATGAAGGAAGACGCCATCGCCGCCGCCAGGCAGGCCCAGGAAAAGCTGAAGGCCCCGTCGGTGAAGCCGGGCAAGTACGACCTGGTGCTCGACCCGTCGCACACCTGGCTGACCATCCACGAGTCGGTCGGCCATCCGCTGGAACTGGATCGCGTGCTGGGCTACGAGGCCAACTACGCCGGCACCAGCTTCGCCACCCTGGACAAGCGCGAACAGCGCTTCCAGTACGGCAGCGACCTGGTCAACATCTTCGCCGACAAGACCCAGCCGGGCAGCCTCGGCGCGGTCGCCTACGACGACGAAGGCGTCAAGACCAAGCGCTGGGACCTGATCAGCAACGGCAAGCTGGTGGACTATCAGACCATCCGCGACCAGGCGCACATTCTGGGCAAGACCGAATCAGACGGCTGCTGCTATGCCGATTCGTGGTCGAGCGTGCAGTTCCAGCGCATGGCCAATGTGTCGATGGCACCCGGCAAGACCCCGCTGAGCGTGGCCGACATGATCAAGGACGTGGAAAACGGCATTTACATCATCGGCGATGGCTCGTTCTCGATCGACCAGCAGCGTTACAACGCACAGTTCGGTGGCCAGCTGTTCTACGAAATCAAGAACGGCCAGATCACCCGCATGATCGAGGACGTGGCCTACCAGATCCGCACGCCGGAGTTCTGGAACGCCTGCGTGGCTGTGGCCGATGAGCGTGACTACCGCCTGGGCGGCTCGTTCTTCGACGGCAAGGGCCAGCCGGGCCAGGTCTCGGCGGTCTCGCACGGTTCGTCCACCGCCCGCTTCAACGGCATCAACGTCATCAACACCGCGCGCAGCCTCGGCTGACCGGTCAGGAGCCCCTATACATGAGTATCTTCACCGAAGCCCAGGCCAAGGCCATCCTCGACAAGGTCATCAAGCTGTCCAAGGCCGACGAGTGCACGGCCGCGCTGACCGGCAACCTGAAGGGCAACATCCGTTTCGCGCTGAACAATGTCTCCACCAGCGGCATCGTCGATGACACCGAACTGGCCGTGACCGTGGCCTTCGGCAAGCGCGTGGGCACCGCCTCGATCAACGAGTTCGACGACGCCGCGCTGGAGCGCGTGGTCCGCCGCGCCGAAGACCTGGCCCGCCTGGCCCCGGAAAACCCGGAGTTCATGCCGGCCATCGGCAAGCAGACCTACAAAGCCAGCCCGACCTTCAGCGAATCCACCGCGGCCATCGATCCGGCGTTCCGCGCCAAGGTCGCCGCCGATTCGATCGCGCCGTGCCGTGGCAACGGCCTGATCGCCGCCGGCTTCCTCGAAGACAGCCAGGGCTTCTACGCCACCGCCAACAGCAACGGTAATTTCGCCTATCAGCGCGCTACCGCCTTCGACTACACCTGCACGGTGCGTACCGAAGACGGCCGTGGCTCGGGCTGGGTCGGCCGCAACCTGAAAGACGCCGCCGACTTCAAGGCCGACCAGGACGTGCGCATCGCCATGCGCAAGGCCACCGAATCGGCCGAAGCCAAGGCGCTGGAACCGGGCAAGTACACGGTGATCCTGGAACCGGCTGCGGCGGCGGGCCTGATCAGCTTCATGATGAACTTCTTCAGCGCGCGCTCGGCCGATGAAGGCCGCAGCTTCCTGTCCAAGAAGGGCGGCGGCAACAAGCTCGGCGAGCAGGTCTACGACCCGCGCGTGAACATGTACGCCGACCCGTGGCACCCGGATGCGCCGGTGCTGCCGTGGGACAACGAGGGCCTGCCGCGCGAGCGCCTGGCGATCATCGAGAACGGCAAGGTCGCCAACCTGGACTACTCGCGCTTCTGGGCGCAGAAGCAGGGCAAGACGGCCAAGGCGAGCCCAGGCAACCTGCTGATGAGCGGCGGCGACAAGAGTACGGCTGAGCTGGTGCGTGGCACCCAGAAGGGCATCCTGGTCACCCGCACCTGGTACATCCGCATGGTCGACCCGCAGACCGTGCTGCTGACCGGCCTGACCCGCGACGGCACCTTCTACATCGAGAACGGGCAGATCAAGCACCCGGTGAAGAACTTCCGCTTCAACGAATCACCGGTGATCATGCTCAACAACATTGAAGAGCTGGGCAAGCCGGTGCGTGTGGCCGGTGATGAGTCCAGCTTCGTGATGATGATTCCTCCGATGAAGCTGCGCGACTTCACCTTCACTTCGCTGTCCGACGCGGTCTGATGACCGCACCGGCATGAACCGGGCGCAGTTCCTGCGCCTGATGTTGGGCGGTGCCGCGTTGGCGGCACTGCCCTCGTTCGCCCGCGCCCAGGCCGGGCGTTACGACTTCTGGTTCACCCGGCTCAAGTACGACTCCGGTGACTGGGACGTGGACGCGCGCATGCCGTCCAACGTGATCACCTCGCTGATCGACTACACGACACTGCGGGTGGACCCGACCGAGCACGTGATCGCACTGTCGGACCCGCGCATGCTGGAAGCCCCGTTCTGCTATCTGGCCGGGCACAAGCTGGTGGAGTTCAATGCCGCCGAGCGGCAGAACTTCGTGCGCTATGTGCGCAACGGCGGCTTCGTGTTCGTGGATGACTGCAACCACGACATTGATGGTCTGTTCGCCAGGTCCTTCGAGGCACAGATGGCCAAGCTGTTCGGGCCGTCTGCCTTGAAGAAGCTGCCGAACAATCATGCCCTGTATCGCAGTTTTTTCCGCTTTCCTGAAGGCCCCCCTGCAACCGGCTTCGAGCTCAACGGCTGGGGCGACGATCTGGTCCACGACTACCTCAAGGGGATCGAGGTGGATGGGCGGCTCGGGGTGCTCTACAGCAACAAGGACTATGGGTGCGAGTGGGACTATGACTGGCGCAACAAGCGGTTTCTTGCGGAAGACAACACCCGGTTTGCGGTCAACATCGTGATGTATGCGTTGAACAATTAGTTTCATTCTGGTTTTTCAGCCACGCAGGGCGTGGCTCTACGAGGGTGTTTTCCATGCAGACCGACAGCCCAATTGATGATCTTCTGCCCAAGCTGCAGCCGTTGCGCGAGGCGCTGGGCCAGGCCGTGGTCGGCCAGCACGCAGTGGTGGAACAGCTGCTGATCGGCCTGCTGGCCGGTGGCCACGTGCTGCTGGAAGGCGCGCCGGGCCTGGGCAAGACCCTGCTGGTGCGTTCGCTCGGCCAGGCGTTGGAGCTGCAGTTCCGACGCGTACAGTTCACCCCCGACCTGATGCCCAGCGACATTCTGGGCACCGAACTGCTGGAAGAAGACCACGGCACCGGTCATCGGCATTTCCGCTTCCAGCAGGGACCCATTTTCACCAATCTTCTGCTGGCCGACGAACTCAACCGCACGCCGCCCAAGACCCAGGCCGCACTGCTGGAAGCCATGCAGGAACGTACGGTCAGCTATGCCGGCACCACCTACGCACTGCCCGCGCCGTTCTTCGTGCTGGCCACGCAGAACCCGATCGAGCAGGCCGGTACGTACCCCCTGCCGGAAGCGCAGCTGGACCGCTTCCTGCTGCACGTGCGGGTGGACTACCCCACCGAACAGGAAGAGCATGACATTCTGGTGCAGACCACCGGCAGCGCAAGCGCCAAGGTGCCCAAGGTGCTGGAGGCAGACGACGTACTGGCCCTGCAGGCGGCGGTGCGCCAGGTGCATGTGAGCGAGGACGTACTGGCCTGGATCACCCGCCTGGTACGCGCCAGCCGTCCGGGCGACGCCGCGCCGCAGGCGGTGAACCACTGGATCAAATGGGGAGCGGGTCCGCGTGCCGGGCAGTCGCTGGTGCTGGCGGCCAAGGCGCGCGCCCTGCTGCAGGGCCGCTTCGCTGCCACCCGCGACGACGTGCAGGCGCTGATCGCACCGGTCATGCGCCATCGCGTGCTGCTGTCTTTCGCGGCCGAAGCCGAACAGAAGAGCGCCGACGATGTGATCGCCGCGCTGCTGCAGGCCGTGCCTTTCCCCGCCTGAGACTGCTGTGAGCGCGCACGCCCCGATTGCGATCCCGGCCGACGTCCGCAGCCGCCTGAGGGCGCTGCGGCTGCTGCCTCGCCGCGCCAGCGGCGCGCAGGGCATCGGCCAGCACGCCAGCCGCAGCCGTGGGGCCGGGCTGGAGTTCGCACAGTACCGGGCGTATGAACCCGGTGACGAACTGCGCCAGATCGACTGGAAGCTGTACGCGCGCTCGGACCGGTTTTTCGTGCGCGAGTCCGAGCGCGAAAGTCCGGTCACTGTTTGGATACTGGTCGATGCCACTGCGTCGGCCGATCAGCGTGACCGCGCCGATCCGGGCCGTTCGCGCCTTGACCACATCAATGCCACAGCCGCGTGCGTGGTGGAGCTGGCACTTCAGCAAGGCGACCGCTTCGGCCTGATCGTGATCAACGGCGACGGCGTGCAGGTCGTGGCGGCTGGCAGCGGCGCACGCCAGCGCGACCGCATCCATCTGCTACTGCATCGCCTGCGTGCCCACGGTGGCTGGCCGGCTTCGGAAGCATTGCGCCCGGTGTGGGAGCAGGTGCAGGCCACCGACCTGCTGGTCGCTGTTGGCGATGGTTTCGATGAGACGGGCACGGTGTTGCTGGAGCGGTTGGCCGCAGCCCGCCGTGACGTCATGCAGGTGCAGGTCCTGACCGCCGACGAGCGCGATTTCCCGTTCACCGACGGGTATCGCTTCCGCGATCCTGAGACCGGTGAAGAACTGCTGGGCGACGGCCGCGCCATCCGCACCGACTATCTTGCGCGCTTCGCTGAAGCACAGAACGTGTTGCAGGCACGCTTGCAGCGCGGGGGCATTGCCCATGTCGTCACGCACACCGACCAGCCGCTGGATGCCCCGCTTCGACAGTTGAGCGGGAGCGTGCGATGAGCCTGTCGCTGCTGTTCCCGCTGGGACTGTTGGCGCTGGCGGCGCTGGTGGTGCCGCTGCTGATCCATCTGGCACGCCGGCACCATTACGCACCACTGGAGTTCGCCGCATTACGCTGGCTTCGGGCCAAGGCGCAGCCGCGCCAGCGCATTCGTTTCGACGAATGGCCGTTGCTGCTGGTGCGCCTGCTGCTGCTGGCCGCACTGGCGCTGCTGCTGGCGCAGCCGCTCCTGCACGGGGCGGCACCCCGCACCGCTGCGTGGGTGGTGGTGGCCCCGGGACTGACAGCCCCCGTATTGGAGGACGGTACCCAGGGTCGCTGGCTTGCGCCCGGCTTCCCTCCACTGGACCAGGCTCCTCGCCCCGGCCCACTTCCGCTGGCCAGCCTGCTGCGTGAACTGGACCAGACGCTGCCCGCTGGCGCGCCGCTGACCGTATACGTGCCCGACCCGATGCCGGGGCTGGATGGCGAACGCCCGCGCCTGTCGCGCAGTGTGGACTGGCGCATGGTTCGTCATCCGCTGCCTTCCGCTGCAGCGCCGACTGGCGCACCGCAGCTGCACGTGGCCGGTGCCGACGCCGACGCGCAGGCCCGGCGCGTGCTGGAAGCGCTGCAGCGCGCGTGGAACGGTCAGGCGCTGCCGGCTGCCGACACTCCCGTACCCGCGCCGGGGCAGGTCGGCGTGTGGCTGGACGACGCGCCGTTGCCCGCCGCCTGGCAGGCGTGGGTGCACGACGGCGGCCGCGTGCTGGTGACTGCCGCTGCTGTAGCCCCCGGCGTCGGCATGCCGGTGCTGCGCGACGCCACCGGCGCGGTCGCGGTGACCCGACATGCACTCGGCGGCGGGCAGGTGCTGCGCTTCAGCGCTGCGTTGTCACCGGTCGCCTTGCCGATCCTGCGTGAGCCGGACTTCCCGCGCCGGTTGCTGGAACAGCTGCAGCCCACCCCCGCGCCGCAGATCGCCGCGGCCGCCACGCAACGCCCGCTGGGCGGCGCGATTGCACCCACCGCGCAACCGTATGACCTTAGCCTGTGGGTGCTGGTGCTGATCGTGCTGCTGTTCGCCCTGGAACGCTGGATGGCGACCTCGGCCCGCCGCAGGAGCGCCGCGTGATCGCCGTGCAGCAGGCCTGGCAGCGCGCGCGCCGCCGCCAGGCATGGATCGCCGTCACGGTGCTGTTGCCGCTGGCATTGGCGGCGTCCGCCGTGGCGGTACGTCTGGCCGGACTCAACGTGGGTACTGCACTGGCACTGCCGTGCCTGCTGCTGGTGGTGGGCGTGGCTACCTGGCGCGTCCGCCAGCTGGACCGACGCTGGCTGGTGCGCCAGCTGGACCGTTATCCGGCGCTGCAGGACAGCAGCGACCTGCTGTTTGCTGTGGACGCTGCACTCAATCCGTTGCAGCGCCGGCAACGCGAGCACCTGCACCACACGCTCGGAATGGCCGTGCCCGATCTGCGCCGGCGCTGGCCGTGGCGTGCACTGACACTGACCTGGCTGGGTGGGCTGCTGGTGATTGCGCTGGCGCTGGGATGGCCACGCGACACCGCTTCAACGCCAGCGCTGCACGATCCGGCAACTGCCGACGTGGCCAGCGCGGTTGCACCGCGCCTGCAATCCTCGCGCCTACAGATCCAGGCACCGGCCTATACGAGCCAGGCGGCACGCACGCAGACCGCGCTGGATGCCAAACTGCCGCAGGACAGCGTGGTGTCGTGGTCGCTACGTTTCAACGGTGCACCCACGACCGCTGCTTTGCAGCTGCATGACGGCACCCGCATTGCGTTGAAGCGCGACGGCGAGCAATGGACCGCGCAGTGGAAGGCCACCCGCCCCACGCTGTACCGCATCGTCACCGAGCCTGCACTGGCGCAGCCGCGCCTGTATCGACTGGACGTGGCACCGGACCGGCCGCCCAGCGTGCGCGTGATCACGCCCGACCGGACACTGGTGCTGGCGTCCCCCAACCAGCGCCAGTGGGCCCTGCAGTTCGAAGCCAGTGACGACTTCGGTGTTGCCGCTACGGCCGATCTGCAGGTTACCCTGGCCCAGGGCAGCGGCGAGAACATCACCTTCCGCGAGCAACGCATCACATTGACCGGCAGTGGCCCGGCCACCCTGCGTCGTTTTGCGCGCACATTGGATCTTGCCGCGCTCGGTGCACAGCCGGGCAACGACGTGATCGCGCAGCTGCATGTGCGTGACAACCACACCCCAGAAGCGCAGACCGCGCAGAGCACCAGTCTGATCCTGCGCCTGCCCAGCGAGGAGCAGGTGCTGGGCGAGGCGATGGAAGGCATGGTCAAGAAGACCTTGCCGGCCTACTTCCGCAGCCAGCGCCAGATCATCATCGACGCCGAAGCGCTGATCAAAGCACGGCCCAGGTTGTCAGCCGAGGAATTCGTCAAACGCTCCGACGCCATCGGCGTCGACCAGCGCATCCTGCGCCTGCGCTATGGCCAGTTCCTCGGCGAGGAAGCCGAAGGTGCGGCCAAGCCGCCGCCGACCAGCGACAGCCTGCCCACCAGCGATGCGCCGACCGATGACCATGACGATCACGACGATGCGCATGGCGATGCGCACGAACAAACTGCCGATGGTCATGACGACCACAATCATGGACCGCCCAGGGCAGAAGGCCAGCCCGTGTTCGGCAGTGCCACCGACGTGCTCAGCGAATACGGTCATACCCACGACCATGCCGAAGCGGCAACGCTGCTCGACCCGCAGACCCGCGCGACGCTGAAGGCCGCGCTGGACCAGATGTGGTCCTCCGAAGGCGAACTTCGCCAGGGCCGTCCACAGCAGGCGTTGCCCTTCGCCTACAAGGCGCTGGAATTCATCAAACAGGTGCAGCAGGCCGAACGCATCTATCTGGCGCGGGTCGGCCCGGAGCTACCACCGATCGACGAAGGCCGCCGCATGACCGGCAAGCGCGACGAGCTGGGCAGCCGCACGCTGTCGATCACTCCAGTCGTGGCCCCCGACCCGGTAGTCGTTGCGGTCTGGCAGCAGTTGGGTGAGACCGGCAATGCGCCGGACCTGGATGCGCTAAGCACCTGGCTGGGCCGCAACCCGTCCCGATTGAGCGACCCGCTCAGCCTCGCGGCCGCTATTGAAGAGCTGCGCCTGAACCCGGATTGCAGCACCTGCCGCGCCACCCTTCGCGCACAGCTGTGGCGCGCCCTGCTGCGGCCGTCGCCCCAGGTACAGCGTCGGGAAGCGCCCGACCCGATGGCGCAGCGTTACCAGGACGCGCTGGAGGCGACCCGATGAGCACTTCACTCTGGATCGCCATCGCATTGGCCGTCATTGTGCTCATCGCAAGCCTTCGCCTCGCAGAGCCGGGCTCTGTCCGGCTGCTTTCCGCGCGCAACCGTCTACGCCTGCCCACCCTGCTCCTCCTGCAGGCCCTGGCCGCCACCCTCCTCTACTTCACCCTGCAACCGCCCACCCGCAATGCAGAGGCCGGCCACCTGGTCGTCCTGACCTCAAACGCGACCACAGCCGGCACCATTCCCCCCAGCACCACGGTCGTCGCCCTGCCCGAATCCAACGCGCCCGCCGGCATCCCGCGCGCGCCCGACCTCGCCACCGCCCTGCGCCAACACCCGGGCAGCCACACCCTGACCCTGGTCGGCGACGGCCTGGCTGCACGCGACCGCGACACGTCGCTGCCCACACGCGTCACTCTGCAGGCGGCACCCGCCCCGCGCGGCTGGGTGGACCTGCAACCCCCGGCGATCACCGCCCCGGGCGCACTGTTTACCGTCACCGCGCGCGCGCAGGTTGTTGTCGACGCACGTGCCGAACTGCTTGACCCGGCCGGCGTGGTGGTGGATCGCGCACCGCTCGATGCACAGGGCACGGTGCGCCTCCATGGCAGCGCCCGCAATGCGGGGCGCAGCGAATTCACCCTGCGCCTGCTCGACGCCCAGCAGCACACTGTGGACAGCGTGCCGGTGCCGCTGCAGACCGTGGCCCAGCCAGCACCACGCGTGCTGATGCTGGCTGCTGCGCCGGGCCCGGAATGGAAGTACCTGCGGCGTTGGGCAACGGACACTGGCTTGGCGCTGCAGGCACAGGCCAGCGCCGGCGGCGGGGTGATGCTGGGCGACGCACCGTTCGCGCTGACGGCTGCGCGTCTGGCCGCTACGGATGTGCTGGTGCTCGACGAGCGCAGCCTCACCTCGCTGGGCGCTTCCCAGCGCAGTCTGGTCCAGCAGGCCCTGCGCGACGGGCTCGGCGTTCTGGTTCGCAGCGGTGGTCCGTTGAGCGACGGCGCGCGGCAGACATTGCGCAGCTGGGGCCTGCCGGTGAGCGGCGGCACGCGTGCTCGGCCATTGTCGCTGCCCGCAGATCCGGAGACTGCATTGCTGCAGGCGCGGCGAGGTCCGCCACGGCCGGCGACTGACAGCACGGCGTACATTGACGATGCCAATGCGGCCTCGCACAACAGTGTGCCGCCGACGCTGGAGCGATTTGATCTGAGCCTGGCCGATGCAGTCGTACTGCTGGGCGATGCCAAGGGCCAACCGGTCGGTGGCTGGCGCGCCGTTGGACGCGGGCGGCTCGCCGCGCTGCCAATCAGCGACAGCTACCGACTGGTGCTGGCCGGGCGCGATGACCGCTACGCAGAACTGTGGTCGTCGGTGTTCGCACAGGTGGCGCGTGCGTTACCTCCCGCCGTGGCGGCACGTATGGAAGTGACCACGCCGTGGTCTGGCGAGCGTATGTCAATCTGCCAGATCGCCGACGGTGCGCAGATGGCTGACCCGCAAGGCGGAAAGTTGACGTTGCAGATCGACCCGGCCAGCGGCGCTCAGCGCTGCGCGGGCTACTGGCCCGCAGTCGCCGGTTGGCATCAACTGCAGCAGGGTGAGGCAACGCAGGCGTTATATGTGTTTGATCCAGCCGACGCGGTGTCACTGCATCGGCAGCAGGTGCAGCAGACCACTGCACAGCGAATCACTCGAAGCAGCGCAACAGACGCAGACGCGCCCGTGCCGATCCCAGGCCCGCGTTGGCCGTGGCTGCTGGCGTTCGTCGCTGTGGCTGGCCTGCTGTGGTGGTTGGAGCGGCGGCGCCTCCCCGTGTCCGGCTGATCGCGGGGCGTTGCGATTGGAGCAGCCGGGCAAGCCCGGCTCTACGGGTTGCCGTCTTGGTGCTGCAGGGCGCGCTGCTGCTGCGCTTCGGTCAACTCGGGTGGCGGGCGCGCGGTGGCCGACTGGATCTGGTCGGGGCCGCCGGTCAGCTTGTGCAGGCCCTTGCCGGCGGCACCGAGGGCGGCGTTGATGCCCATCATCAGGTAGCCGCCGCTCAGGCTGACCTGTTCCGGCGACGGCGGCTCGCTCCAGGTGCGGCTGAAGCGGTTCGGGGCGGGTTCTACCGGGTTCTTGAACCGGTACAGGTCCAAGGGCTCGTCTTCGGGTTTGACCGCGCGGACCTCGCCCAGGGTGGTGACGTTGTCATTGTTGGCTGGCGGTGTCGCCGGTGTGGGGGGCGGTGGTTCGAGCGGCGGGGTGCCCTGGGGTTGCTGGGCGTGGGCGGACCCGGCCAGCAGGGCGATGGCCAGCAGAGCTGCCTGGGTTGAACGTATTGCCACTTCTACCGCTCCGTGACCTTGCATCCTCGATCAAGGATACGGATGGGGGCTTCAGATTTCGTTTTTTATGAATGCTTCAGTTCGTGTGGACGCAAGCGCCGCGTGGGCCGGCCAACGGCCGGCGCTACCGGAGGCGCGGCGTGATTCGAGTCAGCGGTGTCTCGGGATCTGAGACGGCGATATGCTTATCTGCTGTCCTTTGCAGACCGTTTTTCCATGGCCTACGAACTCGCCAAGCGCACTGAAGATGCCGAGCGCCGGCTGTCCACCACCGAGGGCCTGCCTTCGCGGGATGGCGCGCTGCTGACTGCGCGGCTGCAACGGCGCTATGCCGACCGCATCACCGGCAGCTTTACCATTCCCGGGCGCGAGGGCCGCTACGCGCCGATTCCGGCCGATGTGCCCGCGGCGCTCACCGCCGCATTGAAGGCGCGCGGTATCGAACAGCTGTACAGCCATCAGGCCGAAGCCTGGGAAGCCACCCAGCGGGGCGAGCACGTCGCCATCGTCACCCCCACCGCGAGCGGCAAGTCGCTGTGCTACACCCTGCCGGTGGTCAGTGCGGCCATGCAGGGCAAGGCCAAGGCGTTGTACCTGTTCCCGACCAAGGCGCTGGCCCAGGACCAGGTCGCCGAACTGCTGGAACTGAACCGTGCCGGCGACCTGGGGGTGAAAGCGTTCACCTTCGACGGCGACACCCCTGGCGACGCGCGCCAGGCGATCCGCCTGCACGGCGACATCGTGGTCTCCAACCCGGACATGCTGCACCAGGCCATCCTGCCGCACCACACCAAGTGGGCGCAGTTCTTCGAGAACCTGCGCTATGTGGTGATCGATGAGGTCCACACCTACCGCGGTGTGTTCGGCAGCCATGTCACCAACGTGCTGCGCCGGCTCAAGCGCATCTGCGCCTTCTACGGGGTGGAACCGCAGTTCATCCTGTGCTCGGCGACCATCGGCAACCCCAAGGCGCATGCGGAAGGACTGATCGAGGCACCGGTCACCGCGATCACTGAATCCGGAGCACCCTCCGGGCCCAAGCATGTGCTGCTGTGGAATCCGCCAGTGGTCAACGCCGACCTCGGCCTGCGCGCCTCGGCGCGCTCGCAGAGCAACCGGATTGCGCGCATCGCAATCAAGTCCGGCCTGAAGACGCTGATCTTCGCGCAGAGCCGGTTGATGGTCGAAGTGCTCACCAAGTACCTGAAAGACATCTTCGACCACGACCCGCGCAAGCCCGCACGCATCCGTGCCTATCGCGGCGGATATCTGCCGACCGAACGCCGTGAGACCGAACGTGCCATGCGCGCCGGCAACATCGATGGCATCGTCAGCACGTCGGCGCTGGAGCTGGGGGTGGATATCGGCAGCCTGGACGTGGTGGTACTCAATGGCTACCCCGGCAGCGTCGCCGCGACCTGGCAGCGCTTCGGCCGCGCCGGTCGCCGACAGCAGCCCGCCCTGGGGGTGATGGTGGCCAGCTCGCAGCCGCTGGACCAGTACGTGGTGCGGCATCCGGACTTCTTTGCCGATGCCTCGCCGGAACACGCGCGTATTGCCCCGGATCAACCCCTGATTCTGTTCGATCATATCCGCTGCGCCGCATTCGAGCTGCCGTTCCTGGCCGGCGACCCGTTCGGTCCAATTGATCCGCTGGTGTTCCTGGAAGCGCTGGCGGAAACCGAAGTGGTGCACCGCGAAGGGGACCGCTGGGAGTGGATCGCCGACAGCTATCCGGCCAATGCGGTGAGCCTGCGCTCGGTAGCCGATGGCAACTTCGTGGTGGTGGACCGCAGCGACGGCAAGCAGCAGATCATTGCCGAGGTGGATTACTCCGCCGCCGCGCTGACCCTGTACGAGGGGGCCATCCACATGGTGCAGTCCACGCCTTATCAGGTGGAACGACTGGACTGGGAAGGCCGCAAGGCCTACGTCACCCGCACCCATGTGGACTACTACACCGACAGTATCGACTTCACCAAGCTCAAGGTGCTGGACCGATTCGACGGCTGCGTGGCCGGGCGCGGCGACTCGCACCACGGCGAGGTGCACGTGGTACGGCGTGTGGCCGGCTACAAGAAGATCCGCTACTACACGCACGAAAACATCGGCTATGGGCCGGTCAACCTGCCCGACCAGGAACTGCACACCACGGCCGTCTGGTGGCAGCTGCCGCAGGCGTTGCTGCTGACTGCCTTCGACTCGAAACAGGAAGCGCTGGACGGGTTCCTGGGCGCGGCCTATGCCCTGCACATCGTGGCCACGGTGGCAGTGATGGCCGACGCCCGCGATCTGCAGAAGGCGGTGGGCAACGGCGACGGCGCGTGGTTTGCGGTGGCCGACCAGAGCGGACGCGGCCAGTTGCGTGGCGCGGAGTTCGACGCCAGCGCGATCGAGCTGCAGCAGCAGTTCGTGCCCACCGTGTACCTGTACGACAACTTCCCCGGCGGCGTGGGCCTGAGCGAACCCTTGTGGAACCGACAGACCGAACTGCTGGTGCGCGCACGCGAGCTGGTGCAGCGCTGCGACTGCAACGCCGGCTGCCCGGCCTGCGTGGGGCCGGTGCTGGCCGGTCAGGAACAGGACGCCCCCACCCCCAAGGCGCTGGCATTGAAAGTGCTGGACCTGTTCGACGCACATGCACTGCCCGACGCGGCTCACCACGTGGACGTGGAGGTCGTGCCGTTTTGAGCCTGAGCCTGGACAAGCTGCGCCTGCTGCGGCGACAGGCCGGTGATGCCACGAAGGCGTCGCAGTCCACGCCTGCGTCCCCGGCGGCTGAAGCCACTTTGCCACCTGCGGCCAATGAGGCGCGCGCGCGCAAGCCCGCACCCGATTCGGTGTTTGCCTGGGTCGAACAGGAGATCAAGCACAAACCCACCGGCGCTGCCGTCCCGCCACCCGCCGCCACAGCACCACCTGCACCGGCACTGCGTAAACCGGACGTTGGCGGCCTGCATCGGCTGTTGGGTTTGCGCGATCGCGGCACTGCCGCCGCACGCCCTCGCGGCAACGCACAGGATCGCCATGTGCCCGGCGAACAGATTGCCGACGGCCTGTTCCTGATCGAGGCCTTCCTGCCGCAGGCCATACCGACCGCCCCGCTGTCACTGGCATTTGCCCGCCGCGAAGGCGAAGCCGTGCAGCCGCACGACCTGCTGTTTTTCGACACCGAAACCACCGGACTGGCCGGCGGTACCGGCACGCGTGCGTTCATGATCGGCGCAGCGGATTGGCGGCACGATGCCCAGCGCGGTGCCGGCCTGCGCATTCGTCAGCTGCTGATGACCACCATGGCCGCGGAAACCGCGATGCTGCGCACCTTCGCCAGCTGGCTGCAGCCGTCCACGGTGTTCTGCAGCTACAACGGCCGTTGCTACGACGCTCCGCTGCTGAAGACCCGCTATCGGCTGGCCCGTCAGCGCGAGCCCATCAGCGCACTGGACCACGTGGATCTGCTGTTCCCCACCCGCCGCCGCTATCGCGGCACCTGGGAAAACTGCCGGCTGGCCACCATCGAGCGGCAGCTGCTGCAGATTGTGCGCGAGGACGACCTGCCCGGCGCGGAAGCGCCAGCGGCGTGGCTGAACTACCTGCGCGGCGGCAGCGCACTCAACCTGCGGCGCGTGGCCGAGCACAACCATCAGGACGTGGTCACCCTGGCCCAGCTGATGCTGCGGCTGGTGGCCGAAGAGCAGCGCGAGCGGGAAACGCTTGCGCTGCAGGGACCTGATGGTGCGTGATGCAACGCTGAAGGTGCCGGACGCCGCGACTACGCATCTACTTGACCCTGCGTGATGCCATGTGGAGCCAGGCTCGCCCGGCTGGCCTTTCGCGGGTGCTCTGGTGCCGGGCACAGCCCGGCCCTATAAAGCGGCCGCCAGCTGGTGCGCGCGTTCCACGACGGCGGTCAGACAGCCATTTCTGGCGAGTTCCCGCAGATGCCCTTCCACGAAGCGGTCGGCGCGGATATGCGATATCACCGTGCGTCGAAAGGTGTCCATGTCCATGGTCAGAATCACATTCGGCTCCTTCAGCTCCTGCCCCCTGACCGCAGCATGGGCTGGCCAGTCGTAGGGCACCATGAACCCCGACGCGTACACATCGTCGAGGAAGTCGATGAGCGCATATTCAAATGCGTCCGCGTCTTCGCGAAGTCGGACCAGTGGTTCAAGGTAGGTTGCCAGCCGTTCCAGCTCGGACCGGGTTACCCGAGGTTCCAGTTCCATGATCGGTTACTCCTCGCAACGATGGCGGGGTTGTTCACCGGCTGATAGTCGCCAGGTGAACAGGCAATCGCCAGGTACTGCAGGTCGATTCCCGCAGGAATGCTCGCGATATCGCCGCTGCACAGCACCAATTTGCGCCGGTCGACGCCGATGTGATCGACGTCTGTTGAATCGATGATGTTCATGGCGTACTCCTGCGCCACGCTGCGCGATGCGCCGGTGGTGGGTCAGTGGTACTCCCGTGGCGGGAATCCTAGCGACAGTCGGTTAAACGGGCGTATACGGGACGGCGTCTCCTGCAGCGATGCCGGGCATCGCCCGGCGCTACGCGTCTGCCGTTGACGCCCGGTGCAGCCTTTCCGGTGCATGCTGTCCGCACAACCCGTCATCGGAGTGATGTCATGCGTCTTCCCCTGTTGCTGCTGGTCAGCTGTGCCCTTCCCCTGGGCGGCTGCAGCCAGCCCCCCAGGAACACGTCAGAAGAACCGCCGCAGGCGGTGGTCGACCCGGTCCCGGTCGGCAGCACCGATACGCCGTGCCGGCCGGAGGCCGTAAAGGGTCTGATCGGCCAGGTCGCCGATGCGGCGCTGGTAGAGAAAGCAGTAAAGGACAGCGGGGCCAAACATGCGCGCGTGGTCAAGCCGAACATGGCGGTGACCATGGATTTCCGCCAGGATCGTCTGACCATTCACGTGGATGCGCAGAACCGCATTGAGCGCATCGGGTGTAACTGACCAGTGACGCCAGCCCGCCAAGGCGGGCTGGCGGTTGGCGAGCTGCTGCTACAGCGCTTGCTTGAGCTGTTTTGCACGCTCAACCAGTTTCGACAGATGACCTGACTTGCGTGCGTGGTAGATGACGCCGTTCTCGTTCGCGTCGGCCTGAAACAGCGCGATCACCGTTCGTCGAAGGGTGTCCATGCCCATGCCAGAGATATTGGCTGGGTCCCCTAGTCCATGTACCAGGTGGCCGTGGTAGTGGGCGAGCCCATCCATTGGGACGATGAATCCGTTTTCCTCCAATTCCAAACCGGCGAAGTCAACCGCATTCTGAAAGCCACCATGACCACTTTTGTACTCAACGATCTGTTCAGCGAAGTCGATGAAAGCGGCCAGTTGGGCCGCTGTGAGTTTTGGTTCAAGGTCCATGTCTGCGCATCCCTTTGCAGCCGCCTGGCACCGGGTGCTGACGACCCGCAGTGGAATACCCCCGCCCGCGCATGGTAGTTCGCTTCCGTGAATGGCATGTCATAGACATGCCGCACGCTGGCTGGGGGGACAAGCCACTTTGTGGATCCGTTATCGCAGCGACTGCGCAGTACCGTTGGACAACGCCTTGTCAATCGCGCTGCGGATATCACGCGCCATCTTCGCCGATACCTGGCTCTGCTGCTGCGCCAGCAGCTGCTGCTCCCGCGCCAGGCCCTGCTGCTGGCGCGCCAGCTCCTGCTGCTGTTTCGCGCTGACCGCGGCCAGTTCTGCTTCGGCCTGCGCACTGGCCTGGCGTGCGGCCTGGTTGGCCATCTCCGCAGCGTCCAGCGAGGCCATGGCCTGACGGCTGGCGCGCAGGGAGATTTCACCCATGCGCTTGCCCAGTTCGCCCTGGCGGGTGCCCAGCAGCCCCTGCTCGTGGCCCAGCTTTGCAACTTCCTGCTGCGCCAGCGTGAGCGACTTCATCAGCGCCGGATCGTTGATGAGATAGCGCTGGTCGCCGCGGCGTGCCCACAGCACGCGGTTGCTGCCGTGTGCATCACGCTTGGCCTGTTCGATGTCGGCCATCGAGCCATCAACGAAGAAGTTGTTTTCCCGGTCGAGCAGCACGAACGCCTGTGCGGGCTGGTGTGAGAGATCCAGGCGACCGGTGGTGATCATGTGGGTCCGGGTGGCGGAACGCGTGTCAGCGTCCGGTGCCGAGGGAGCCGGGGGAGCGGCCGGGGCCGCTGGCGCTACCGGCGGACGCGGAGCCGCGACCGGTTTCGGG
The DNA here is from genome assembly GCA_050983615.1 of Stenotrophomonas maltophilia. Classification (GTDB taxonomy): domain Bacteria; phylum Pseudomonadota; class Gammaproteobacteria; order Xanthomonadales; family Xanthomonadaceae; genus Stenotrophomonas; species Stenotrophomonas maltophilia_AZ. The sequence continues at coordinate 117,339 of CP158958.1, read as the reverse complement.
GCAGGGGCAGGAGCTGCCACACCCGCCGGGACCGGCGTCGCACGCACGGCGGGAGCCGCAGGTGCGGCCGCAGCAGCCGGTACTGCAGGTGCGGCCAGTGCGGGTGGTGCAGGCGGAGTGGGCGGCGGCGGCACGGCCGCCACCAGGCGCATTGGCGCTACGCCCACCAGCACGAACAGTGCGGTGACACCCAACGACACCACACGCGGCAGCGTACCGGTCTGCTGCAGGGTCAGCAGCCGGCGCTTCAGGCTGCGGAAGTTCGGCGAAGCACTGGCCACCCCCACTGCCGGACGCGGTGCGACGCCCAGCTGTACCAGCAGGCGGCCGTAGTCATGGCGGCAATGCCCGTGGCCTGCCACCACCGCGCTGTCGCAGGCTTCTTCGCGGGCCAGCGCGTACTCGCGCGCGGCCAGGTGCACCAGCGGATGGAAGAACAACAGATGCTGTGCCAGCGCCGGAAGCAGTCCCCACCACAGGTCGCGCCGTTGCAGGTGGATCAGCTCATGGGTCAGCGCCATGTCCAGGTCGTCAGCGGCCATCGCCGGTAGCTCGCGCGCCGGCAACAGCAGCACCGGATTCCACGGACCGATCAGCTGCGGGGAACGGATCTGCGCGGATATTTTCAGCTGCGGTGCGCGCGCCAGGCCATGTGCCTCGGCGGCCAGTTGCAGTGCCTGCTGAAGCCCGTCATCGGTGCAGGGGGCCGCGTCGTGTACCAGCGCGCGACTCTGCCGGTAGGCGTGCACGCTGCGCACCAGCATCAGCAGGACGCCTGACGCCCATAGCGCGAAGACGAGCAGCGGCCAGGACGGTGCGGTGGCGGCGGGCACCGGCGCGAAGCTGGAGGGCAGCGCGGTTTCGACAGCCAGCGGGGCCAGTGCCGATGCCTGTTGCGGCATCGGCTGCGTCGCCATCACGGCGGTGTCGATATGCGGTGCGGGCAACACCGCCAGTTCCAGCGGACTGCTCCACACCAACCCAAGTACCGCCTGCAGCGCCACCAGCCACCACAGGCGGCAGCGCGTGGCGGCCGGCAGACGCGGCAGCCACCGGCACACGGCCCACACCAGCGCCACCAGGACGGCACTCTGCAGGCTGGTCCAGCCCAGGCGCACAAGAAGTTCGGTCATCATCGTTTGCATCGCTCAGCCCTCCCGCCGACGCGACTGCAGCTGGGCCACCAGGGCTTCCAGCTCAGCCAGTTCCTGATCACTCACTTCCGCCTTGTGCGACATGAAAGCCACAAACGGCGATACCGAGCCCTGCAGGGTCTTTTCCACAAAACTGGCGACTGCGCCCTGCACCACCGTGTCCTGCTCGCCGGTGGCGGCATAGCGGTATACCCCGTCAACCTGCTCGCGGGTGAGGTAAGCCTTGCCGCGCAGGCGCTCCATCATGGTCAGCACCGTCGAGCGGGCCAGCCCGCGCGCCTCGCCGAAGCCGGCGGCCACTTCACCCACACTGGCCGTTTCATGTTCCGCCACATACTGCAGCAGGGCCAGCTCCTGGTCCCCGATGGTCTTCCCACGCATGACACGCTCCGATGACTACACGTGTCGCCACCATGCCCGTGACTACAAATGTCGTCAAGTGCCGGAGGGCGGTTGCCGACGAACGGTACACAGGGCACCCGTAGAGCCGGGCTTGCCCGGCTGGGGGCTTGCCTGGCTGGCCCTACCCGTGCGGCCCCCCCATCACCGGCAGCACCACCCCGCTGATGTAGCTGGCGGTCACCGGCGAGGCCAGGAACACATAGGCCGGCGACAGCTCTTCCGGCTGCGCGGCACGCCCCATGTCGCTGTTCTTCCCGAACTCGGCCACGTCCGGAGCCTGCTTGTCTGCCGGATTCAGCGGCGTCCATACCGGGCCGGGAGCCACCGCGTTGACCCGGATGCCACGCGGCAGCAGTTGGCTGGCCAAGGCCTTGGTAAAGGCATGGATCGCCCCCTTGGTGGAGGAGTAATCGATCAGTGACTTGCTGCCGAACAGGCCGGTTTCCGAGCCGGTATTGATGATGCAGTCGCCTTCGTCCAGGTGCGGCAGCACCGCGCGGGCCATGTGGATGTAGCCGGCGATGTTGGTCTGCAGGGTTTCCTGCAGGTGCTCGTCTTCCAGGTCTTCCAGGTGGTGGCAGTGCAGCTGGAAGGCGGCGTTGTTGACCAGGATGTCCACGCCGCCCCAGGCCTTGACGACCTGCTTGACCGCCTTGTTGCAAAACGCCGGATCGCGCACATCCCCGGCTATCACCAGGCAGCGGGTGCCTTCGGCATCCACGTGCTCGCGGGTGATCTCCGCATCCTCGGCTTCGTCCAGATGCAGCACCGCGACATCCGCCCCTTCGCGCGCGAACAGCACGGCTACCGCGCGACCGATGCCCGAATCGGCCCCGGTGATGATGGCGCGCTTGCCCTGCAGCTTGCCGCTGCCCGTGTAATCGGGGGCCAGAAAGCGCGGAGCCAGCCGCAGCTCGTGCTCGTTGCCCGGCTTGGCGATGTGCTGCCCCGGCATGCTCTCCGGCTGCCTGCGGGTGCCTGCCTGGGTCACTTTTTTTGCTGCCTTCTTCGCGCTCTTCTTTTCAGCGCGCGCATCCTTCGCCTTCTCCTGGTCCTGCAGGCGGCGCTGGCGCGAGGCAACCCGCGCGGCGCGCGGGTCTTCCGCAGCTGCCTTGCGCGTAGCCGTTTTCACCACGGGCTGGCGCTTGCGCGGCTTGTCGGTCTCTGCGGATTGCGCGGTGGTGCTCACGCGCTTGCGGGTCTTCTTGGCGGTCGCCATGGATACGCTCCTCGGGTTCAGCGGTCAAACGGTGCGCGGTCGGTCGGACCGGCGGCGTGGCGCGCGCAATGCGCACAGCAGAAGGTGACGCCATCGGCTTCCACCCCATGGCCGATCACCGTGCACTGGCAGTGCGCGCAGCGCGGGGCGAAGGCATGGATGGCGCATTCAAAGGAATCGAAGGTGCCGGTGCGGCCCGACTGGGTCACGGTGAAGCTTTTGTCGTACTCATTGCCACAGACGTCACAAAGCGCCATGACCGTTCTCCTGGTGCAGTAGGAGTGTCCCAGTGTGAGGATTGGCGCGGACAGCGGGGGTGAATGACATGTGCGTGTGCCGTGCAGGCGTTCATCCGCTGCATACGCGCCCCGCGGCACGCTGGGCTTCTCAGAACAGGGAATTCACCGCCATGCTTCGTCTCATCCTTCCTGCCGCCGCGCTGGTGGCCCTTTCTGCCTGCAGCACTTCGCAGGTGGCCAGCGTGCAGCCCATCGACGGCGTGATCTCCGGCCAGTGCCATGTGGACAAGGTCCGCGGCGCAGTCGGGTTGGCCGCATCTCACGCCACTGTGGAACGCGCGCGGGTGGACAGCGACAGCCTGCAGGTGCAGGTGATTGGTTCGCGGTACGCAGAGACCGGAGCTACCGCCAGTGGGGCGTCGAATGCGGTTACCGGTGCGGAAAGCGGGGGCGAGCGGTTGACCATTGAGACCGGGCGGACGAATAACATTACTGCTGTTTATTGCGGGTAAGAGCAGCCGGGCAAGCCCGGCTCTACGCCAGCAGGCGCTTCACTGCCCGGGCGCGTGGCGACGCGCTCCCTGTTGCGGCAGGTCGGGGTTATCTCAGCGCGGCAAGCCCGGCTCTACGCTTTTGCCACCCGGCGGGCGCTGCGCAGAAAACGCAGGGTGGCCGCCTCCCATTGGCGTTCGCCGCGCAGCCCGGCCAACTTGGCCAGGCTGCCGGCACGCCAGCCTTCGAAAACGCTGGGGTCAATGTAAGCCTTGCGGCACACCGAGGGCGTGTTGCCCAGCAGGGTGGCCACTTCGCAGACCACCTGTTTCTGGAGGGCCGCCAACGCGCGCTCGCTGGGCTTTTCAGGCAGCGCTGTGGCGGCGAAGTGCTTCAGCGCGGCCACGGTGCCGCCCCAGGTCCGGAAGTCCTTTGCACTGAAATCCTCGCCCATGGCGTCACGCAGGTAGGCGTTGACCTGGCCGGAGTCCACCGGCTGCAACGTGCCGTCATCATCACGGTACTGGAACAATGCCTGTCCGGGCAGCTGCTGGCAGCGACGGATCAGGTCGACCAGCCGTTTGTCGTCAATTTCCACGTCGTGCACCTGTCCGGATTTTCCGCGAAAATGCATGCGTGCCCGTCCGCCGCGGACCAGGGCCAGATGATGGTTGCGCAGGGTAGTCAGCCCGTAGGAACGGTTGTCGCGGGCATACTCGGGGTTGCCCACCCGCACCAGGGTGTCGGCCAGCAGCGAGACCACAATGGCCAGCACTTTGTCCTGGGGAAAGCCCGGCAGCTTCATGTCGCGGCGCAGCCGCCGCCGCAACGCCGGCAGTGCTTTGCCGAAGGCGATCACCCGGTCGAACTTGCCGTCGCCGCGTACCCGTGCCCAGTCGGCATGGTAGCGGTACTGCTTGCGCCGGCGCGCATCGCGTCCGGTGGCCTGCAGATGACCGTTGTCCAGCGCGCATATCCAGACATCGGTATAGGCCGGCGGAATGGCCAGCGCACGAATCCTCGCCAGCGTCGTGGCGTCGCGCACCGAGTGGCCGTCGGCGTCGCGATAGCTGAAACCCTTGCCGGCGCGACGGCGGGAAATGCCCGGCTGGTCATCGCTGACATAGCGCAGGCCGGCGGCGCGGGCAGCCTGGACTTCGGGGGTGGCGGTGCGTCGGGCAGGCATGGACAGACATCAGGTCATGGCAGGTCAGTGTGGTGACCGTGTTGCCACCGGCGCGTCAATAACAGAAGACAAACACCTCACACCGCGCTTGGCGATATGCTCCATGGCTTCCTGGTCTTCCACCTTCTGGAGTCTCGATGTCGTCCCTGCCTTCCCGCGCCCCCCGTTCGTTCCGTCCCCTGCTGATGGGAGCGGCCCTGGTTCCCGCCCTGCTGCTGCTCGGTGCCTGCAAGGCCCCGCCGATGGACGAGCAGGAAGCGGCCACCGCCCATGCACAGAAGGCCGCTGAAGAAGCCTCCGCGCCGGCACCGGCAGAGGTGGGCAAAGCCACCGAGGCACCGCCGGTTGGCAACTGCGACGCCACCCAGGTGCAGAGCCTGATCGGCCAGACCTGGAGCGATGGCTTGGAAGGCCAGGCACAGCAGGATTCGGCGGCAAAGCAGGTGCGCGTGCTGCATCCCGACGACGTGACCACGACAGAGTTTCTGGGCGAGCGCCTGAACGTCGAACTGGACGACAAGAATGTCGTCACCGGCGTGCGCTGCGGCTGAATCGGGGCAGGTTTCCAGCGGCGTCTGTAGCTGCTTTCAGCGCCGCTGGTTTCGAGTGCAACCGTGTATTGCGGCGTCGCAGCAACTGTGATCTAGTCGAAACCTCCGGTGCCTTCAGCTGCGCTCAAATGGACTGAGCGGGGACGACTGTCGCCGCTCACCCGACTTTGAGGCAGACATGGCCCCCCGCAACCGCCAAGGGCTTTACGACCCGCAAGACGAACGCGACGCCTGTGGTTTTGGCATGGTCGCGCAACTCGACGACCAGCCTTCCCGCTTGCTGGTGGATACCGCCATTGCGGCGCTCTCGCGCATGACCCATCGGGGTGGCGTCGCCGCTGACGGTCTGACCGGTGACGGCTGTGGCCTGTTGCTGCGTCGCCCCACCGTGTTCCTGAAAGCCCTCGCTGCCGAAGCCGGCCTGGTGCTCGGCGCGCAGCACGCCGCCGGGGTGGTATTCCTGCCGCACGACGACGACGCCGCTGCGCAATGTCGGGCCACCCTCGAGCACACCCTGCGCGACGCCGGTTGCCAGCCGCTGGGCTGGCGCGTGGTGCCGACCGACCCGAGTGTCTGCGGCCAGCTGGCGCGCGACACCCTGCCGCATATTGAACAGCTGTTCGTCGACGCCGGTCCCGGCCAGGACGAAGCCGGGTTCACCCTGGCGCTGTTCCTGGCGCGCCGCCGCAGCGAACAGCAGCTGCGCGAACATGCCGACTTCTACGTCACCACGCTGACCCCGAATGCCATCAGCTACAAGGGCATGGTGCTGCCGGACAAGCTGAGCCGGTTCTATCCGGACCTGCAACGCAACGACCTGGCCTCCAGCGCGATCGTCTTCCACCAGCGCTTTTCAACGAATACGTTGCCGCGCTGGCCACTGGCGCACCCGTTCCGCATGCTCGCCCACAATGGCGAGATCAACACCATTGAAGGCAACCGGCGCTGGGCGCAGGCGCGCAGCAAGGTGTGGAAGACCCCGCGCTTCGACATCGCCGAGTTCGACCCGGTGATCTCCATGCACGGATCGGATTCGCAGAGCCTGGACAACATGCTGGAGCTGATGGTCAGTGCCGGCATGGAACTGATCCAGGCCCTGCGCATCCTGGTACCGCCGGCGACCCAATCGCTGGAGTTCAAGGACGCGGATCTGGCCGCGTTCTACGAGTTCTACGGTCTCAACAGCGAGCCTTGGGACGGCCCGGCCGGCATCGTCGCCTGCGACGGCCGCTATGCGGCCTGCACGCTGGACCGCAATGGCCTGCGTCCGGCGCGCTGGATGCTGACCTCGGACCGCCATTTCCTGGTTGCCTCTGAAGCGGGCGTGTGGGAAGTGCCGGCCGAGCGGGTGGTGCGCAAGGGCAAGCTGGGGCCGGGCGAGATGATGGCCATCGATCTCAAGCGCGGTGACCTGCTCGACTCGGACGCCATCGACCGCATCAACCGCGGCCGTGCCCCGTACAAGCAGTGGCTGCAGCAGGGCGTGACCTACCTGCAGACCGAGCTGATCGACCCCTCGCTGGTGGAAGAGCCGTTCGACGAACGCACCTTGCGCAGCTACCACAAGCTGTTCCAGCTCAGCACCGAGGAAGTGGAACAGGTGCTGCGCCCGCTGGCCGAAACCGAGCAGGAAGCCACCGGCTCGATGGGCGACGACACCCCGATGGCGGTGCTCAGCCAGCACAGCCGTCCGCTGTATGACTACTTCCGCCAGGCGTTCGCGCAGGTGACCAACCCGCCGATCGACCCGCTGCGGGAAGACTGCGTGATGTCGCTGACCACCCAGCTGGGCAAGGAGACCAACATCTTCCACGCCGGCGCGGAGACGGTGAACCACGTCATCCTCAATTCGCCGGTGCTCAGCCAGCGCAAACTGCGCCAGCTGCTGAAGATGCCGCAGTACACCGACCGCAACCGCCTGATTGATCTTTCCTACAGCCTGGAAGAGGGACTGAAGGCCGGCATCGAGCGCATCTGCGCCGAAGTGGAAGCGGCGGCGCGCGAAGGCATCGTCATGCTGCTGCTCAGCGACCGCTACCCGGTCGCCGACCGGCCCATGGTGCATGCGCTGCTGGCCACCAGCGCGGTGCACCACCACCTGTCCAACGCAGGCCTGCGCTGTGACGTCAACCTGATTCTGGAAACCGGCACCGCGCGCGACCCGCACCACATGGCCTGCCTGCTTGGCTTCGGTGCCACGGCGGTGTATCCGTACCTGGCCTACCAGACCCTGTTCGACCTGGGCCGGCGCGGCATTCTGCAACTGAAGAAGGGCGGCGAGCAGTCGCAGATCGGCCGCAGCTACCGCAAGGGCATCTACAAGGGCCTGTCCAAGATCATCTCGAAGATGGGCATCTGTACCGTGGCCAGCTACCGCGGCGCGCAGCTGTTCGAAATCGTCGGGCTGGACGATGAAGTGGTCGACCTGTGTTTCCCGGACACCGCTTCCCGCGTAGCCGGCGTCGGCTTCGGCCGGCTGGATGACGAAGCCCGCGAACTGACCGCACGTGCCTGGAACGACCTGCTGCAACCGGACGTGGGCGGCCTGCTCAAGTACGTGCACGGCGGCGAGTACCACATGTACAACCCGGACGTGGTCATCACCCTGCAGCGCGCCGCGCGCAGCGGTGATGCGGCTGATTGGCAGCGCTACTGCGAAGCCGTGCACGGCCGGCCGGTGTCGGCGCTGCGCGACCTGCTGCAACTCAAGGCCGCGCCCACGCCGACGCCGCTCAGCGAGGTGGCTCCGGCCGAAGACCTGTTCCGCCGCTTCGACACCGCCGCGATCAGTCTCGGCGCGCTGTCGCCAGAGGCACATGAGGCGTTGGCGATTGCAATGAACCGCCTCGGCGGTCGCAGCAACTCCGGCGAAGGTGGCGAAGATCCGGCCCGCTACGGTACGGAGAAGCGCAGCAAGATCAAGCAGGTGGCCTCTGGCCGCTTCGGCGTCACCGCCGAGTACCTGGTCAACGCCGAAGTGCTGCAGATCAAGGTCGCACAAGGGGCCAAGCCCGGCGAAGGCGGCCAGCTGCCCGGGCACAAGGTCAACGAACTGATCGCACGGCTGCGTTATGCCAAGCCCGGCATCGGCCTGATTTCGCCGCCGCCGCACCATGACATCTACTCCATCGAAGACCTGGCCCAGCTCATCTACGACCTCAAGCAGGTCAACCCGAGCGCGCTGGTGTCGGTGAAGCTGGTCAGCCATGCCGGCGTGGGCACGATTGCCGCCGGTGTGGTCAAGGCCGGCGCTGACCTGATCACGGTGTCCGGCCATGACGGCGGTACCGGGGCCAGCCCGGTCAGCTCGATCCGCTATGCCGGCGTGCCGTGGGAGCTGGGGGTGGCCGAGTCGCACCAGGCACTGGTGGCCAACGACCTGCGCGAACGCACCCTGCTGCAGACCGACGGTGGCCTGAAGACCGGGCTGGACGTGATCAAGGCCGCACTGCTGGGTGCGGACAGCTTCGGCTTCGGCACCGCGCCGATGATCGTGCTGGGCTGCAAGTACCTGCGCATCTGCCACCTCAACAACTGCGCCACCGGTGTGGCCACCCAGGATGAGCGCCTGCGCGCTCAGTACTTCACTGGCCTGCCGGAACGCGTGGAGAACTTCTTCCGCCTGCTGGCCGAGGAAGTACGCGGCTGGCTGTCGTACCTGGGCGTGCGTTCGCTGGATGAAATCGTCGGCCGTACCGACCTGCTGCAGCAGCTGGACGTCGCCCCGCGCCCCGGCGTGAAGCTTGACCTGGGCCGTCTGCTGAAGCCGGCGTCGTTCCCGGGCAGCCACTGCGCCGCGCAACGCCTGTATGAGTCTCCCGACAGCCTGGCCACGCAGATGGACGGCCTGCTCGCCCCGGCCATTGCCGGCAAGCTGGGCGGCGAGCACCGCTTCCTGATCCACAACACCGACCGCTCGATCGGCACGCGTCTGTCCGGTGCCATCGCCCGCGCGCACGGCAACCAGGGCATGGCCGAAGCACCGCTGACCCTGCGCTTCCGCGGCACCGCCGGGCAGAGTTTCGGCGCGTTCAACGTCGGTGGGCTGAACCTCGAAGTGGAAGGCGAAGCCAACGACTACGTCGGCAAGGGCATGGCCGGAGGCCGCCTGGTGGTGCGCCCGCCACGCGGCGCACGCTTCGAGGCACGCAACACCGCGATCATTGGCAACACCTGCCTGTACGGCGCGACCGGCGGTGAGTTGTTCGCTGCGGGCCGTGCCGGCGAACGCTTTGGCGTGCGCAACTCCGGTGCGCTGGCGGTCATCGAAGGTGCCGGCGACCACTGCTGCGAATACATGACTGACGGCATCGTGCTGGTGCTGGGCAAGGTGGGCCTGAACTTCGGAGCCGGCTTCACCGGCGGCCTGGCCTATGTGCTGGACATCGACCGTGACTTCGTGGACCGCTACAACCATGAGCTGATCGACATCCACCGGATATCCGCTGAAGGCTTCGAGAATCACCGCCAGCACCTGCACACGCTGATCAGCCGCCACCGCGAGCTGACCGGCAGCATATGGGCGCAGCAGATTCTCGATGAGTTCCGCGATTACGTTGGCAAGTTCTGGCTGGTCAAACCCAAGGCCGCCAGCATCGAGTCACTCACCGAATCGCTGCGCCGCGCCGCCTGATCTCCATCGAAACAGAACCGGTAGTGCCGGCCGCTGGCCGGCACCCCCGCAATCCAGGGTCACCCGATGAGCCGCAAGCAAGCCTTCCAATTTCTCGACCTTCCCCGGACCATGCCGCAGCGCATTCCGGTGGAACTGCGCACTTCCGGCGACTGGGGCGAGCTGTACGGCGCGTTCGGCAAGGATGACGCGCAATACCAGGCCGGCCGCTGCCTGGACTGCGGCAACCCGTACTGCAGCTGGAAGTGCCCGGTGCACAACGCCATTCCGCAGTGGTTGCAGCTGGTGCAGGAAAACCGCATCCACGAAGCGGCCACGCTGTGCCATTCCACCAACCCGCTGCCGGAAGTGTGCGGCCGGGTGTGCCCGCAGGACCGTCTTTGCGAGGGCAGCTGCACGCTGGAGGAGTTCGGCGCGGTCACCATTGGCGCGGTCGAGAAGTACATCGTCGATACCGCCCTGGCCACCGGCTGGACGCCCGACCTGGGTGCGGTGGAGTCCACCGGCAAGCGCGTGGCGGTGATCGGTGCCGGCCCGGCCGGGCTGGCCTGCGCCGACCGGCTGGCGCGTGCGGGCGTGCAGGCGGTGGTCTATGACCGCTATGAACAGATTGGCGGCCTGCTGCAGTTTGGCATTCCCAGCTTCAAGCTCGACAAAGCGGTGATCAGCCGCCGCCGCCACGTACTGGAAGGCATGGGCGTGCAGTTCCGGCTGGGTGTTGAGATCGGCCGCGACGTCGAGATGGACGCCCTGCTGGCCGAGTACGACGCCGTGTTCGTCGGCACCGGTGCCTATCGCTACACCGATGGCGGCCTGCCCGGCCAGGATCTGAAGGGCGTGCTGCCGGCACTGCCGTTCCTGGTGCAGAACAGCCGCATCGTCAGTGGCGACGACCCGAAGGGGCGGCCGATTGCCGGCTGGGAAGACCAGATGGCGCTTCCGGACCTGGAGGGCAAGCGGGTGGTGGTGCTGGGCGGTGGCGACACCGGCATGGACTGCGTGCGCAGTGCGGTGCGGCTGGGCGCGGCGCGGGTGACCTGCGCCTACCGTCGTGACGAGGCCAGCATGCCCGGCTCCGCGCGTGAGGTGGCCAATGCGCGCGAAGAAGGCGTGCGCTTCCTGTTCAACCGCCAGCCGCTGTCGATCGAGGCCGGCGCGGATGACGAAGTGATTGGTGTGACCGTGGTGGAAACCCAGCTCGGCGAGCCGGACGCACAGGGCCGTCGCAACGCGGTGGCCATCCAGGGCAGCGAGTCACTGCTGGAAGCGGATGTGGTGATCATTGCGTTTGGCTTCTCGCCGAGCGCGCCGGCGTGGTTGACCGCGCAGGGTGTGGAGACGGGGAACAACGGCCGCATCGTGGCCGGTGGTTCCGGCCGCCTGCCGTATCAGACCGCACACCCGAAGCTGTTCGCCGGCGGCGATGCGGTGCGCGGCGCGGACCTGGTGGTGACGGCCGTAGCCGAAGGGCGCGATGCGGCGGCGAGCATCGTGCAGCTGGTCTGCGCGTGATGGCAGGCCGGCACCGTAATGCCCGGGCAGGTGGTGACGCGTTGGTGACGGCGGCGCGTCATTGACGTCCTGGCGCGGCTTGCGCGGCTGAATCACGCCGCGCTGGACAACAAAGGCCCCACCCGCACCCCGGCGCGTTCAATCTCCAACGCCAGCAGCAGCTCGATCTCGTCCAGCTGATCGCGGATGCGGCCATTGCTGGCCTGGTCGGCATGATCGTGGCCGATATGCGCATCCAGCATGCGCGCCAGCCCCGCCAGCAGCACATCGGCGTCACCGGTGCTGGCGTGGCGCAACAGGCGGCCCAGTGCACGGATGCGGGCGCTGCGGTCGGCGGCAAGGGCCTTCACGGACGGGGCGATGGGGGAAAGGGCGACGGTCATGGCAGGGGGTTTCCTGATTGACGGTAGGGAGGGCGTCAATGTCGGTTGTGGCCCGTTTTTGGGCTATGCAACTTTTACGAAAAGGTGTGAAGACGGCGCACAGCCACGCAGGGCATCGCGTGATTGCACGGGGCACGTTGACGCGCATGGCGCGTCACTACGCCACCGGTGATCCCCCTAAACTATCCCTTCATCACCTACGTCCAAGGACGCCCCATGCGCATCGGCCTGGCCGCCAACCGTCTGCACCACCACGACAAGCACGCGGCGCTGTTCCGTTGGCTGGGCCCCTGCGAGACGGGCCTGCGCGAGCTGGGGGTGGAACTGCATGCGGTGGGGCGCACCTACGACGCCATCCAGCGCTTGGGCTTTCTCAAGGACCTCCCGGCCCTGCGCCGCTACCCCAACGGCCGCGAGGGCGGCCTGATGAAACTGGTGGCCGAAGTGGTGGGCATGGGCACGCCCGAGCGCACCCTGGACGGGGCGATCTACCTGATGGACCCGGTGGACCCCTCTTCCGTGTTCCCCGAAGCCACTGCGCTCAAGCGCCAATGCGTGATCCACGGCAAGCCGTTCATCTCAACCGTCGCCACCGCGCGCGACTGGATCGAGGTGGAACGTGTGCACGCCGGGCTCGCGGCGGACCCGGGCGCGGATGATCTGCATGCGTTTGAACAGCAAACACTGGCCTTGATCGCCCACGATGCGATGAAGCCGGCCATGCTGGCATTTGCCGACGAACATTTCGACGTGCTGGCACGCTTCCAGAACCGCGTGGGCACCGGCACCACCGGGCAGCGGCTGAACGAACTGGCCTGGAGCAAAGGCTGGCCGCAGGACCAGGAATGGGTCACCCGGTACCAGAGCGGCCCGATGGGCGGCGACGCGCAGATTGCCGACCGGGTGCTGGAAGGACATTGCCAGCGCGCGATCTTCTTCGAGGACCCGCATGTGGCGCGCCAGCATGAAGCCGATATCCAGCTGCTGGAGCGCGCAGTGACCACGGTGACCGACCAGGCGGTGTGCATCACTGCCCCGCGCGTAGCCGCGCGCTGGGCCCAGGCCGCGGCGAAACGCGCGGGGTGACCGTAGAGCCACGCCCTGCGTGGCTGAAACGTGTCCGGTTTGGTCGAAGCCCGCAGGGCGAGGCTCCACGGCGGCCCAGCGTAGGGACACGCCATGCGTGTCCAAGGGTGTGCCGGGTTACAGCAGTTGCCTCAGCATCGCTTTCAATCGCCGCCCTTCCCGCTGGAAGTAATCCCGCTCCTCCCGCCAGGCCGGGAACCGCTGCTCCACCTCATTCCAGAACGCCGGCGAATGATTGGCCTGGATCAGGTGACACAGCTCGTGCACCAGCACGTACTCAAAGGCAGACGGCCGCCCCAGCACCAGTGCCAGGTCCAGCGCCATGCTGCCATCCGGAGCCAGTGAGCCCCACTGCGAGGACATCACCTTCAGACGCAGGCGCGCCGGCGCGCGGGGCAGGCCGGGTAGATAGCGCGGCAGCCACTGGCCCACATCGGCGCGGGTCTGCGCCTCGTAGAACTCGCGCAACGTCCGTCTCAGCATGGCGTCGGTACCGCGTGCCGGCCAGTGCAGGCAGGCTTCATCCACGCCCAGTTCGAAATGCGCGTAGCGACCGGCCTCCCAGCGCAGTGGCAGCAGTTCCCCGCGCAGCGGCAACAGCCCGGGTTCGCCAATCACCAGCGGCGGCGGCAGGTTATGCGACTGGTAGTTGCGCAGCTGTTCGGACAACCAGCCCCGGTGTTCCTGCAGGAAGCGCTCGCCCATCACCAGGCTGGCGCGCGGCGGCAGGGTGAGCCGCACGCCGCGCTCATCAACGCTCAGCTTGATCCGGCGCGCGCGCGGATCGCGCACGCGCAGCACATCGATCTCGGCGTCCTCCAGGCGCAGGCGCACGGTGTCGCGCTGAAGAGTGGGCGGGGCCGGTGAGATCAAGCGGCGGAGGAGTCCGGACATGGGTACAGCATAGCGCTCGCAGCGGACCGCACCTGACTGCGCGGTGTGGCCGATGTAGAGCGGGGCTTGCCCCGCTGCAGGCATCACCGATAGCGGGGCAAGCCCCGCTCTACGATCAGTCGGCCTTGCTGAGCTTGAAGGCCTCTTCCAGCAGCAGGAACAGGCGGCGGATCTCGCCGCTCTGCAGGGCGAAACGGGCGTCCAGCTCGGCGCGGCGGCCATCGTCGTCGGCGTGCTCCAGCTGGTCCAGCGCGCCGTCCAGGAACTTCAGCTTGCGCACGATCAGGTCATCCCCCAGCACGAACGACAGGTTGTCCTCGAACACCAGGGCCAGTTTGGTGACCTGCTTGCCGGCATCCAGGTGCTTGTCGATTTCGTCGCAGCGCAGTTCCTGGTGCTGGCACTTGACCACCGCGCCGCCTTCGACCGGGTCCTTCATCTCGCACTCTTCGCCCAGGCTCAAGCCGGTGGGCAGCGGCTCGCCGGCGATCCAGCCGGTCAGAATCGAGCGCGGAGCCACTTCGGCGTTCAGCGGCATGGCCGGGAAGCTGCCCAGCAGGCTGCGGATGTCGGACATCACGTTCTCGCCCTTCTTGCTGCTGGAGCAGTCCACCGCCACGTAGCCGTGGGTGAGGTCGATCAATGCGTCGGTGCGCGAGCTTTTCACGAAAGCGCGCGGCATCAGTTCGTGCAGCAGGTCGTCCTTCAGGCGCTTGCGCTCGCGACCACCGGGCTTGCGCCCTTCCTTCTCCTCGATCTCCTCAAGCTTGCGTGCCAGCAGGTCGTTGACCACCGCGCCGGGCAGGATCTTGTCTTCACCGCCCACGGCCAGCCACAGGGCGTCGCCGATGCGGTGCGAGAACACTTCCTTCTCATCACGGCCGAACGGCGAAATGAAACCCCGCGAGGTCATCTCAAGCGGACCCACCGGCTTCAGCAGCACGTGCGGCAGCAGGGTGTCGACTTCGGAGAAATCAGTGGCGGTGGGAAAGCGGAACAGCGTCAGGTTGCGAAAGAACATGGAGGTCCGAAAGTCAGTTCGTGAATGATGAAGGGGTAGCGGCGGACGCCGGCACGCGGGCCAGCGCCAGGAAGTCAAACAGCGCCGGATCGGCCAGCTGTGACGGATGGATGTTGCCCAGCGCGCGCGCGATCTGGTCGATGCGGCCGGGGTGCTGCTGTTCCCACTGCTGCAGCATCTGCTGCACCTGGCGGCGCTGCAGGTTGTCCTGGCTGCCACACAGGTTGCAGGGGATGATCGGGAATGCCCTGGCTTGCGCGTAGGCGGTGATATCGGCCTCACTCACATAAGCCAGCGGCCGGATCACCACATGCTGGCCGTCGTCGCTGCGCAGCTTGGGTGGCATCGCCGAGAGCTTGGCATGGTGGAACAGGTTGAGGAAGAACGTGGCCACGCTGTCGTCGCGGTGGTGGCCCAGCGCGATCTTGCTGAAGCCATTTTCTGCGGCGTGCCGGTACAGCGCGCCACGGCGCAGCCGCGAGCACAGCGAACACATCGTGCGGCCTTCCGGAATAACCCGGCTGACCACCGAATAGGTGTCCTGCTCGATGATCTGGAACGGCACGCCGATGCGGTGCAGGTACTCGGGCAGCACATGCGCCGGGAAGTCCGGCTGCTTCTGGTCGAGATTGACCGCGACCAGCTCGAAGCGGATTGGAGCCTTCTTCTGCAGCTGCAACAGCACGTCGAGCAGGGTGTAGCTGTCCTTGCCGCCGGACAGGCAGACCATGACCCGGTCGCCCTCTTCGATCATGCCGAAATCGGCAATCGCCTGGCCGACCTGGCGGCGCAGCTGCCGTGCCAGCCTGTCCTGCGCGGCCGCATCCGTGCTTGCGGCGCGGGGAGCAGGATCGGGCAGGGGCAGGACGACGGACATCCGGTCATTCTACCGGCTCGCATCGCAGGGCATGCGACCAAGCCGGGCAAGCCCGGCTCTACGACGTTTCGATGACCACGTTCACCCCCCACGTTCATGCCGGGTGTGTATGCTCGGCAGCTGATGGAGACCTATACACCCGATCAGATCAGCGCCCGTCTTGCCGTATTGCGGCAGGAGCATCGTGAACTCGACCAGCGGATCGAGCGGATGGCCGCCAATGGCGAGGACGAGCTGGAGTTCAAGCGACTCAAGCGCGAGAAGCTGCGGCTGAAGGACTGCATCGCCAAGCTGGAAGACATGTTGATTCCGGACGAGCCGGCGTAGGTTCCGTTGGACACGCATGGCGTGTCCCTACAGGGATGCCGCGTAGGGACACGCCATGCGTGTCCAACAGGATCCCAACGCGTCCGTCAATCCTGCGCCACCGGCTCCTCGGGCTTTGCCGCTTCCGGGCTGACGCGTTCGATGGTGTGGCGCAGTTCGCGGCCCAGGATGAACTTGGCATCCTTCGCCCACGCGTCCAGGCGCTGGTCGAACAGCAGCTTGCTGTTCTCGTCCGGCCACACCAGACGCAGCTCACGCAGCTTCTGGATGAAGCCCCGGAACAGGGTCTTGTCGAAGAACTCCGGTGCCGCCGGCGCATACAACAGGCTGAGACGCTGCGCCGCCTGCTGGCACAGGCTTTCCAGCTCGGCCGCGCCCAGCGTGCCCGGGCCGTTCTTCACCAGCACCGAAATGGCGATGTAGTAACGCTCGAACGCCTGCTGCAGTGAATGGCCGATGGCACGCAGGCGGAATACTTCGTCGGTCTGCCCGGTGTTTCGGGCGAGGATGCCACCGTCGTCGTCGTTGACGTTCTGCAGCAGGCCTTCGCGCACGAACACGTTGATGGTCTGCTCGATGCGCTGGGCGAACTGGTCTTCGGTCCACGGCAGGAACAGCTCGGCCTGCAGGAACGGGTATACGGTGCGGCCCAGCTGGACCAGACCGCTGCGGCTCATGCGGCGGTTGTTCTGGAAGCAGCACGCCACCCACGACGAGGCGGTGAACAGGTGGATGACGTTGTTGCGGAAGTAGCTCAGCAGCACCGCGGTATCGCCGCTCACGCTGAGCACATCGCCCAGCGGGTGCTTGATCCGGGTGAGGACATTGATTTCCTCAGCGTGGGCAATGATGCGCTCGGGCGAATGGGGGGTCACCGTGACCCGGTCCGAATACGGCATTTCCTCCAGCAGGGTCTTGCACAGCTGGATCTGTGCGATCAGGTCGGCCTCGCCCATCGCGTGCTTGGGCGTGGACAGCAGCGCCAGCGCCAGCAGGTTGATCGGATTGACGTCGGCAGCGGCATTGATGTGCACCTGGATGCGCTCGGCCAGGTGATCCACCGTGCCCGACAGCCAACTGGGTTTCTCATCTTCGCCCACCGGCTGGCCGGCCCATTCCGGGGCCTGTTCGGCCAGCACGCGGTTCAGCTCGATGGGTTCACCAAAGTTCACCACCACCTGGCCAAAGTTCTGCTTGAGCACCTTGGGAATGCCCCACAACAGCTGCCAGATCGATTCCTTCTCCTTGGGCCGGCCGGACAGTTCGTCCAGGTAGCTGCCGCCTTCCATCAGCTTTTCATAGCCGATATACACCGGCTGGAACAGCACCGGCTTGCGCGGCTGGCGCAGGAACGCACGCAGCGTCATCGAGATCATGCCGCCCTTGGGCTGCAGCAGACGGCCGGTGCGCGAGCGCCCGCCTTCGACGAAGTATTCGATGGAATAGCCACCGGCCACCAGCTGCGCCACGTATTCGCTGAGCACCGCCGAGTACAGCGCGTTGCCACGGATCGAGCGGCGGATGAAGAACGCGCCGCCCTTGCGCAGCAGGGTGCCGACCACCGGCAGGTTCAGGTTGATGCCGGCCACGATGTGCGGCGGCACGATGCCGCGGTCATACAGCAGGTAGCTCAGCAGCAGGTAGTCCATGTGGCTGCGGTGGCTGGGCACGTAGACCACTTCGTGGCCCGGCGCGGCCGCCTTGAACTTGTCCAGATGGTGCACCAGCACGCCGGCGTAGATGCGGTTCCAGACGTGGCTGAGCATGAAGCTGGCCGAACGCACCACCGGGCTGGAGTAGTCCGCGGCGATTTCCCAGGCGTAGGCATGCGCCTTCTTCCAGGCATCGGCCGGCTTGGAGTTGTCCCGTTTGGCCTGAGAGGCAATGGCCTCGCGCACGGTGTCCGCGTCCAGCACCTTGTCCACCAGCAGGCGGCGGGTGGACAGATCAGGCCCGATCACCGACTCGCGGATGCGACGGAAATGGGTACGCAGCACACGCTGCAGCTTGCGCACGGTGCGTTCGGGATCCAGACCCTCGTTCACCGTGGAACGCAGCGAGATCGGCGGGGCAAACCGCACGATGGTGCTGCGGCCGTTCAACAGCACTGCCAGCAGGCGGCGGAAGCGGCCGACCAGTGCCCAGTTTTCCGAGAACAGCACCGCGAACCAGCCGCTGGTCTTGTCCGGTGCACGGCCGACGAAGATCGACACCGGCACCAGATGCACATCCAGTTCGTCGCGGGTGCGATGGGCCTGCAGGACCTTGGCCAGCGAGTCGGAATGGGTCTTGGCCCCACGCTGTTCGGGAATCAGCGAATTGCTGCTGCTGCGCCGTGACAGCGCCACGTAGGCGCGCTTGCGCCCGGTGGGGTCGCCGGCAATCGGCACCAGCGGCGACGGCAGCCCGGCATCGCGGCAGGCCCGGTCCAGGATCAGCGCGTTGGATAGACCATAGTCTTCCAGCACGTAGATCACCGGGCGGCCATCGTTGTACTGACCGGGTTGTTCGGGTTCGATCTTCAGCGACAGCCACGGCTCGACCAGCCGGCCCAGCAGGCGCGCCCACCACGGACGGCGGCCCTGCGGCGCGCGCGGGCCTGGCACGATGGCGGCCGGCTCGGCATTCACCGGCACAGTCTCGGCGGCGGCCGCAGTCGTGGATGCGGTGTCGGGCGACGTCCCATCAACGGGCGTCTTGGGCGGCTCTTCGCCGGGGAAAGGCAGGGAATTCTGGTTCGGCATCGGCTTCATTATGGCTTAGCCGGTGCGGAAGCATCGTCCTTGACGGTTGCGGCCGCTTCTGCTTCAGCCGTTTTCGCCGCATCCTGTTCAGCTTTGGCCGCGTCTGCGGCGGCCAGCAGGGCATCGGTATCCTCCAGCACCCGGGTCAGATACCAGTGGCCCTGGCGGCGGGTCATGTGCACCTGCGCGTCGATGGTTTCGCTCGCCAGCGGGTACTGGATGTGGACGACGGCGGTGTCACCTTCCTGGCTGACCAGCTCGCCGCGCACCTCGCGCAGGGAGGTATCCAGCGGCAGACCATAGCTGGCCAGCGCGGTCTTGACCGCCTTCAGGAACGGTCCCAGCTTGCGCAGGGTCTGTTCCATGCCGGCCGCCTGCAGCTGGGCGTCCGTGCTGAGCCCGGTGGTGCTGGCGGTGGCGGTCAGCAGCGTGATGGTGGTGGTGGCGCGCTGCTTGTCGGTGAGCGGTGCGGCCGCGGCCCAGCGGCTCAGCACTTCCACCAGCTGCACGTAATGGGCGCGCTCTTCCTCGCTGTAGTCGGCCTGGTTGCGAAGGTACTGCACCCCGAACAACCCCATCGAATGCGCGGCCTGGCGCACCCCGGTAGCCTGCCCGGCAATCTGCGCCTTGAACGAACGCTGCAGCCGCTGCGGCGCATCGGGTTGCGACAGGTTGGCCAGCAGCGGCAGCAGTTGGCCGTCCAGCGGCAGTTCGGTCAGCGGCCAGCGGCTGTGGCCGGCCGCCCACGCGGCCTCCAGCCGGGCGTACTGCTCCGGCGGCACCGAGGCACGGGCATAGGCCACCAGGTCGTCATCGGCGACATGGCGGGCCAGCTGCTGCAGCGCCGCCACCGGTTCGGACGCAGGCGCGGCCGGATCGATGGCGTCTTTCTTGCAACCCGCCAGTACCACCACCCCACACAATGACAGCGACAACACCCAGTGGCGGCAGCGCCCCGGCATCAACGGCATGGACATGAATTCGGACTCCCCGGACCGGTCCGCATCTTCACCCGGGGCGGACGGCGGCGTCTACCGCGCCGCCGTCCTGGCGACTCAGTCGCCGGTCCAGGTGGCCAGTACGAAGTCACGCACATGGCCGTTGGACAGCCGTGCATAGACCCCGGGCAGGCCCGGCAGGGCACAGCCTTCCCCCCAGCTGACCGTGCCCAGCACCGTCCATCGGCCCTTGCGCTGGACCATCAGCGGTCCGCCGGAGTCGCCCTGACAGCTGTCCCGGCCTTCAGTGCCGGCACAGATGGCGGTACCGGCCTGCAGGTCCGGGTAGGCCTGGGCGCACTGCTTGAAGCCCACGAACGGGACCTGCACGGTCTGCAGCACGGTGGGCAGGTCGTCAGCGTCCATGTCGGTCACGCCCCAGCCGGTGACCGTGAACGACCGCCCCGGGCGCAGGTAGGCACCGTCCCCCTCCAGCAGGAAGTCGGCGGTTTCGGCCTTGGCCACCGGTCGCTTGAGCTGGACCAGGGCGACGTCGTTGACCAGCGTGGTGGCGTCATAGGCTGGGTGCACATGGATGGCCTTGACGTTGGAGACGCGCCGGCGCGGTGCGGTATCCAGGGTGTGAAGGCCGGTCGCGGCGGCCAGATCCTTCGTGCCGACGTCGTCGACGCAGTGGGCGGCGGTCAGCACCCAGGACGGCGAGATCAGGGTGGCCCCACAGCTGTGCCGCTGGTGGTCCGAATCGCCGCGGCGCAGGCGCTGCAGGCTGACCATGAAGGGGTACTGGCCGGGTTCGGCGTCCTGGCCGCCGACGATGCGGGGGACAGCGGTCTCAACCGGGAGATCCGGAATGGCGGGTGCAGCAAGCGCCGACAGCGGGAACAGGGCGGTGATCAGCGCGGCGGCCAGCGCCGGGCGATAAGTACGATGCATGCAGCAACTTCCTTTGCAGAATGGAATCGACCGCCGCCGCGCCGGGTGGTTGCGGGCAGGGTCGGGTTCGATTCGACGGCAAGGGACGCAAGCAGAACTGCGAAGCCGGTCGCGGTTTTTGGCGCAGGCTGTCTGGCGGTTCGATTGATGGATTTAATACTGGATGCGGGTTCACAGCGGAACCGGGACGTGGTTCCGCTGTGTGGGAGTATTCCTACCGCAGTGCGCTGCGGATCTCGTCCTGGATTGCCAGGGCCGCCGTGCGCGGATCGGACGCCAGCCGGATCGGACGCCCGACCACAATCGCGTCGGCTCCATCGGCAAACGCCTGGGCCACGCCGACGGTGCGCTTCTGGTCGTCGCCCACCGGACCGCCAGGGCGGATGCCGGGGCAGACGATGGAGAAGCCGCTGCCGGTGGCGGCGCGGATCGGCGCGGCCTCCTGTCCGGACGCGATCACCCCGTCGATGCCGGCAGCCTTCGCGGCCAGCGCGCGCTCGACCACCACCCGCACCGGTTCGCGGTCGATGCCCATGCCGCGCAGGTCATCGTGGCCCATCGACGTGAGCACGGTCACTGCCAGCAGGCGCATGTCGCTGCTGTTGGCGGCGGCACAGGCTTCCATCATGGCCGGGTGCCAGCCGTGGATGGTGGCGTAGCTGACCGGCCACTGCGACAGCCGTTTGATCACGGCGGCGGCGGTGGCGGGAATGTCGAAGAACTTCAGGTCGACGAACACGCGTTTGTCGCGCGCGGCCAGCGCGTCGAGCACCTGGAAGTACTCGCCGGAGGCCAGCAGTTCCATGCCGATCTTGTAGAACGACACCGAATCGCCCAGCCGGTCCACCCAGGCCAGCGCCTCCTTCTGGCCGGGCACGTCAAGGGCGAAGATCAGGCGCTCGTCATCACGCAGCGGCAGCGGCGCGCGGCTCACGGCGCGTAGTCCAGGGCAGCGCGCTTGGCGTCGTGGCGGGCCTGGCGCGACTGGCTGTAGTCATTGTTGAACTGGGCCGGCTCATAGCCGCCGTAAGACGGGTTGGGCAGCATCCACCAGCGCTCGCCGAACCAGTCGTGGTACTGCTGCTGCAGGGCGTCGCGCGCCTCATTGGTATTGGCGGTGACTTCCACGAAGTCACCCAGCTGGTCGCCGAACTGCATCAGCACGCGGTACTGCTGCCCGGCCAGGCGGCGGCGGCAGTTCTTCTCGCTGCCATTCTGCTCGCAGTCCTTCACCACCGTGCCCAAGCCCAGGAACACGCTGTCATCGGCCACCGGCAGGCCTTCGCTGCGCAGGTTGGCCAGGGTGGCCTCCTTCAGGTGTACGGCGCGGTTGGAGATGTACAGCAGGGTCACGCCTTTGGCGTTGGCGGCCTTGGCGAAATCGACCACGCCTGGAATCGCCTTGGCCTTCTTCTCGGCAACCCACTGTGCCCAGGTCACCTCGTCGTATTCCTTACCGTCACGGACCAGACGCGCCTGATAGGGCGAGTTGTCCAGCACGGTTTCATCCACGTCCAGCACCACCGCCGGCTTCAGGCCCTTGGCGTCGTTGCCGCGCTCTTCCGGCACCAGTGCGTCCCAGTTGGCTTCCTTCAACGCCTTGTCCAGATGGTCGGCGGCCGAGCGGTAGGTCTGCTCGGTGATGGCGCGGTATTCCTGCGAGCGCTGCATCCACAGCACCGCATTGAGGTTGTCGTTGGCGGTGGCATCGCCGTCAGCAGGCGTCGCAGCGGCGGCGGGCACGGCCTCGGCGGTGGCGGCAGGGGCCTCGGTGCGCTTGCAGGCACTCAGCGCCATCACGGCGCAGGCAAGAACGGACAGGGAAACGGCAGCAGAACGACGCATGTGGCTCACCAGCAACAGATTCGCGCCAGTTTACCGGGTAAGGCCGTGCGGTTCATGGCCGCTGCGGGCCTCGGCTATGCTGCACGCCCCTGAACGCCTCGGAGCGCCCCCGTGAACGACGACACCCAGACCCCCGCCCTGCCCGTGCTGAACGCGGCCCAGGCCCGTGCGCTGGGCTGCCTGATCGAGAAGGAGGCCACCACGCCGGACGCCTACCCGCTGACCGTGAATGCCACCCAGGTGGCGGCCAACCAGAAGACCGCGCGCGAGCCGGTGATGCAGCTGTCGGCCGGGGACGTGCACCATGCGCTGCGCCAGCTGGAAGGCCTGGGCCTGGCCCGTCAACAGTTCTCCTCGCGCGCCGAGCGCTTCGAGCACCGTGCGGGCAGCGCCTTGGACCTGACCCGCCAGCAGCTTGCCCTGCTGGGCCTGTTGCTGCTGCGCGGCCCGCAGACCACCGCCGAGCTGCTGACCCGCAGCGAGCGCCTGTTCCAGTTCCAGGACGCCGACGAGCTGCGTCACCACCTGGAGCGGATGATCCAGCGCGGACTGGCGGTGCAGCTGCCACGTGCCAGCGGCCAGCGCGAGGACCGGTTCATGCATCTGTTGGCTGGGCCGGTGGATGTGGCGGCGCTGGCAGAGGCGTACCGCAGTGCACCGGCATCGGGCGGTGGGAATGCCGGGCTGGAGGCGCGGGTAGCCGAGTTGGAGGCGACCGTGGCCGCATTGCAGGCGCAGGTGGCAGAGTTGTTGGGCCGCGATTGATATGGAGCGGTGGCGGTTCGCGTTTGACGCGCATGGCGCGTCACTACGCGGTCGGTGGTTCGGTGGGGCGATTGGCGCGTAGGGACACGCCATGCGTGTCCAACGGATAGCGTGTGATCACCCCAACGCCAACGCGCCCGGGGTGGCGAACACCAGCACCTCTTCATCCACCGGGGGTGGCAGGCGCAGCCGACCGCGCGGCTCCATCCCCAGCTTCCGCAACAAGGCCGCCGAACGTGCGTTGTGCGGAGCCACGATGCCGTACAGCTCGGGGTAGCCGAGTACATCGCGCGCGTAGTGCTGCACCCCGCGCGCCGCTTCCAACGCATAGCCCTGCCCTTCGTACTGCGCCATCAACGCATAGCCGATGTCCGGTCCCGGCAGCTCCGGGCGCTTGACCAACCCGGCATTGCCCAGCCACGCGCCGTCGCTGCGACGGATGATCGCGTACATGCCGAACCCGTTGAGCGTGTAGCTGCCCAGCACGCGTTCGGCGGCGTAGTCGCGCGCCTGCGCCAGCGTTCGCACACCGCGGTCGGCGATGTTGCGGATGAAGCCCGGCTCGTTGAGCAGCGCCAGCATGTCGGCCGCGTCATGGTCCGGGTCGATCAGGCGCAGGTGCAGGCGGTCGGTCTGGATGAGGGCGGACATGCGGTTACCGGGTGCGGGAATACCCTGATTGTGCATGGAATCTGTCATGCGCGGTTTGCCGGGCAAGCCCGGCACTACGGGTCGTCGGACAGCGGCGGAATCGCGCGTCAGTCGAACAACGCCTGGATCGCGGCCAGTCCAGCATTGGCGCGCTCTTTCTTGCGCGCCGCATCGGCGACGGGATCAGCTCCATCGCGCTGCATTTCTTCAGCGGGAATCTCGTCGAAGAAGCGGCTGGGCTTGAGCCGGACGTGCTCACCGAACTTGCGGGTGAGCTTGCTGTAACTCATCCACAGCTGCACCTTCGCACGGGTAATGCCGACGTACAGCAGACGGCGCTCTTCCTGCAGGGTGCCTTCGTCCAGGCTGACCTGGTGCGGCAGCACGCCGTCCTCGCAGCCCACGATGAACACATACGGGAACTCCAGGCCCTTGGAGGCATGCAGGGTCATCATGCGCACCTGGTTGCCGCCGTCATCCTTGTCGTTGCGCGACAGCAGCGCCAGCTGCGCGGCCAGATCAGCAGTGGACGCGCCACGCGGGCCGCCTTCGAACCACTGCGCCAGCTCTTCCAGGTTGCCCAGGCGGCGCTGGTAGGTGGACTCTTCCTTGCAGCTGCTGCGCAGTTCCGAGACCAGCCCGGAGTCTTTCACCAGCTTGCGTACCAGGTCGCCGGAGCTGAGCTGGGACATACCGGCACGCAGGTCGCGCAGGATGTCGGTGAAGCGGCTCAGGCTGTTGGCCGCGCGCGGCGGCAGCTGCGCCAGCGCACCGAGGGATTCGGCCGCCTGCGCCATCGGCATGTCCTTCTCCGACGCCAACTCGGCCAGCTTGGCCAGCGTGCCCGCGCCGACTTCGCGCTTGGGGGACTGCACCGCGCGCATGAACGCGGTGTCGTCATCCGGGTTCACCAGCAGGCGCAGCCACGCCAGGGTGTCCTTCACTTCCTGGCGCTCCAGGAAGGCGGTGCCGCCGGTGATGTGGTAAGGCGCGCGTACCAGCTGCAGCGCCTTTTCCAGGGGGCGTGACTGGAAGTTGCCGCGGAACAGGATGCAGAAGTCACTCCACGGAATCTGCCTGGTGGTGGCCAGGTAGGAGATCTCGGCGGCGACCTTTTCTGCTTCGTGCTCGCTGTTACGGCACTCCCATACCCGGATGCGCTCGCCGTCGGCCTGGTCACTCCACAGCTTCTTGAGGTGCTCGTGCGGGTTATTGGCGATCAGCGCGTTGGCCGCGCGCAACACGCGGTTGGAGCAGCGGTAGTTCTGCTCCAGCTTGATGATTTCCAACGCCGGGTAATCGCGCGCCATCTGCTGCAGGTTTTCCGGGTTGGCACCGCGCCATGCATAGATGGACTGGTCATCGTCGCCCACGCAGGTGAAGTTGCCCGCGCTGCCGGCCAACTGCTTCAGCAACCGGTACTGGGCGTCGTTGGTGTCCTGGCACTCGTCCACCAGCAGGTAGCCGATGCGTTCGCGCCAGGCCAATGCGATCTCGGGGTTCTCTTCCAGCACCTGCACCGGCAGCCGGATCAGGTCGTCGAAGTCGACCGCATTGAACGCGGTCAACCTCAACTGATAGCGCTCGTAAACGCTGGCCGCTTCTTTCTCGCGGTTGCTGCGTGCGGCCGCCATCGCCTGTTCGGGCGATAGCCCGGCATTCTTGGCGCGCGAGATCAGGTTCTTCACATCTTCGATGTCATCCGGCTTGGCCCCGTACATCAGGTCCTTGACCTGAGAAGTGGCATCGTCGGCATCAAAGATGGAGAAGCCGCGCTTGAGTCCAACCGCAGCGTGCTCGATCTGCAGGAACTTCAATCCCAGCGCGTGGAAGGTACAGATGGTCACTTCATCGGCGTCATCCCCATGCAGGCGTTTGCCCACACGCTCGCGCATTTCCTTGGCGGACTTGTTGGTGAAGGTGATCGCGGCGATGCGTCGTGCCGGGTAGCGCTTGCTGGCAATCAGATGGGCGATCTTTTCCACGATTACGCGCGTCTTGCCGCTGCCCGCGCCAGCCAGCACCAGCAAAGGACCTTCGCAGTGCAGTACTGCGGCGCGTTGTGGGGGGTTGAGACCGTGCATGCCTTCTCCGTCGAGCCGGCATTGTACCGGGGTGCGCCCGCCCCGTAGAGCCGGGCTTGCCCGGCTGAACAACCGGACTGAACAACCCCCCCCCAGCCGTTTAAAATCCCGGCATGGCCAAGCTCTACTTCTACTATTCGGCGATGAACGCCGGCAAGACCACCACGCTGCTGCAGTCGGCGCACAACTACCGCGAGCGCGGCATGCGGGTGGCGATCCTGACCCCGCGCCTGGATGACCGCGCCGGGCGCGGCGTGGTCGCCTCCCGGATCGGGCTGAAGGCCGAGGGCGTGGCGTTCGACCGCGAGACCGACCTGGAGCAGCTGATCCGCCAGGACCTGGACGCGCACGGTCCGCTGGGCTGCGTGCTGGTGGACGAGGCCCAGTTCCTCAGCCGCAGCCAGGTCTGGCAGCTCAGCGAGGTGGTCGATCAGCTGCGCATTCCGGTGCTGTGCTACGGACTGCGCACCGACTTCCGCGGCGAGCTGTTCGAAGGCAGCCAGTACCTGCTGGCCTGGGCCGACGAGATGCAGGAGATCAAGACCATCTGCCACAGCGGCAAAAAGGCCACCATGACCGTGCGTGTCGACGAGCACGGCCACGCGGTGCAGGACGGCCCACAGGTGGAGATCGGCGGCAACGAGCGCTACGTATCGGTGAGCCGGGCCGAGTTCAAGAAGATTACCCGGGGCGAAGGGCGGATCGAGCCCATGCAGGCGGCATTACCGATTTGATCCGGCCACCCGGTCGCCACGTAGCAATTCGTAGTGCCGGCCGCTGGCCGGCAACCGCGCGCAGCGCGGCACAAGCGCCCGAAGCCAGGAAATCCGCCGGTCCCAAAATTGAACCGGCGTTTGGACCGTCCGAAGCCGCCGTCAATACAACGTGCGCTCCGGCGCACCCGCCGGCGGCGGGTTGT
Organism: Stenotrophomonas maltophilia; assembly: GCA_050983615.1. GTDB lineage: Bacteria > Pseudomonadota > Gammaproteobacteria > Xanthomonadales > Xanthomonadaceae > Stenotrophomonas > Stenotrophomonas maltophilia_AZ. The sequence goes on along the minus strand of CP158958.1, from coordinate 90,463 downwards.
ACTGATACAACCACGTCTCGGTCAGGGTCTTGCCACCACTGCGCAGATACAGGCGGATGTCGATCTGGTCGGTGCTGTTGTCCGGCGGCACCAGGTCGAACATGGCGCGATAGCCCTTGATCTCGCGCAACGGACGCGCCGACACGATTTCGGTCCGGCCACGGCTGGCCTGCACCACGGCTTCCACTTCGCCCTTGTCGATCAGTGCAGCCAGCTCGCCGCCTTCGAAATCCACCGCGAAGCGCCACGAGAAGTACTCGCGCTTCTTGCCGATCACCCCTCCCAACCCGGTGCGCGTGGCCACGGCATGGGCCAGCGGCGGCCGCGCCGGCGGTTCAGCGCCCCAGTACAGGCGGTAACCCAGCAGCATCTCCTGGCCCGGCTGGGGTTTGGCTTCCGGGTTCCAGAACGCCACGATGTTGTCGAAGGTCTCGTCCACGGTGGGAATCTCCACCAGCTGCACCGAGCCCTTGCCCCACTGCCCCTTGGGTTCCACCCACAGGCACGGGCGCTTCTCGTAGAAGACCCCATCGTCCTGGTAGTGGTCGAAGTTGCGGTCGCGCTGCAGCAGCCCGAAGCCCTTCGGGTTGTTGTCCACGAACATGTTGAAACGCAGCTGGCGCGGGTTGCCCAGCGGCCGCCAGATCCACTCGCCGGCCCCTGTCCACATCGACAGGCCGTCGGTGTCGTGGATTTCCGGCCGCCAGTCCCAGGCCATGCGGCGGTCGTTCTCGCCCACCTGATACATGCTGGTGCACGGCGCGATGCCGAGGCGCTCGATGGTCCTGCGCGGGTACAGCGCCACGTCCACGTCCATCAGCAGCACATCGCCGTTGGTGATCGCGAAACGGTACGCGCCGGCCACGCTGGGCGAATCCAGCAGGGCGTACACCACCAGCGTGTTGGAGTCCTTGGCCGGCTGCTCGAGGAAATAGGCGATGAAGTCCGGGAATTCCTCCGGACGGTCCATGCCGGTGTCGATCGCCAGACCGCGCGCGGACTGGCCGTACTGGCCCTCCTTGCCGACCGCACGGAAATAGCTGGCCCCCAGGAACGCGGCGAAGTCGCGGTCGGTGTCCTGGCGGGTGTTGAGACGGAAGCCGGCAAAGCCCAGGTCGGCCGGCAGGTGGCTGCCCTTCAGACCACTCTTGCCGTAGTCGAACGCGGCCGGGTCATAGGCCAGTTCCTGGGCCATGCCGTTGACCACGTCGAACATCCGCACCGGCGAATGGAAGTACAGGCCCAGGTGGAAGAACTTGGCCTGGAAGCGGCCCGGCTGGTCAGCCCAGAGGGCGTGATCCTGGCGGTAACGGATCGACTGGTACTGGTCCCAGTCCAGTGCCTCCAACGGCCCGGGCAGGGTGCGCCGGTGGCTTTTGTACGCCGCTTCGGACAGCGCGCGGGCCTGGCCCTTGAGCGTGGCGAAGTCGAACGACTGCGGCTGGCCGAGCCGGCGCAGGCCCACCTGGCTGCCCTGCGCGGCGCAGGCCGGCAGCGCGGGAAAACCGATGGCCGCCAGGGCCAGGGAAGCGTTGCGGATGAAGTCGCGTCGTTGCATGCAGGGCAGCAAAGGCAGGAAAGGGCCGGCCATCATAGGCACGCGAACGTTAAATCGCCGCTGTGATGAATAGGCACCGTTCAGTCTCGCGACGTCACCGCAAGCAGCGACCCGTCGCTGCAGTCTTCCAGCGCCAGGTCGATGCTGCGCAGCACCCTGCCTCCTTCCGGGCGCTGCCGGCGTACCTCATCTCGCAGTTGCAGCAGCGTCGCGCGGCCGCGGGGCGGGGCCTGGCTGCAGCGGAGCTGGCCCTGCAGCAGGCGCGCGCGCCAGCGCAACTGCTCGGTGCGCGGGTCGCTGCCGTTCACCTTGGCCACTTGTGCGAGCACCCGTTCGGCCTCCACGGTCTGGCCCAGGCGGACCAGGTTGCGCGCCCACGCCAGCTGCACCGCGTTCTGCTGCAGCACCGCTTCCGGACCACCGCGCGGTGAACGCCCCATCAGATCGGCCAGCCGCTGCCCGGCATCCACCGGGTCCACCCGCGCGCCCCTGATGTCGGCCATGCGCCAGTCCGCGCGCTGCACCAGCGGGTCGTCCTCGCCACGCTGCGCGGCCAGCCACTGACGCCCCTCGCGCAGCGCCGCCAGCGCCTCCTCCCAGCGCCCTGCATCGGCCAGCGCCACACCGTAGTCGTACAGCCCCTGCGGCAGCAGGCCGACGCAGTCGGGCTGACGCCAGATCTCGACCGCGCGGGCGAAGTCCTCCACCGCCTGCGCCGTTTCCCCGCGCTCGCGAGCCAGGTGGCCCATCGCGTTCCAGCTGGCCCCGGTGTCGCGGTGCTGCTCGCCCAGCGCCTGCCGGGTCAGCCGGTGCACTTCCTGCAGGGTCGCCGCCGCTTCCGCGAGGTCGCCCCGCTGCAGCGCCAGGGTGCCCCGCAGGCGGCGGATGCCCAGGGTTTCCGGATGGTCGGGGCCGTACAGGCTGACCGCGTCGTTCCACGCCATGTGCAGGTGCTGCGAGGCCGCGTCGAGGTCGCCTTGTGCGGCCAGGGTCTCACCCAGGTGGCGGCGCAGGGTGACCCGCTGCGGGTCGCGCTCGCTGGTGCGCAGCTGCAGCAGCTGCAAGGCCTGCCGGTAGCCGGCCAGCGCCGCCTGGGTGTGCCCTTCGTCGCTGTCCAGCGCGGCCAGGTCGGCCAGGCTTTCGGCGCTGCCGGTGGTGTCCTTGAGCACGTCGCGGCGCAGGGTCAGCGCCTGCGTGAAGGCCTCACGCGCCGGCCGCCGGTAGCCCAGCAGCTGCTGGCAGCGGCCCAGCTGGGCGTGATACTCGGCCACCAGCGACGGGAACGCATGGCGCTGCTGCGCCGCCAGCGACTGCATCGGGGCCAGGTGGGCCACGCACTCGCGCGAACGCCCCAGCATGCGCAGCGCGCGTCCGCGCTGGGTGACCGCTTCCAGCTGCAGCTCGGGCGGCACATCCTCGACCTGCTCCAGCAGCGCGCGCTGCCGGTCCAGGGTCTGCAGCGCCAGCTGGTAGTCCCCCAGACCGATCCGCAAGCGCCCGATCACCCCTTCAAGATCAGCCAGCGGTAGCGGCTGGTCGGCCAGCTCGGCCTCGCCGCGCTGCTGCCCGGTGGCCAGCATCTGGCGCACGTCAAAGCTGCCGTGGCGCACGCTGGCAGCGCGGTCGAACAGCCCGATGGTGAAATCCTGCATCGCCTGCGCGCGCGCGATCTCGCGCCGCGCCTGCTGCATCTGCCACAGCGCCAGCACGGCCAGCGCGAGCAGGGCGACCACACTGACCGCGCCCAGCGCCACGCCCCAACGGTGCCGGCCCAGGTACTTGCGCAGCCGGTACAGCGCGCGCTGCGGGCGCGCGTGGATCGGCCGTCCTTCCAGGAAACGCTGCACGTCCTGCGACAGGGCCTCCACCGAGGCATAGCGCTGCGCCGGTTCCTTCTGCAGCGCCTTGAGCAGGATGGTGTCCATGTCACCGCGCAGGCGGCGCGCCAGGCGACGGGTCGCGGGGGACGGGTCGGGTTCGGCGCGCAGCAGCAGGCTCGAGGCGCGTGGGGCATTCACCTCGAGGATCGAGCGCTCCCATTCGGCGTCGCTGAGCCGGCGCAGGCGGTAGGGTTTGCGCCCGGTGATCACCTCGAACAACACCACCCCCAGCGAGTACACGTCGGTGAGCGTGGTCACCGGTTCGCCGCGCACCTGTTCCGGCGCGGCGTAGTGCAGGGTGAAGGCACGTGCTTCGGTCGGCGGGTGTGCGCCAACCTCGCGCGGCTGCTCGTCATCGAGCAGCTTGGCGATGCCGAAGTCCAGCAGCTTCACCTCGCCATCCGCGGTGACCAGGATGTTCGAGGGCTTCAGGTCGCGATGCACGATCAGGTTGGCGTGCGCGTGGCTGACCACCGCGCACACCTGCTGCATCAGTTTCAGGCGGCGCTCCAGTGGCAGTTGCAGGCGCTGGCAGTAATCGGTGATCGGCTCGCCTTCCACGTAGGCCAGCGCGAGGTACGGTTGGCCCTGCAGGTCGATGCCGGCGTCCAGCAGCTGGGCCAGGTGCGGGTGCTGCAGGCGCGCCAGAATTTCGCGTTCGCGGCTGAAGCGCTGGCGCAGGCCCGGGTCGGCATAGCCGCTGCGCAGCAGCTTCAGCGCGACCTGGCGTTCGTACAGGCCGTCAGCGCGCTCAGCCAGCCAGACCTCGCCCATGCCACCCTCGCCCAGCCGGCGCAGCAGCCGGTAGGGGCCGATGCGGGTGCCTTCACGGCTGTCTTCCGGCGCGGCCGTCCACAGCGGCTGGGCCATGAAGTCCTGGCTTTCCGCCTCATGCTGCAGCAGGCGCTCCACTTCCCCGGCCAGGGTGGGATCGGACGCGTGCAGCCGCGCCAGGCGCGCCGCGCGCTGGTCGGGGGGCAACTCCAGCAACTGATCCAGCAGCGACGACAACTGCTGCCAGCGCCCTGCCTCCATATGATCGCTCTCGTCGCTGTGGAACTACTCAGTCCTCGCGTACCGACGCCAGCAGGAACAGCCGCGCCTTCTGCCAGTCGCGGCGGATGCTGCGCTCCGAGCGCTGGCACAGGTCGGCGATTTCCTGTTCGGACAGCCCGGCGAAGTAGCGCAGCTCGACCACCTTGGCCAGATGCCCATCCACCGCCTGCAGCCGCGCCAGCGCCACGTCCAGCGCCAGCAGGTCTTCGTCCAGGCGCACGCCGCTGCTGCTGTTTTCGGGAATTTCCGCGACCCGCTTCAAATCACCGCCGCGCTTGCGCGCCAGCCGGTTGCGGGCGTAATCCACCACCACGCTGCGCATGGCCGAGGCGGCATAGGCGAAAAAGTGCGCGCGGTCTTCAAAGCGGGCCGCGCCGCGCGCGCCCAGCAGCTTCAAATACGATTCGTGGACCAGCGAGGTCGCGTCCAGGGTGCGTCCCTGCTGACCGGCCAGCTGGCGGCGGGCCATGCTGTGCAGTTCCTGGTACAGCAGGGTCAGCACGCGATCCAGGGCAGCACGGTCGCCCGAACGGGCTGAATCCAGCCATACGGTGATATCCGGGCCATCGTCCATGCCACACCCCCGCCGGTGACGTTGGGCCGACTATAGCGCCCGTTCGGGGGCAAAAGTGCGACTCAGCGCTGGCAGTGACTGCACCACACGCTGGCGCGCTGGCCGATGGTGGCGTGGCGCAGCAGCCGCCCGCACTGCCGGCAGGGCTCGCCTTCACGCCCGTAAACCAGCAGTTCCTGTTCGAAGTATCCAGGCGCACCGTCCGGGTTGATGAAGTCGCGCAGGGTGGTGCCGCCACGGGTGATGGCATGGCCGAGGATCTGTTTCACCGCCGCGCCCAGCCGCTGGTAGCGCTCACGCGAGATCTTGCCGGCTTCACGCAGCGGGTTGATGCCGGCCATGAACAGGCTTTCGGCCGCATAGATGTTGCCCACCCCGACCACGATGCCCTGGTCCATCAGGAAGGTCTTCACCGGGGCCTTGCGGCCACGGCTGCGCTGGAACAGGTAGTCGCCGTCGAAGTCATCGTCCAGCGGCTCAGGGCCCAACCCGGCCAGCAGCTCGTGGGTCTGCCCGGCTGGCTGCCAGAGCAGGCTGCCGAACCGGCGCGGGTCGTTGAAGCGCAGCAGGCGACCGTTGTCCAGGCTGATGTCGACATGGTCGTGCGCACGCACGGGGGTGTCGCCGGGCAGTACCCGCAGGCTGCCGGACATGCCCAGGTGCAGCACCGCGCTGCCGATGGCGGTATCCAGCAGCAGGTACTTGGCGCGGCGGCGCACGCCTTCAATCGCCTGGCCCGGCAGCAGGGTGCTGATTTCGTCGGGAATCGGCCAGCGCAGGTCCGGCCGGCGCAGGATCACCCCGTGGATGCGGCGGCCTTCCAGGTGCGGCGCAAGGCCGCGACGGGTGGTTTCTACTTCGGGCAGTTCGGGCATGGGGGGATTCTACCCTTGGTGCTGTGATGCGGATGGGGGTGGCTTCGTACCACGCGGGGTGTGGTACCTACGGCAACTGCTGCATTCGGGGGATGTTCGGGGTGCTGACCCGGATGGCTTCGCGATGCCGGGCACCGGTGGGATCGGTCGACAGACGATCGCCATGAACGTTTCCACGTCCGGTAACGCATGACCTTCAACGAAACGCATCTACGCATCAGGCGCTGCGATGCGGCGATGCGGCGATGCAGGTCAATCGCGTCGCCCGTGCACCCCGAACCACACTTTATTTCGCCGAGTTCGACGCCATCAACGCGAAATTTTGCCGCCCGGTCGCCATTGATTTTCTCGATTCTGGAACACGCCTCTCAAAAATCGCGGGTCAAATCCGACAACGGCTCGATTACGACCAACAACCGCAACTCCTTGTCGCAAATGCCAATTTCAATCCATCGCCAAAGGGCGCACTGTCCGCTCCGGGTTTTACAGCCCTTCCAAAGCAAAATTGTTTGTGCATCCCTTGGTCGGGAGGGTGGTTAATACAACACCCTCGTGAGGGGGAAATACGCCACACCGTGTGCTTTGAGCGGCTGTAAACCTCCCGACCCCCTCGCCTTGCTGGCGAGGGGTCTTCAATGTCGATGGAGATTTCATATGCACAAGAACCGCGCCGCCGCGCCAGACCGTGACGCAACCTCCTCAGAAACAACCGAGCTGATCCAGCGTTGCAAGTGCTGCAACAGCCTGCTGCAGCCACCGGTACTCTCCCACCGCCCCACCCCGTTCATCCTGCTACACGGCCCCTGGCTGCGTGAGATGGGCATGGACGTGGGCGCACGCGTGATCGTGGAAGCCGGCCTGGGCGTAGTCACCGTGGCCTTGATCGGCCCGCGCGACCGCGTGGAAGCGATAACGCCGAACGGACCCGATGGCGTGATCCGTCAGATCCACTTTACCGACGTGCACGCAGATCCGATCCAGCAGATGCGGCCTGCGGCATAGCAGCTGCCCCTGCGACGATCATAGAGAAGCGCCCGGCCGATGCCGGGCGCGATAGTCAATCATCGGTGAGTGCTGGGCCAGATGAGGTCGCGCTGGTGCAATGCGCCCTGTGCGATGGGACCGCCGACACCGCGCCGATGCCGCCATGCACCTGGGGTGGTGGGTTTGGTAGCGTCGGTCGACAGACGACGGCACTGAACCGTTCCACGCCCGATAACGCATGATCTCCATCGAAACAACGTGGGGCCAGAGGCAGGCGCTTCGGCGACGCTCAACTCAACGCGTTACCGGTCGTTGCATTCTTCAATGCCGTCGTCTGCCGACCGATGCTACCAAAGCAGTGTGACACGCGGTATCGAGATTCATCGACGACGGCGCGCCCCACCACGAGTATGCGTAGACCAGCGGCCCTTATCCCCGTGTGGGGGCGGCGGTCAATTTCTACTCGCCCCTCAGTACCAGGAAGCCCTCCTTTGTGAGGACGCCAGCTCCGCCACTGCGCCAGAAATCAAAGTACTTTGAAAAGTCCAACTTGATCTTCAGCAGCGGCTGGGTGATGTACCAAGCGAGACAGGTGTCAGCGGCAATTCCGTAAGCTGCTTCGATAAGAGCGAATGTTGTACGGGGAGCGTCATGGAGTGGCATGAAGACTTCGTCTGTCATGTAGTCTCCAATCAAGCCTCCAGGCGTGTCTTCGAATCGAGCCTTCTCGTACTCAGCTTTGTCCACGAACAGGATCTGAGCGGATTGGGCTAGCTGCTGCAGCTCCGCCTCTCCGATCTCGCTGCAGAACCTAGCCTGCTCATCAAGCCATGCCCTTGCGAGAAGGGATGTCTTGCCGACGTCCTTCATTGGCGGCCGCTGCAGATAAGCGTAGTCGCCCAGATATCCAGAGGCGAGGACCCTGCGTAGCCGCTCCTCAAGCTGATCCGACGATGCGAAGTATCGCACCGCTCGCCTCAATTCCTGTTCCGTCAATTCTGACTTGAAGAGACCAAGGAAGTGGCAGTCGTCCACATTTCCATCGCCCTCACAGTACCGTTCCCATTCGCGAAGGATCTCATTCACAGCGCAGCCTCCCTGCTCAGCATAGCTTGTTCCTTCTACCCCACCACTGGAATCGTATCGTCGTTCTCGGCAGCTAGTGAGTACACGTCGCCAAGCGATCAAGCAGCGCCACTGAGAGCCACTCCTTCGGAACCAAGGGGTTGAGCTTTGGAGACCTACCCCCTAAATTTGGCGGAGTGTGTCTTCGTGCCAATTCCGCCAAGACTCGGCTCGACAGTCGACGATAGTGGAATCAACTCCCATCTCTCACCCAGTACAGGTCTTCCGTCAGAACCCCTGCACTGCCGAGTTGCCAGAGATCGAAGTAGAGGGCAAAGTCCAAATCCACCTTCAGCAGCGGCTGCACGACGTACCATGCAAGATCGTAGTTGGCGGCGATGCCATACACAGCCTCGATCAGTGCAAATACCGCATCTGATTCGTCTCGTAGTGAGTGCAAGACCGTGTGCGTGATGTGATCAGAGACATCGTCCTCCGGCTGCTGTTGAGCCTTCAGCTCATCGAACGTTTTTTTCTCGATGAGCTTGACTTCTACGGAATCCGCGATTGTTGCCAGAGCCTCTTCACCGGTGTGGCGACAAAATCGCCCCTGTTCACGAATCCAGGCAGTAGCTGCCGCAAGGACCTGCTGGCGGTCTGAGATCTTTGGCTGCTGAAGATACACATACTCGCCGAGGTAACCAGCACGCAGAATCTTACGAGTCCGGCTCTCCATCTCTTCGGCATGGTCAAAGTACTTGAAGACCGAACTCAGCTCGGAATCTGTCAAACCCGCTTTGAAAAGAGGAAGAAAATTGGACTTATCCAGCTCGCGCCTGCCAGAGCAGAGGTCATTCCAGTCGTCCAGGAGTTCGTTCATGTGGTTCAAATCGTCTCGGGCCCGGTGTCGATGTTTGGCGCATCGGGGTGTGCTCACTCCAGCGAGATCTCGCAGGAGTCCAACGTGAAGGTCGATCCGTCTGACACTTTCAACTCTCCGGTCTCAACCTCAGCGGTCAGAATTCCTAGCCTCTCGGTAGAACTCATCCGCCTTCGGGTTGTCACGCTGCTTGGCCGACAACGTCCCGCTGGCACGAGTGTACGGGTACTGGAACTCGGCGTACCACTTTATAAGATCCGCGTTGTCCGAAAGCAATGGCGCCAGGTAGACGGGAGTCCGGCAATCCTTGCCCGGCCGCTCCTGGTAGAGAGCGTTCTGATTCTGTCCCGCGACATGGAACCACTCTTTGAGACCGTGCAGATCACTGCCGTCGAACCAACAGAGCATGGCCTGTGCGATTGCGTGCATACGGAGGAAGCCCTTGCAGGCGTAGGGATCGCCCGTGTTGGACTCGATGAAGCGAAGATTCTCCGCCGTGTCGAAGAGTCCGCCTGGCAGCATTCTAGTGCGGATCTTTTCTACAGCATTGCGGATTCCGCTTAAACAACTCTCGTAAGTCATACGGGACCGCTTTCCTTCGCAGCACTCCAGCCACTCATCAAGTGCCTCGTTCAGAACTCAGCCTTTCATAGCGAGTCGCCCTGACATCGATCACGGCTAGCACACCCGATCCAAGACGCCTATCTCTACAGACAATTACCGGAGCGACCAGTTGTGAACAGACACATACTCGATCGTCTGGTCCGGCGCATGCTCAAGTGAAGCTCTGTAGTTGGTCAGGAAACTGATTCCCTCCACACATCGTCCATCCGTGTGTATCAGGAAGTCGTCGTCTTGGCTATTGAATTCGAGCTCGAACCTATCGTTCAGAATCATCAGATCGTCACCTGGTCGCACCGATCCGATTGTTCCCGCATACCCGCGTCCGACAACGATCCTAAACAGTCGCTTGGAATCTCCGAAGGCCAACGTTACGACATGATTTTGGTAGACAAATGACTGGATGTACTTTCCTTGTTCCAGAGGATATCCGAACTGAGTATTGATCCCTATCCAGTGCTGGCTCTTGATGGTTATCGATTCGAGTGCGGCATTGGCCTCATACCACTCGACCGTCCCCACACGCTGTTCGATGCTGTCGAAGCTTTCGCCCAGCGTGAAGCCAGCCGCGCTCACGCCCGGAACAATCTCTGCGCCCAGATGGGGAACCAAAAGTGAATTGCTGGTCATTGCCATAGTTTCCACTCACCACCTTCGTACTTCAAACGATTTCCTTGCGGATCAAAGTACTGCTGATACTTCGTGATTGTACCCGGGTTGAACTTCTGCGTCGGATCGATGACCCGCACTTCTGTACCGTCCTTGTAGGTGAACTTGTAGTAGGGAGCCTCTCCATGCACGCCACCACCCGGATGGTACTGAACTTCCTTCATCGTCGGGTGACCTTCGATCTTGAGCACCTGTGCATTGCCCGACGATCCCGGTCGCGGGGGAACTGGGACAAGCGTCGCACCATCCATCTTGTAGGCCTGCGCCAAGTCTTCCAGGGATGAACCCCAGACTTGATCAAGACTTCGCGGGATGCCAGCCTGACTCGCTAGATCATTGCGAAGACCCTCTCTCGCCAAGGCGGAGCTTGCTGGGATTTCGATAACCTCCGCAACGCCACCATCCAGCGTGTAAGGCGCACCGCTTGAGTCGGTGTAGATCTGCCGACCGTTGCTGTCGTAGGTACCTGTCGACTTGTACACGCCCCCGTTGGGTGCGGTAACGGTGGCGGCGCCATCCGAACCAACCTTTACCGTATAGCCCTGCGGCACTGCGTAGTCGGGTTTGGCGAGGATCAGAGTATCCCCCGCTTCCTTCGCGACCTGATTGCTTACCGCCTGTTGAACTTCGGCCGGGGTGGCGTTCGTCGGTACTGCTTCAGCCACGGGCTTGGTGGGTGCGCTGGCTGCACCCTTGGAGGGGATCAGGCGTCCCAGCTGGCCCGCGATCTTGGCCACAGCAAATGCTGTGGCCACGTCCTTCACGGCACCCTCAACGTCACCGGTTGCTACCTTGCGGGTAACCTCCAGAACGAATCCAACGTCACCGGTAAACGTGGTGAGGATGGTCCAAGCGTCTCGACTGATGACGCCGTTTGCAAAGTCGTCGCGCCAACCAGCGTCAACGCGATTGAGCGCCTGCAGCAGGTTGCGCTGTTCAGCCTCGGTCTTTCCGGTGGAAATGATCGCGCCGTACAGCTGCGCGAGCTCCTTCGTGCCCTGCAGTTTGTCTGCGAAGAGTGACTGGTCTGCACGTTGGTAGTAGTCCGCGGCGAAGTAGGTGTAGTCGCCCGTCGTCTTGCCCACTTTGTCCAGGAACGTCTGCGCGTTGCCGTCCTGGGCGGTCAGCCCCTTATGGCCGAGCATCTTGTTCCATGCTTCATCAACCTGACGTACCGCCTGGATCAGCAGGCGCTGACGCGCGGCGTTTACCTGATCGGTGGTGCACTGATCCTCGCAGCCGAACTCGCTTTGCGCGAAGGCCAGTGCATTGGCGTTGATGAGTTTGACCTCGTCCGGATGCAGCTGACGGTTGTACTGTTCGCCCGCGAGACCGGTTGCCACGCCGGTCTCGCCGCCGACTGCGCCTAACGCGGCACTGACCAACTGACGAATGAGATTTCCTTCCTCGTCGGTAATAGGGCGCCCAAGCTCAGCCGCACCGGCACCCAGCGCGCCGGAAAGCACATCGCCGCCACCGGAACCTGCTACCACGGCACCTGCGACTGCGTGCAGAAGTGTCTTACCTGCCCCGCCGTCCTTCCACAGGTCGTACTGGGCCTGGTTCGCTGCCATCGCCGCGTTGGCGTCAGCAATGTCCTTCCGCAGCTGGTCACGGAGTTCCGGAGCTTCGTCCTCGCCAAGTGCGTCCAGCATTGCCTGTGCGGAGATCGCCTTTGCCTGTGCCTTGCGATACTCATCGGTCAGTGCCTGCGCCAGATCCCCGGTGGCACGGAACGTAACCTGGCCGGCGATCTGACCGGCGACCAGATCACGCTGAACCTTCTCAGCATCAAACTTATTCTCCAGCCCCTCCTGCTGCAGATCAGTCGCCGTACGATCCAATCCATCCAGAGCCGACGTATCGCCATTACGCACCACCACCGTGCCGGCGGAGATGTCGCTACGAGTCACACTGCTGGCAGAGTCGCCCGACGGAACGCCGAGGCTCGGGCTCAGCGATGGATCGTTCCAACGCGTCTTTGCCGGCGCGCCCGTGTTCTGCCCACCGTTACTCTGATCCCCAATCGACCCGCTGAAGCCCACCGAACCACCCCAGCTACCGCCGCTGTAGTCTGCGTGGTTGCTAAGGTCGGTCACGCCCAGGCTTTCAGTAGACAGCAGGTTCTTCGACGGATCCGCCGTGCTGGCGATCACCGCGCCATCCAGCTGGGTGTGGTTGCCTACATTGATCTGGTAGCCGCCGGCACCGGCCGCGATGCCAGTCTGCTGGGTGGTGCTGTTGTAGTTGTTGTTGATGTCGGTCTGGCCGTAGCTCACGCTGCCGCTGCTGGCACCGAAGCACAGCGGCGGAATGCACAGCGAAAGCCCGAAGCCGCCGTTCTGGTCCTTCTGGTCGTAGTACTGGTTGTCCTGGCTGCTGCTCAGGGTGAGGTCGCGGCCGATGTCCGCCAGCACGGTCTCGCCCATGGCCTGAGCACCCTGGAGGGTGGTGTCGCGCCCGCTGGTGAGCGAGAGCTGATTGCCCGCTTGCACCTGAGTGGCCTGGTGCGTGGTGCCGTTGCCCTGCATCTGGCCCTGTGCGGCCGATGCTGCGATTTCGATGGTGAAGCCGTTCTGCGAACCGCCCAGGCCGAAGCCCACACCGACGCTACCGCTGCCGCTCTTGCTGTCGCCTTCCTGGGTCTGGGTGTTCTGGCTGGAGAGGAAGTTGATGTCTCGCGCAGCGTCGAAGCTGGCGTTGTTGCCCGCCGTGATCTGTCCACCCCGCACGGTGATGTCACCATTGGCGGCATACCCATCGGCACCCGTGGTGCCGTCACCCGTGGCAACCACGGTGACGTTTCGGCCAGCCGTCACCGTGCTGCCCTGCTCGGTGGACTGCTGCAGCGTGCTGTTGCTGGAGGCGCTGCTGCTGCCCACGCTGACGGTGACCTTCACCGCTGCGCCGGTGCCCTGCATGGCGTCCTTGGCAGCATAGCCGGCCTGTGCGCCATACAGCGCGGCCAGACGGTCGTCGCCGGATTCACTGGCGCGCTGGGCGGCTTCGGCGGCCTGCGCCGCCTGCACACCGTAGCCAGAAAGCGCGATGGTGCCGCCGGCCTGGTTCACCCGGTGGCGCTCGGCCTGGGTGAGGGTGTCGGTGGCGGCGTCCAGCACCACGTTGGTGCCGACCAGGGTCACGTCGTTGCCAGCGGAGATGTCGGCACCGCGCGCGATCAGGTCGCCCTTGGCCACCACGTTCACGTCGCCCTGGTTACTGCTCAGGCTGGTGCGAACGCTGTTCTGGTCGGTCTGGCGGCCGTTGACGTCGTGGAACTCGTTACGCACACCGGTGCTGCCGGTGTAGCCGTCGCCACCCAGGTCGCCAATCTGCTTGCTGCGCTGGGTCTCCTGCCAGCTGTGGCTGATCTCGCCCGGCAGCAGTTCCACGTTGCCCTTCTGCGCGAGCACGTTCAGCGCGTTCTCGGCAGCCACCTGTCCACCCTGCAGGGTGATGTCACCCTCGCGGCTGACCAGGTTGATCTTGTCGGCATTGATGGTACTGCCGGTCTGGCCGATCACCTGCTGGTTGCTGCTGCCTTCGCTGTTGCCGCTGTTGTACGGCGACATGCGCACGCCGCCGCTGTTCGGGCCGCCCTGCACGTGGCGGATCATGTCGCCCGGCGAGATCGAGCTGGCACCGTACTGGTGGGTGCTGGACGAACTGCTGCGCCCGTCGGACTGGGTGTCCACGCTGGTCAGCAGCATCACGTGGCGCTGCGCGTCCAGGGTGGCGGTACCGCCGGCGGCGATGGAGCTGCCGGCGACGGTGATGTCGCCCTCGGTGGCGCGCACGGTCACATTGCCAGCGGCATTCAGGCTGCTGCCGCGCTGGGTGGTGGTTTCCACCGCCACGCTGCCCTGGCTCTTGCTGCTGCCATAGCCCACGTTGATGCCGGGCAGGGTCAGGGCTGCCGCGCCCAGTTCCTTGGCGTAGCCGCTGGCCTTGTCCGCGCTGCTGCCGTCGCTGTCCTTCACCTGCTGCAGGTTGCGCAGGGTGTCGACCGGGGTGCCGGTCAGCGTGGCCGAGAGGCCCTTGCTGCGGCCGCTCTGGTTGGCCGAGTAGCGTTCGGTTTCCTCGGCCGGGTTGATGGTGACGTTCTTGCCTTGGATGGCGATGTTGCCACCCACACCGGCCAGGTCATCGGCGGCACGGCCAGCCAGCAGGTCGCTGCCACTGACGGTGACGTCGCCGCCCGCAATCACGCTGACATTGCCCGCCAGACTGCCGATCATGCTTCCACTGCTGGTGGTCTGTTCCAGCGAAGTGGAAACGCTGCCCTTCTGGCTGCCGGCAGTGATGCCAATGCCGCCAAAGCCGCTGACCCCGCCACCGCCGAACACACCGGACTTCTTCTTGGTCTGGCCGAAGGTTTCGGTGTGCTGCTCGGTGGCGGCGGCGATGGTGATGTTGCGGTCGGCAGCCAGCAGCACGTCGCCGGTGGCACCGATCTGCACGCCGGTGGCGCTGATGTCACGCCCGGCGGCGATCTGCACGCCTTCGCCGCTGAGGGTGGTGCCTATGGCATAGGTGTCCGACGAGGTTTCGCGGGTGGTGGTGGTCTTGCTGGAGAAGGTCTTTTTCTTCTTGCTCCAGGTGTCCTGCTCGAAGCTGTGATCTTCCTCAGCGGTGTCCAGGACCACATCGCGGCCGGCCGAGATGGCCACGGTGCCGCCTTCGCTGTACACGCTGGCAGCGGTGAGGGTGGCGTCCTGCCCGGCCACCAGCGCGACATCGCCACCGGCCTTGAGGCTGCTGCCATGGACGGTTTCGTCCATGGTTTCGGTCTGCTGCGAGTAACGCTTGCGGCGGATATCGGTCGAGCTGGTGTTGGTGGTGGTCACCTCGCCGACGTTGAGGTCGCGACCGGCCACCACGGCCAGCGCATTGCCGGCTTCCAGGTTGGAGGCATTGAGGTTGACGTCGCGACCGGCCTGCACCGCCATGCTGCCACCGGCTTCCAGGCCGCTGGTTTCAATGGTCTGGCGGGTGCTTTGGGTGTTCTTGTAGCGGCTGCTCTGCTCGGTGCTGAGCACGTTGAGGTTGATGTCGTTGCCGGCGACCGCGCTCAGACCATTACCGGCCTTCACCTGCACTGCGGTGAGGGTGAGGTCGTTGCCGGCCTGCAGGCCGAGGCTGCCGCCCACATTCAACGTGGTGCGGTTGAACACCTCGCCGTTGGCACCGCTCTGCTGGGTGGTCAGGTTGAGGTCGCGCCCGGCCTGCAGCGCGGCATTGCCCTTGGCGCTGGTCTGCGCACCCACCAGCGAGAGATCACGCCCGGCAACCAGCTCGAGGCCGCCCGTCGACTCGATGCGGGCCACGCCGAGGCTGGCCACGCTCTGCAGGTCACGGCCGGCGACCAGGCTGATGCTGCCGCCTTGGATCAGGCCGTCCTTGTTGATGATGTCTTCCACGGCGGACACGCGCACGCTGCCGCCGGCGCTCATCGCACCGCGATCATTGAGCAGGCTGCCGGTGTCTACCGTAAGGCGGTAGTCGGCGGTGATCATGCCCTGGTTGTTGACGTTGTTGGCGCGGATGTCGACGCTTTCGCCGGCAATCGCGGCACCGCCCAGCTGCAGGCGGTCGGCGGTGGCCTGGCTCAGGTACACCACCGGCACCAGCACCTGCTGGCCGCCCACTTCCTGGGCGACCATCCACACGATGTCTTCGTTCAGCGCGGCCATCTGCTCCGGCGAGAGCGCGATGCCCACGGTGAGCTGCAGGCGGCTGGCCTCGGTCACGCCACCGTCCATCATGGCGCGGTACTGGTCCATGCCGTTATCGAGGTCGGCATCGAGATACTTCCGACCGGTCAGGCCGGTTATCTGCTCCAGCACCAGACGCTGTTCGTAGAAGTCATCGCCCAGGCGCTTGAGGCGCTGGTCGGGATTGAGGTTGAGCTTTTCGAACATGTAGTCCGAGCCCAGCCACTGGCCGTAGTTGGCAAAGCGCGGATCGGTTTCCACCAGCCAGCGCTGGTTGCCCGGGTCCACGGTGTACAGGCCGCTGCTGGGCGGCAGCAGGCCGGGCAGCGGGTTCTGCGCGCTGCCCACCACCTGCGGCGGCTTGACCACGCCACTGGTACCCGGCGCAGGTGCGCCGACGTTGGCGGCATTGCCACCGCCATTGAGGGTGCCGGTGGCCGGGCCCGTGGCCACGCCGGTGACCGGGTCCGGTGCGCCGGTGTTGCCGGTCGCGGTGCCGGCCTGGCTGCCGTTGCCGAGGGTCGGCACGTAGGCACCGATGCCGTTCCAGCCGCCGACGTCAGCCGGGTTGCCGCCGTTGCCGACGGTGACGACGGTGTTGTTGACGTCGCGCGCTTCGATGGTGACGTTGCGGCCGGCGGTGATGCTGGCATTGCCGCCGGGTACGGCCACTTCCTTGGTGACGGTGGTGGTACCGAGGTTGCCCGTTGCCCAGCGCGGTTCTTCCTGGCAGTTCAGATCGTAGCGACAGGTCTGGTACTCCACCTCATAGGTGCTGACACGCTGGATGGTCTTGGTGGCGGTGAGACCGACGTTGTTGACCACACCGGCCCAGTCCGCCGGGTTGTCGCTGCTGGACGAGCCGCGCCCGTTGATGGAGAGATTGGTGCCGGCGGCAATGGTGGAATAGATGTTGTCGACGCTGCCGCCGGCAATCTGCATGTCACGCCCGGACAGGAACTGGCCCGCAGCACTGGTAGCGATGACGCGCGTTCCTTCCAGCACCGTGTCGGTGTGGGTGACGCCGTGATCCCGCCAGATGAAGCACGGTGACTGCGAGCTGCTGCAGTAGCGCTGGTACACCTCATACGGTGAGTCACCACCGCCGAACTGACCCGAATCCGGGTCACCGGCCTGGTCCGCCTCGGTGTACACCTTGCGCTCGTACTGCATCACCCGGCGCTCGTTACGCACACCCAGCGCCAGCAGCACCAGATCACGCTCGGCCTGGATGCGGCCGGAGCGGTTGTTGATCTGCTGGGCATTGCCGCCCCAGCGACCGCCGATGCGGATGTCGTTGATGCTGTACAGCTCGCCGTCGAGGTTGTTGAAGGTGTCGGCGTTGATGGCCAGGGTGCCGGTGGTGGCAATCAGGCCTTCGTTGTAGTCGCGCACGGGCACGGTGGTGCCCAGCTCGCGGCCATTGGTGACCGTGCCGGCGTTCAGGGTCACCTGGTCGCCCATCACCGTGCCGGTGTTGGTGAAGGTGTTGCTGGTGGCCTGCACCACGTCGCCGTCGATGCGGCCCTGGTTGTTGATGCCCTGGGTGGCGTTGAGCGTGGCACTGGCATTGCCAGCACCATTGCCGGCGCTGATGGTGCCAGCGGCGGTGTTGTCGATCTGCGCGGCGTTGAGTTCCAGGTTGCCGCTGGTTTCAATGCGGCCCTGGTTGGTCAGGGTGCCGCCGACGTTCAGCGCCAGACGGCCGTTGCTCTGCAGCTGCTGGCCGGTGCCATGCGTGTAGTTGCCGGCCAGGTGCAGTTCCAGCTCGGTGCCGCCGAACAGGCGGCCACCGCTGCCCTGGAACGCCTGCAGCTGCGCCCACAGCTGCTGGTAGGCGCTGATCTCGCCGTTGGCGTTGTTCAGCGTGCCCAGGTACAGGCGGTTGCTGCGGGTGATCACGCGCCCGTTGGCGTTGTCCAGGCTGGCAGCACGCAGGGTGAACAGGTTGCTGGCCGACAGCTCACCGGAGCCGTTGAGCACGGTGGCGTTGGCATTGTCCAACGTGAGGTCGTTGCCGGCGTAGACCTGGCCACCGCGGTTGTCCAGCTGCGCGGTCTGCAGCACGGCGTTCTGCCCGGCCACCAGCTTGCCGCGCTGGTTGCCGACAGTGGCGGCGGTGAGCTGCACATTGCCACCGGTGCTGCCGAACACGCCGTCGGTGTTGTCGAGGTTGCCCACCGTGTTGACGGTCAAACCACCGGCACCGTTGACGACCACGCGGCCGCCACGGTTGTCCATCGATGCGGCGGTGACACCCGCGCTGCCCTGCGCCTCGATGCTGCCGCTCTGGTTGTCGAGCACGCCTTCGGCGTCCAGCTGCAGCTGGTTGCCCGCGTACAGCAGGCCGCCGCCGTTGCGCAGATCACCGTTGATGTCCAGGGTGAGGTTCTGGCGTGCGTACAGATTGCCGGCCTGGTTGCCGAGGCTGGCGGTGGTGACGGTGGTGTTGCCTTCGGCACCGATCAGGCCGTTGCGGTTGTCGACGCTGGCGGCGTTGATCTGCAGCGTGCCGGCCTGGCGCTGGGCCACGGTGCCGTTGGCGTTCAGCAGGGCCTGGGTGGCGCGCAGCTGGAGGTCGCGCACGGCGTCGATACGGCCGCCGCTGTTGTCGATCTGGCGCGCGCGGATGTCTGCGGCGCTGCCGGCGCTGATCTGGCTGCCACCAGTGTTGGTCAGCACATCGGTGACGTTCATCACCAGGGCGCCGTTGCCGACGATCAGGCCGGCGTTGGTATTGGCCAGCTGGCCCGCGCGCACGGTGGTGGTGCCGGTGCCGGCGTGTTCGATGCGGCCGCCGCTGTTGGACAGCGAAGCCACGTCCACGGTGAGGTTGGTGGCATTGGCGGCGATACGGCCGCCGTCATTGCGCAGCGCGCCGGTGAAGCCCAGCGTGAGCGCATCGTTGCCGGTCTGGATCAGTTCACCGGCACGGTTGTCGAGTGCCGCCGCGAGCAGTCCCAGGCGGGCCGCCTGCAGCGAGCCGCGCTGGTTGATCAGTTCGCCTACGGTTTCCAGCTGCAACGTGCCGCCGGCAACCAGGGTGCCATCGGTGTTGTCCAGCGTGCCGGTGCTGGCACGCGCGACGAGGTCGCCGCCGGACCAGATCAGGCCGTTGCGCAGATCCAGCCCGCTGCCCTGCAGCGACACGCGCTGCCCGGCGTGCACCTTGCCGGACTGCAGCAGCAGGCCGGTGGCGGTCAGGGTGGCCTGGCCGTTGCTGCCCAGCGCGCCATTGGCGGCCAGGCCGGCCACGATCTGGCCGCTGTTGTCGATGGTGTTACCGGTGACGGTGACATTGTCGCTGGCCAGCAGGCGACCGTCGTTGTCGACGGTCGGCCCCTGCAGGACGATGGAGGTCGCCTGCACGTCACCGGTGTTGTGCAGCACGGTGCCGGCTTCGGCGGTGACGCCGCCGGTGGCGTAGATGTCACCCGTGTTGGTCAGGGCCTGACCGGCCTGCAGCACGATGTTGGCGCTGCTGTCGAGATTGCCGGACAACTGCAGGTCGCGCTGCGCGCCAAGGGTGACGTCACCGGCGGCGTAGGCCTTGCCGCTCTGGCGCAGGGTGCCGCCGGCCTGGGCGTTGAGGGTGGTGGCGGCAATGGTGCGGCCGCCGATGGCGAGGTCACCCGTGGTATTCAACACCACATTGGCTGCTTCGCTGCCGAGGTCGCCGGTGCTTTCGAGCGAGGCCGCCTGCACGTCCAGCGTCTGCACGGCGACCAGGCTGCCGCGATTGTTGAAGGTGGAACCTGCAACCACGTCGGCACGGCCGGTGCTGTACGCCGCGCCGCTGTTGTCGACGCTGGCTGCGCGCAGGGCCAGCGCACGCTGGGCATACAGATTGCCGGCGTTGCTGGCGGCCTGCAGCACTTCGATGTCGAGCAGGTCGGCGCTGGAGATATCGCCGTTGGCCAGGTTCTGCAGTCCCTGCGCGCGCACGGCGAGTGCGGCGTCGCTGGCAATGACGCCGGCGTTGGTCAGGGTACCGGTGCTGTCCACGCGCACCGACTGCGTGCCATATACGATGCCGCTGTTGTCCACGCTGCCGCTGTTGATGGCGAGCTGCTCGGTGGCATGCAGGCGGCCGGCGTTGGCCAACGCACCGGTGGTGGTGGCCTTCACCTGGCGGGCCACGGCCAGGCCTTGCGCGCTCTGGTTGAGCGTGCCGGCCTGCAGCTGCAGCTGACGCCCGGCTTCGAGGCGCTGGCGGTTGGTCAGGGCTTCGGCAATCACGGTCAGGTCGTTGTCACTGACCACTTCACCGGCATTGTCGAACTGCGCGGCGCGCAGGTTGAGCGTGGTGCCTGCGCGCAGACCACCAGTGGCGGCGTTGTCGAGGCGACGGGTGGCGGTGATGTCGAGCGTGTTGCTGCCGAGCACAGTGCCGCGGTTGTCGAGCGCGCCGACCGTCAGCGCGGCCGTGCCGGCGGCGGTGACGCCGGTGTTGGTGAGCGTGTCGGCCTTGAGCTGCAGGGTGTTTTCGGCGATCAGCTGGCCGGCATTGTCGGCGCTGCCGGCGACGTCCACGATGGCGTTGCCACCAGCAGAGAGTTCTGCAGTGGACGACTGCTGCAGCTGGCCGGCGCGCACGTCCAGATTCTGCGCTGCGCCGATCAGGCCGCTGTTGCTGAGCGCGCCACTCACCGCCACGCTGGCATCGCGTTGGCCGTAGATCTGGCCGCGGTTATCCAGGCGGCCGGCGGTGATGCCGGTGCCGACTGCACCAATGATGATGCCGGCATTGTCGAGCTGGTCACGCGCGGTCAGCTGCACGCTGCCCTGCGCGGCCAGGCGTGCGTTCTGCTGCTGGGCGATGCGCGCGGCCTGCGCCTGCAGCTGGCCCACGGCTACGACCTGGGCGCTGTTGTCCAGCTGCTGGCCGGCGCGCAGCGCGATATCGCCGCGGCTTTCGATCTGGCCGGCAAGGCGCAGGTTGCCATCGGCACCGAGCTGCACGCGATTGGCCAGCACCGTACCGGTACTGTCGAGGTTGCCGGTGGCGGCGGCGTCGAGGCCGTTGGCGGCGCTGACACTGCCGCCCAGTGCCACGTTGGCACCGCGCAGGCTCA
The DNA here is from genome assembly GCA_050983615.1 of Stenotrophomonas maltophilia. GTDB lineage: Bacteria > Pseudomonadota > Gammaproteobacteria > Xanthomonadales > Xanthomonadaceae > Stenotrophomonas > Stenotrophomonas maltophilia_AZ. The sequence goes on along the minus strand of CP158958.1, from coordinate 69,512 downwards.
TGTTGTTGTTGGCCTGGGTGGCTCCGCTGACCGCCAGGGTACCGGCGCTGTCCATAGTGACGTTGCCGGCGGCGGCGGTGCGGCCGGTGAGCTGCACGTCACCGCTGCTGGTGAGCACGAAGTCGCCGCTGGTGGCGACCAGCGCGCCCGCGCTGCGCACGCCTACGCCGGCTTCGGTGCCGACCAGGCGGATCTTGCCGGCATACATGCCGCCGAGCGCGGCCACGTCCAGGCCGAAGCCCGGAGCCGAGCCCTCGCCCTGGATGGCACGGCTGGCGAGGGTTTCGTAGTCGATCTGGTTGGCACCGGTGACCACGTTGGCTTCCTTGGCCCACAGCCCGGCGTTGATCTCCACCGCGCGCGCCAGCAGGTCAATGCGTTGCAGGTTGTCGGCATCCAGCCCGGCTCCTTCCAGGCGGATGGTGCCGCGCCCGACCTGGAACGCCGACAGGCTGCCGTCGCCGCCGAACAGCGGGGTACCGGTGGTCAGCACGCCACGGGTGGTGTTGATGAAACCGCAGCCGTCGCAGGTGATGCCGTTGGGGTTGGCGATGATCACCTGCGCCTGCGCACCGGCCACTTCCACATGGCCCTGCAGCAGCGTGCGGTTGGACGAGGTGACCTCGTTGAGGATCATCCGCGCCGACTGCCCCGGCTGCAGATTGCTGTTGCCCTGGATGTAGCCGGCGAGCTGGGTCTGGGTGGTGGTGGCACTGTTGTTCAGCACCTGGCCCTGACGCCCGACGTTGTAGTCCTCGAAGCGGTTGTGCGACACGCCGCCGGCATTCGGGGCGTTGATCTGCACCACCGGCACGCCATTGGCGGCAGGCTCCACGCGCGTGCCCTGCCCGGCCTGTGACTGCACCTGCGCGAACGAGCTGAACGGTCCGCCGAAGACGGCGGTGATCAATGCGGCCAGTACGCCCATGCGCCAGCGCGTGCTGGCACGCGGCGGAACAGTGGAAGAGCGGGTAGCAACGGGGCAGGTCTTCATGGCAGATCATCCATGTCTGTTACGCGGGACTGCAGAAGCGTCGGCAGAAAGCGATGCCGGCGCGAAGCGGGGTGGTGCAGTTAGAACTGGGCGGCCAGCCGGAACCCGACGACGCGGGCGTCGCTCTGGGCACGGATGACGCGTGGAGCATCCAGCGGGAAACCGACGAAGGCGTCCCAATCCAGGTTCAGCATCTGGCCGCGCGCACCGGCGTGCGCGCCGACCATGTTGCCGCCGTCGATTCCCTGCACGGCGTTGGTGGCGATGTGCCCGACATCCACGCCCAGGTAGGGCGAGAAGCGGCGATGCAGGCTGAAGTTGAGGCTGTTGCGCCAGTAGCCACCGGTCGCGCCACCCATCATCACTTCGCCATCGAAGCCGTTGACGGTGTAGCGGCCACCGATGCTGATGAACTCCGAGCCATACAGCGGGTCAGAGCTCCACTGGTAGCGCAGCGCGCTGTTCCAGTAGATCGGACGCGGGCCCTGCAGCACCGGGGCACCCACGCCGATGTCGACGGAGGTGATGCCATAGCGGAAGGTGGGGGATTCGGGATCGCGGCCAGCGGCATCATCGTCGCCGCCCAGCCACGGCAGGCCGCGGCGGTGGGCCAGGCGCAGATCGGCCTGCAGGCTGCCCAGGTACTGGCGGTGCAGCAGCGCCAGTTCGGCCGAGGTGGTGCGCCGACGCTGGCCGAGCAGTTCGTTGCCTTCGATGAAGCTGCGCGAGTGGCGCTGGGCCAGGCGCAGTTCCATCGCGGTGCGGTAGCTCTGGCCGCGCGATAACAGACGATCGACGGTGAGGTCGACGCTGCGCGAACGGCCGGTGCTGCTGAAGTCTTCTGCGTTGCCGCTGATGATCTGGGCGTAGCGCGAGGCATAGGTGCTGGTGGAGAAGCGCCAGTTGCCCAGCGGCGCGGTGAACGAGGCGTTGTAGCCGTGCGTACCCTTGCCCTTCTCCGCGCTGCCGTCGCTGTTGACGCCGACCGTGAGCAGGTCGTTGATGCCGAGCAGGTTGTCTGCCCAGACGGTGGCCCCGGCCTGCTGCTTGCCGGTGCCTTCGCTGCCGGCGTCGTCCAGCGACAGGGCCGCGCGCCAGCGCTTGGCCTGCTTCAGGGTGATGACCACATCGGACTCGCCCGGCTGCTCGCCCGGCACCAGTTCCATGTTGGCGTCCTGCGACGGCACCCGCTTGAGCTGTTCCAGGCCCTGCTCCAGCGCGCGCAGGTTGAGGATGTCGCCGGGGCGCGCCGGGAAGGCGCTTTTCCAGCGCGCGTCGCCCGGGCCTTCCTCGGCAAAGCGGATCTGGCGGATGACGCCGGGTACCAGCTGCAGGCGCAGGGTGCCGGCGGCCAGGTTCTGTTCGGGCAGGCCGATGCGGGTGGTGACATAGCCCTTGGCCAGTACCAGGTCGGAGGCGCGGCGCACCATCAGGGCGATGCCTTCCTGACCTATGCAGCGGCCGCGGTACTGGTGCAGGTAGCGCTGCGCGAAGCCAAAGGCGTCGCGGTGCGCGCCGTCGAGGACGATGGCGTCGATCTGGAAGCAGGGGCTTTCTTCCGGCAGTTCAGTGCTGCGGTAGTCGGCGGCGGGCGGTGCCGCCGGGCCGCTGACTTCCGGCACGGCCTGGCGTTCGGCGCGCTCGCGGGCTTCACGCTCGGCGCGGTCGCGCAGCTCCTGCTGGTCGGCCAGGCTGGTGGGGGCCTGCTGCGCCCACAGCGGAGCGGGGACCAGGGCGAGGCCGCCGAAGAGCACCATCAGGGCGGCACCCAGGCGGTGTCGCTGCGTCTTTGCGTTTGCGTCCATGCGTTGCGTCTGCCCCGTTGAAAGCGGTCATCCCTACCGCCGCGGCAACGCCGATCGGGTGCCGCAGCGCAATGTTAAATTCTCGTGACGAATCGCCACAAGTCGGGGAATTCCTACGGGGGCGTTATCGGCCGGGGGGCGGCGGTCTTTAGGGGCATTGCGTCGGCACGGAGGGCGGACGCGCATGGCGCGTCCCTACGCGTGGACAACGTAGTGACGCGCCATGCGCGTCAACGCGGCATCACCGGGGTGGTGCGGCGAGCTCTTTGGCGCTCAGGAAGCCGTCCTTGTTGGCATCCTGCTTGTGGAAGCGTTCCACGATGGTCTGCCGCTGCTGTTCGCGGGTGATCGGCTTGCCCTTGCCACCCGGCAGCTCGTCCGCGCTCAGCACGCCGTCGCCGTTGCGGTCCATGCGGTCGAAGGCGTACATCATCCAGGCCACATATTCCTCGACGCTGACCTTGCCGTCAGCATCGGTATCCATGCGCTTCAGGTAGGTGCCGGTGTCGGCCACCTGGGCGTGGGCCACGGCGCTGCCGAGCAGCAGCGCGGTGCAAAGCAGGCGGCGCACGCTCAGTGCGCCGTCAATGCATAGCCCTTCAGGCGCGCCGCGTAAGCCTGCAGCGCGGCAATACCGCTGGCCTCGGCCTCCTGACACCAGCCCTGCAGTGCCTTCAGACGCTCAGCGGCGTCATTGCTGCGCGCTTCCAGCAGGGCCGAAAGCCGGGCGCGGTGTTCGACCAGCACGCGGATGCGCGGGCGCTGTTCCACCCAGCTGTTGAGTTCGGCACGGCAGGCCGGCTTCAGCCAGCGGCCGTCGTTGACCAGGCCACGGCGCATGCGGCGCGGCAGCAGCTTGCGCAGCTTGGCACCCGCAAACGCGGCCTCTTCGCGCAGCGCGGGCACGAACACATTGCGCTGGTAGTCGGTCATCGCCTGGAAACGGTGCGACAACAGCGCCTTCAGGGTTTCCGCATCGGGCACGGCGATGTTCGGGCGCACGTCCATGCTCGGGGCCACGCGCAGCACCTTGGCCAGCTTCACCGCCTGGAGGGCACGGATGGCGGTCCAGCCGATGTCGAATTCCCAGCGCCGCATCGAGAAGCGGGCCGAGCTGGGGAAGGCATGGTGGTTGTTGTGCAGCTCTTCGCCGCCGATCCAGAATGCCCACGGGGTGAGGTTGGTGGAGGTGTCGGCCGATTCGAAGTTGCGATAACCCCACCAGTGGCCCAGGCCATTGACCACACCAGCGGCCCAGAACGGGATCCACGCCATCTGGATCGCCCATAAAGCCACGCCCGGCAGGCCGAACAGCACCAGATTGACGAAGAACAGCACCGCCGGGCCCAGGTTGGCGTGCGGGGTGTACAGATGGCGCTCGATCCAGTCGTCCGGCGCACCACGCCCGTACTGGTCAATATCGGCGCGCAGGGTGCGGGCTTCCCGGTACAGTTCCACGCCGCGCCAGAACACGTTGCCGATGCCCTTGGTAACCGGGCTGTGCGGGTCTTCCTCGGTTTCCACTTTGGCGTGGTGCTTGCGATGGATGGCGACCCACTCCTTGGTGATCATGGAGGTGGTGAGCCACACCCAGAAGCGGAAGAAGTGCGAAACGACCGGGTGGAAGTCCACCCCGCGATGCGCCTGGCTGCGGTGCAGGTACAGCGTGACGGCGAAGATGGTGAGCTGGGTGAACACCAGCAGCACCAGCGCCATGCCCCACCAGCCAAGGCCGGCCACGCCGCCGGTCAGGAAGTTGATGAGCATCTCGGGCATTACAGATCTCCGGGCCGTGGGCCAGCAAGTAGGCAGGGTCGCGTGTGCCCATGATGGGGGCAGACGTTGCAATCTGCATCCATCTGGTGCCATTTTTGCGCAGTCATTCAGCTGTTTTCGTCCTTCGTGAGTCTGGTCCCCCATTCATGACCGTTGCAGTTCCCGCCGCCCTGCCCCCTCCTCCCCTGATCGAACTGGACCGCGCCTGCGTCATCCGCGGACAGGTGCGGGTGCTGCATGACCTCCGCCTGCGCATCGCGCAGGGCCAGCACACCGCCTTGTTGGGTCCAAACGGTTGCGGCAAATCGTCTTTCATCAAGCTGATCACCCGCGAGCTGTACCCGTTGGCGCATGCCGACGGCACGGTGGCAGTGAAGGTACTGGGCCAGAACCGCTGGCAGGTGGACCGGTTGCGCTCGCAGCTCGGCATCGTCACCGGCGACCTCAGCGCCAATCTGTCCGACATGCCGGGGCTTACGGTGGAAGAAGCGGTGCTGACCGGCTTCTTCGCCAGCTTCGTGGTGCCGGCGTTCCGTGAGGTGACCGCCGACATGCGCGAGCGGGTGCGTCAGGCGCTGGCGCTGACCGGTGCCCTGCCCCTTCTGGCGCGTGGCTATGCGGAACTTTCCGCTGGCGAAACCCGCCGCGTGCTGATCGCACGGGCACTGGTGAACCGGCCGCAGGCGCTGCTGCTGGATGAACCCTCCACCGGGTTGGACCTGGTGGCGCGCCAGCAGCTGATCAGCACCATGCGGACGCTGGCTGCCCAGGGCATCACCCTGGTGCTGGTGACCCACCACATCGAGGAAGTGATTCCGGAGATCGAGCGGGTGGTGCTGCTGCGCGGCGGACGGATTGTCGCGGATGGGCCGCGTGCCGAGCTGCTGCGCGATGGGCCGCTTTCGGAGGTGTTCGGCGGGCCGGTGCGGGTGCAGGAACACAACGGGCACCTGACCGCGTTCGCGGATTAGTAGCGCCGGCCGTTGGCCGGCCGACGCCATGCGTGGTTGCCGGCCAGCGGCCGGCACTACCTTAGAAGGTCACGCCCACTGCGCGCGATTCGATCGGGGCCATGCGGGTCTGGTCCCGCAGCTCCAGCGCGCGTACCTGAAACGGGGCTCCGTAGCCCTTGGGCAGGGCGACGCTGTCAAACGGCAGGCTCAGAGTGCCGGCACCCGCCGACTCGAACCACGCCGCGCTGTGCGCCTGCGCCACCGGCCGCAGCTGGCCGTCCGGCCCGGTGGCATACAGCGTGCCGCGTGCCTCGTAACGGCCCGGCGCACCCACCTGCAGCGGCAGCTGCAGCACCCGCGTGCCGGCATCGGCCTGCACCTGGCCGCTGAAGCGGGCGGTGGCCTGGGCCACGGCAAAGGCGATCCTGGCGTCGCGCTGCACCCCGTTAGCGCTGATGAAGGCCTGCAGCTCCCACAGTCCCTGGTTGTTGCCGACGTCCTGCGGCACGTTCACCTGCGCGGTCAGCCCGGTCTTGCCGGTCTGCAGCGGCACCGGCCAGCTGCGGCCGTCCGGCGCGACCAGCAGGGCTTCGCCGCCAGCGGGCAGGCTGCGTACCCGATTGCGCGCGGCACCACTCGGGGTGCTGCCGCCGTCGTCCACCAGCTGTGCGTTGACGGTCAGTGTGCCGCCGGCCAGCACCTGGTCACGGCTGCTCTGCAGACGCAGGCTGATCGAGCTGTTCGGCTCGAGCACCTGCACCACGTAACGGCCCTGGGCCTGCGCGCTCTGCAACCGGTAGGTGCCGGCGGCAGCGGTCTTGCCGGTGCGGGCCATGGCGGTGCCGGTGCTGACCGGCATGCCGGCGGCCTGCAGCTGCTGGCTGTCGACCACCTGCTCGACCTTGAGCGCGCCGGTCGGGTCACGCAGCTGCCACTGCGCCGGGGTCAGGCTGCGCGCGCCCGGTGCCGGGCTGACCTGGATGACCGCATCGGGCGCGGTCATCGGCAGGGCGACGCCCTGCTGTAAGGCGCTGCCATCCACCATTTCCCAGTAGCTGCGGCTGATCGCCACGAACGGGGCCGGGTCGGTCAGGGCCTGGGTGGGATCCAGCGCCCAGGCAAAGCTGACCGGGTCGCGTTCACCGGCCTCGGCCGGCAACGGTGCAGCTTCGACCCGGGTCGGCACCTGGTCGGTGCTGCGTGCGGCCTGCAGGGGTTGTGCGGCCTGCAGCGGCAGCGCAGCGAGGGCGACGGCCATGGCCGCCGCGAGTTTCACGGGTGAGGTCATGTCGGGCTCCTTAGAGGGTGAGGTCGTTGCGCAGGATCGTGCCCAAGCCGAAGCAGTCGCGACGGCTCTGGTTGTGGCTGAGCGGCTCTGCTCCCTGGGTGCGTGCCTTGTCGGTAAACAACACCGTGCCCGCGGCCCGCTGGCTGCTGCATTCCAGGAAGCCGTCGGAGCAGCTGTTCAACCAGTTCTGGGTGAACTCCAGGCCGACGTTCTGGGCATAGCCCCCGCAGTAGCTGTTGCTGTCCCACACCGCTGATTCCACATCTGAACCCACCACGGCGCGGAACGGCTTCGGCAGTGCCGGCCGACCGGCGGTGCCGTACAGGTTCTGGGCGTTGTAGGTGGCCATCCAGCCGACCTGCTGCATGCGTACGGCGTCGTTCTGGTAGCCGAGCAGCCACCCCACCGAGGCTTCGAAGACATTGCCGTTGAGCACGGCATCTGCCAGCGGCGTGCCGGCAGAGGACGGAGCCAGCGCAGTGACCTTGCTGATGGTCTGGATCAGCTTCGGATAGCGGCTGTCGTAGGTGGGATTGGAAAGAATCCAGCGGACCACGTTGCCGCCGTTGGAATGGGTGATCACCACCAGCCTGGTGATGCCTTTGCTGTTGATGAAGCTGGTGAGCTGGGTGGCCAGGCACCCGGCCGCTTCCGGCTTCCACATGTACTGCTCGAAATCGCAGTTGATGACCGTGTAGTTGGCGTTGTTGGGCAAGCCCTGGCGCACGCTGTCGATGATGCCGGGTTGCCAGTAGTCGGCGCGGGCGTCGGTCTGCTTGCCGGTGCCGTGCACGAAGGCCACGCCGACCACGTCGGCGGCGTGCGCGCTGGCGCAGGTGAGCATCAAGCCGAGGGCCAATGCGGCCCCCGTCCCCACTGCATTGCTTTGCATTGAGTGTCTCCGGTTGTTTGGGTACACGCTGCCGGGCAGAGCCCGGCACTACGGCTGCGTGTCGGTGCGGGGCGGGCCCCGCGGGTGATCCCCCTGATTGCCGGCATCCTCGTGGGGAAGCTGCCGGGGCCGAAGCTATGCCGGGCGGCGCGTGAATTTCCGTGAACCAGTGCCGCATTCCTTACATCTGCAACCACTCTCAGGGGCATGCCAGGTCTGGCGGCATGACCTGCGACCGCTGGCAGGGGCTGATGAAGCTGCGATCATGCAGGCTCATCGTTGCCGAGTGCCGCCCATGTCGTTGTTCACCCCATCTGCGCTTCTGCGCCCCGCCCTGGCCGCCGTCTTGATGTCGGTTCTGGCCGGCTGTGCCACCACCGACGCCCCGCAGGGCACCCCGGTGGAAGCATCGGTGGTGACCAAGGCGGTGGGCTACCTGCCCACGCGTGACGTGCCAGCCAGCTTGAATCTGGTGCCCGCGCCGCCGGTTGCCGGTTCGGCCGGTTTCGTCCTGGACGAGCAGGTCAGCCGCGAGGCGCGCGCGCTGCGCGGCAGCCCGCGCTTCGTCCAGGCCACCGCCGATGCGGAGCTGGGCTTCCCGGAAGGGGCCAACCAGTTCTCCTGCGCCATCGGGCTGGACGTGGACGCGCAGAAGACCCCGGCGCTGTACCGGCTGCTGGAGCGAAGCCGGATTGACGCCAGCGCGGCCACGCGCGCGGCCAAGCACCATTACCAGCGCGCGCGACCGTTCATGGTCAACGGCGAGCCGACCTGCACGCCGGAAGATGAGGAAGCACTGCGGGGCAACGGCTCGTATCCCTCGGGACACACCTCGATCGGCTGGACGTGGGCGCTGATTCTTTCCGAGATCGTGCCCGAGCGTGCCGACGCGATCCAGCTGCGCGGCCGCAATTACGGCGAAAGCCGCCTGGTGTGCAACGTGCACTGGCAGAGCGACATTCTGGAGGGGCGCTTCATGGGTGCGGCTGCGGTGGCACGCCTCCACGACAACCCGGAATTCCAACGCGATCTGGCAACCGCGCGTAAGGAAATTGCGGCAGCGCGCGCCAACGGCGCACGTTCCAGCCGCGATTGCGCAACCGAAGCAGCGGTATTGAAGGTGCGCCCCGAAAGCGCCCTGTGATGTCCGAAGCACCATGCCGCGGTATCCGGATCTGATCACGTTCGCCAGCAATTCGTAGTGCCACGCCATGCGTGGCAACCGCGCAGAGCGCGGCACCAGCATCCAGCACCGCGACACGTCGGTCCGTTGCATTGGCCGACGTTCAAACCCGACCGAAGCCACGCGTCAGACGTTCATGACGCCGGAACGAAGAGCAGCCGACCAGCGGTCGACTCTACCGGAGCCCTCGATTCGATTGGTGAGGGCCAAACAAAACGGCGCGGATCTCTCCGCGCCGTTTCCGCTTCAACCCATCAACCCCGCATCAGAACTTCGCGGTGAACTCGACGCCAAACGTGCGCGGCTCGTTGAGGAAGCCGGTCAGGTTGTTGAAGTCGATCGCACCGACCACGCGGGTCTGGTTGGTCAGGTTGCGGCCGAACACGGCCACGTCGTACTGACCGTATTCCCAGTTGTAGCCCAGGCGCAGGCCGCCTTCCAGCGACGAGCGGCTGCGGAACTCCGGCGACTCGTACAGGAAGAAGTTCACCGGGCTGCGGTAGGCCCAGTCGGTGTACACGTACAGCTCGCTGGCGTCGTTGAGCGGGAAGCCGGCACGCAGGGTCAGGTTGTGGATCAGCTTCGGTGCCTGCGGCAGCGGGTTGCCGTTGACCAGTGCGTAGGTGCCGCCATTGATGACCGTGGTCGGGTCGGTGATGGTGCAGCCGCCACCGCAGATCGCCACCGCCAGGTCGCGATCCTTGATCTCGGTGTCGTTATAGCTGCTGCCCAGGGTCAGCAGCACGTGGTCGGTCAGGTAGGCCTCGAAGTCCAGCTCCACGCCCTGGCCAACCGTTTTGTCGGCGTTGAGCAGGGTGGCGGTGTTGTTGGCACCCCCCACGGCAATCAGCTGCTGGCCGTCGACGTCATAGCGGAACACGTTGAAGCCGAGGCGTGCACGGCGGTCGAACAGGTCAGCCTTGATGCCGGCTTCGTACGAAATCACCTTTTCCGAATCGGCCTGCGAGACGCCACCGAAGGCCAGACGGCCCTGGATCGACGGCGCACGGAAGCCCTTGGCCACACGCGCATAGGCGTTGAGGTTGTCGGTGATCTGGTACACACCGCTCAGGTCCCAGCTGACGTCATCGACGTCGGTCTTGGCGATGTACGGGCCGCTGACCGGAGTACCACCCGGCACCGCCTGCAGCACGCTGGCGGTGAAGTCCTTCTTGTCCTGGGTGTAACGCACGCCGGCACGCAGCTTGAACTTCTCGGTCACGTCCAGGTCGCCGGAAGCGAATACCGCCCAGGCCTTGTTGCGCTGGCTCTGCACGGCGTGGCCGGTCTGCGGGTTGCCCGGGGTGAGCGAGTCGTAATTGAAGCTGTCGATGGTGACGTCTTCATCGAAGTAGAACACGCCGGCCTGCCAGTCGAAGCGACCCCATTCGTTGGATTCCACGCGGAATTCCTGGGTCCACTGGCGGTGGTCGGGCAGGCCGTCAGCCGATTCGGACGGGAACGGAATGAAGCCAGGGCCGTAGTTGCCGTCACCGAGGAAGCTGGCACCGTAGCCGCCGTCGATATCGCCATGGTTGAGCGATTCGGCGGTTTCATAGCCGGTGATCGAGTGCAGGGTAACGCTGCCCAGATTCCACTGCAGGCGCGCGCTGCCGCCCCAGGTATCCAGCTCGGAGAAGTTCACCCCGTCATTGGAGACCTTGTCGCGGTCGAAGTTCTCCACCAGCTTGTTGCTGCCCGGCTGGATGATGTTGGCGCGGAACAGACGGGCGGTGCCGTTGAGCTTGCGCTTGTGCAGGTTGAACAGCGCTTCGAATTCGTCGCCTTCGTACAGGAACTGCACGCGGCCGGCGGATTCGTCATAGCCTTCAAAGCCTTCAGCCGGGGCGTTCGGACGGGTGTTGTCGACGTAGTTGTCGCGGCGCTGGTACAGCGCCGACACGCGTGCCGACCAGCGGTCGGTCAGCGGGCCGCCATACGCGCCCTGCACGTTCCAGGTGTCGTAGGTGCCGTAGGACACCTTCACGTAGCCGTCGGCATCCTGCGACGGACGGGCCGAATCAAACTTGACCACGCCGGCCGGGGTGTTGCGGCCGAACAGCGTGCCCTGTGGGCCGCGCAGCACTTCCACGCCAGCCAGGTCGAACAGCGGGAAGCCCTTCAGCAGCGGGCTTTCCTGCACCACATCGTCATACACCAGCGAGACCGGCTGCGAGGCATTGAGGTCGAAGTCGGTGTTGCCCAGGCCGCGGATGTAGAAGCGCGGGAAGGCACGGCCGTAAGACGATTCGATGTTCAGGCTGGGCACGCGCGCCGACAGGAAGCGGATGTCATCGCCGGCCGAACCGAGCACGTCGAGCTTTTCGCCCTGGATGGCCGAGATCGACACCGGCACGTCCTTGGCGTTCTCCACGCGGCGCTGTGCCGTTACCTGCAACGTATCAAGCGCGACCGGATCCTTCGCGGCGGAGGTGTCCTGGGCTGCGGCCGTCAGGGGCAGCAGGGCGGCAAGGGCAACAACAAGGGGGTGCACGGACGCGGTGCGGCCGTGGGCAGTGCGGTTCGGGAACATGGCGATTAGGCTGTGTTGGGAGGGGTGGTGGACCGGCGCTACCAGACAATTGTTGCAGCACAGCAACAACGTCGCAAATTCCGGACATTTATTACCAACGTTTTGGACCCCAGATGTGAAGGCGCTGGCCCGGGTGATCCGGGTGGGGAGCGTGTTCCTGGCCACCCTGACCGACCCCGGCAAGGTCTGGCTGCAGTCGCTGCCGTTCTCGCGCCTGGCCGGCCGCATGTGGATGGCGGCACCGCAGGGTGGTGGCCAGAACCGCGGCGAGGGCTCGGTACTGGGCGGGCTGGGGCGGATTCTGGATGGGGATAACCGGTTCTGAATGACGCCGGCGGGTTACCGGGCTCTACCCGGCAATCCCGGTATGCTATCGCCCATTCACTTTTCGGCTTGCCGATGAACACCCTCCGCCGCACCCGTCTGACGCTGTCTGTTGCCCTGCTCGGCCTGCTGGCCGCCTGCGGCGGCGAGAACACCAAGCCGACTCCGGTCACCCCGGTGGTCGTGCCGGCTACGCCGGCCAAGCCGGTGAAGATCGGCATCGCCCTGGGTGGCGGTGCGGCCAAAGGCTTCGCGCATATTGGCGTGATCAAGATGCTGGAAGCCAACGGCTTCGAGCCGGTCGTGGTCTCCGGCACCAGCGCCGGCAGCGTGGTCGGTGCGCTGTATGCCAGCGGCATGGACGCGTTTGCCATGCAGAGCAAGGCGGTGGCGTTGGACGAAGCCAGCATCCGCGACGTGCGCCTGTTCTCGGGTGGGCTGGTGCAGGGCCAGAAGCTGCAGGACTACGTCAACGCGCAGGTCAACAACAAGCCGGCCGAGAAGCTGAAGAAGCCGTTCGCCGCCGTGGCCACCAATCTGGATAACGGCGAACGCGCGGTGTTCGTGCGCGGCAACGTGGGCCAGGCCGTGCGTGCCTCCAGCAGCATTCCCGGTGTGTTCGAGCCGGTGAAGATCGGCCAGAGCATGTTCGTCGACGGCGGCGTGGTCAGCCCGGTGCCGGTCGACGCCGCGCGCCAGCTGGGCGCGGACTTCGTCATCGCCGTGGATATCTCCAGCAAGGCCAGCGGCAAGTCGCCGACCGGCATGCTGGGCATCGTCAACCAGTCGATTGCGATCATGGGCCAGCGCCTGGGCGAGCAGGAACTGGCGCGTGCAGACATCATCATCCGCCCCAAGGTGCTGGACATCGGCGCGGCTGATTTCAGCCAGCGCAACAACGCCATCCTCGAAGGCGAAAAGGCCGCGATGGCGGCGATGCCGCAGATCCGCGCCAAGGTGGAACAGCTGCGTCGCGCGCGTGCGGCCGCTGCCGCACCGCCGCCGCCGGCTCCCAAGTGCGACGAACCTTCGCGCATGGGCAAGCTGATGGGTCGCAAGGAAAAGTGCGCGTGAGGGCACCGACCTTTTCCCGGTTGCCTCGCTGACTCCCGTAGTGCCGGGCTTGCCCGGCAGCTCCATCAGATCGACTCAACCCAGACCCGCGCGAAGAGCAGCCGGGCAGAGCCCGGCTCTACATGTACGAGCGCCGAGGTGTTCCGTGTAGCGGACGCGCAGGATCATTCGAGCTGTGTCAGCGGTAACGACTGGAAGTCTTTTACGGTGCGCAGGACGAAGCTTGAATTGACGTCGGCCACGCCGGCGGCGTTGAGCAGCTTGTCGAGCAGGAAGCTGGAGAAGTGTTCCAGGTCGCGCACGTAGACGTGCAGCAGGTAGTCCATGTCGCCGGTAAGTGCGTGGCAGGCCACCACCGCGTCCCACTCGATCACGCTGTCGGCGAACAACGCGATGGCCTGCTGGTCGTGCTTCTCCAGCTGTACCCGCACGAAGGCCTGCAGGCCCAGGCCGATACGCTTGGGTTCCAGCCGCGCGCCATAGCCGGCAATCACCCCTTCCGCCTCCAGCCGCTGCACCCGGCGCAGGCAGGCCGAGGCGGACAGGTTCACCCGCGCGGCGAGCTCGGCGTTGGTGGCTCGCCCGTGCTGCTGGATTTCCGCCAGTAAACGCAGATCCGTGCGGTCGAACTGGGCTACTCCGGTCATTGCTGCTCCGCAACATGGAATGGACGCAACGATATTGCGCCAGACCACGATATGCGTGCAACTTTGCAACCCTGTTGCGTGCCCCCTGCCCTAGCATCAAGGATCACTTCCCAGGAGCCCACGCCGATGGAAACCGCCACCGCCCCCCGCCGCGTCGAACGCCACGAGACCGACAAGGGCTATGTGCCGGTGTATACCACCGCCGTGGTGGAGCAGCCCTGGGACAGCTACAGCGCCGACGACCACGCCACCTGGAGCACGCTGTACCAGCGCCAGCGTGAGCTGCTGGAAGGCCGCGCCTGCGACGAGTTCCTGAAGGCGCAGGACGAGATGGGCATGAGCGCGCACATGATTCCGCGCTTCGACCAGCTCAACGAAGTGCTGGGTGCCGCCACGGGCTGGACCCTGGTGGGCGTGGAGGGGCTGCTGCCGGAGCTGGACTTCTTCGACCATCTGGCCAACCGCCGCTTCCCGGTCACGTGGTGGATCCGCCGCCCGGACCAGATCGACTACATCGCAGAACCGGACATGTTCCACGACCTGTTCGGGCACGTGCCGCTGCTGATGAACCCGGTGTTTGCCGACTACATGGCCGCGTATGGCCGTGGCGGGGTCAAAGCCCACGCGATCGGCCCGGATGCGCTGCAGAACCTGACCCGCCTGTACTGGTACACGGTGGAGTTCGGGTTGATCAACACGCCGGATGGCCTGCGCATCTACGGTGCCGGCATTGTGTCGTCCAAGGGCGAGTCGCTGTACTCGCTGGAGTCGGACGCTCCGAACCGGATCGGATTTGATCTTGAGCGGATCATGCGCACCCGCTACCGCATCGACACCTTCCAGAAGACCTACTTCGTGATCGACAGCTTCGAGCAGCTGATGCAGGCCACCGATCCGGACTTCACTCCGATCTATGCGGCACTGGAGCAGCAGGAACACCTGCCGGCCGGTGACGTGCAGGACTTCGACCACGTGTTCCACAAGGGAACGGGCGAGGGGTGGGCGGAAAGCGGGGATGTTTGACGCGGTTGGTGTCGTAATTCACCGACGGTCCTGTGGTTTCGCGTCCTAACCTTCAAAAGCTCCGGACGCTTTTGAAGGTTGGCGGGTCGGTAGACACGGATTTCCTGGCGGACGCGCATGGCGCGTCCCTACGCAGACCCCGGTAGTGCCGGCCGCTGGCCGGCAGCCGCAGCCCCTCACCGCGGATACGCCAACAGCACCACCAGATCCTGCTCCCCACGCTGCTGCAGCGCGTGCACACTCCCAACCCGGGTCAGCAGCGCATCGCCTGCCGTCACGTCGTACTGCTTGCCGTCCAGCACGTAGCTGCCCTGCCCGCTCACGACGTAGTAGATCTCGTCTTTGTGCTGCGGATGGAGACCAATGCCTGCCCCCTTGTGCAGCACACGCTTGCGCAGCACGAACGGCAGGTTGTCTTCGGCGAAGAACGGATACGCAGTAGTCGGCCCTGCCCCACCGTGCGGGCCGGGTTGGCTGACCGCGATGTCACGCTCATGTACCACCCGGGAAGGCTTGACGGCATCCGCGCCCTGCCCCGCTGGCCGGGTCACATCGCAGTCGATGTCACGCTTCAGCGCGCCTTTCATTTCCGGCTGCAGCCCGACCCACTCGCGCACCACCAGGCAGGCCACGGCATTGGCACCCGCCACGCTGAAGTGGGTGCCGTCAGCCTTGTTGTGTTCCGGAACAAACAGGAAATACGGACGTGCGCCCTGCTCGCCCAGCGCGCGGATCCACTGGCTGGAGCGTGCGTTGAGGTCGATCAGCGCGACGTTCTCCTGCTGCGCCAGTTGTTTCATCGCCTGGGTGTACAGGCCATGCGTATCCAGCAGCGAGCCGAAGTCGTACAGCAGGCGCGCGGCGGGCGTGACCAGAATCGGTGTGGCTCGTTTCTCGCGGGCCAGCTGCACGTAGCGCAGCAGATACTGCGGGTAGGCCTCCGCAGGATCGTTGTAGCGGGTCGGGTCTTCGAACTTGGCGTCGTTGTGGCCGAAGCCGATCAGCAGCACGTCACCGGGCTTGAGGTCGGCGGCGATGGCGTCGAGGCGCTTTTCTTCGATGAAACTGCGGGCGCTGCGGCCCCCTTTGGCATGGTTGTGCACCTGCCATTGCGCGGGGTCAAGGTAGCTCTGCAGGGCTTGGCCCCAGCCGGCCTGTGGCGCGCGTTCCGGACCGTACTCGGCGGCGGTGGAGTCGCCCGCGATGAATACGCGGTGCGGGGCGGCGTGTGTTGCGATGGGGGTGAGGAACAGCAGGATCGGGAGCAGGATGCGTTGCATGTTCGGGCTCCTGGGGGTGCCGGCCAGCGGCCGGCACTACCCTTCGTGGATTACCGCGCCAACCAGCCGCCATCAACTGGCAGCACTGCACCGTTCACGTAGTCCGACGCACGCGAGGCCAGGAACACTGCTGCACCGGCGAGGTCTTCCGGGTTGCCCCAGCGCGCGGCCGGAATGCGATCCAGAATCGACTTGTTGCGGTCTTCGTCCGCACGCAGCGCGGCGGTGTTGTCGGTCGCCATGTAGCCCGGGGCAATCGCGTTGACGTTGATGCCCTTGGCGGCCCACTCGTTGGCGAGCAGACGGGTGATGCCGGCGATGCCGCTCTTGCTGGCGGTGTACGACGGCACCCGGATGCCACCCTGGAACGACAGCATCGAGGCGATGTTGATGATCTTGCCGCTGCCCTGGGCGATGAAGTGCTTGCCGGCGGCCTGCGAGATGAAGAACGCGGACTTGATGTTGACGTTCATCACGTCGTCCCAGTCCTGCTCGCTGAACTCCACCGCATCGGCGCGGCGGATCAGGCCGGCGTTGTTGACCAGGATATCCAGCCCGCCCAGTCCTTCGATGGTTTCGCGCACCACGCGCTCCACCGGTTCAATGCTGATCAGGTTGGCTTCGATGGCCAGGCAGCGGCGGCCCAGCGCGGTGATTTTGGCGATGGTGTCGGTGGGCGGCGCGATGCCGGCCACGGCCACGTCGGCACCGGCCTGCGCCAATGCGACTGCGATGCCCTGCCCCAGGCCGGTATTGCCACCGGTAACCAGAGCGATCTTGCCTTCCAGACTGAACGGATTAGCCATTGCGTTGCGATCCTTTTCCAATGCGGCACAGGCAGCGCCCGCGCGATGCAGGCACTGCGATATGGGTTACTTGAGCTGGCAGATGTCCAGCACGTGCATGTCGGTGTAGTCGAGGTTCTCGCCACCCATCGCCCAGATGAAGGCGTAGTTGCTGGTGCCCGCGCCCATATGGATTGACCACGGCGGCGACACCACCGCTTCGTTGTTCTGGATGACGATGTGGCGCTGCGCTTCCGGCTCGCCCATGAAGTGGTACACGCGGTCGTTCTGGCCCAGATCGAAGTAGAAATACACTTCGCTGCGACGATCATGCAGATGCGGCGGCATGGTGTTCCACACGCTGCCCGGCTTCAGCACGGTCAGGCCCAGCAGCAGCTGCGAGGATTGGCAGGTGGCCGGCACGATGTACTGGTAGATGGTGCGCTCGTTGCTGGTTTCCAGCGCACCGCGCTCCAGCGCCACCGCGTCCTTGATCGACAGCTGCTTGGTTTCAAAGCGCGCGTGGGCCGGGGTGGAGGCCAGGTAGAACTGCGCCGGGGTGGCGGCGTCGTTGGAGGCAAACACCACTTCTTCGCTGCCCATGGCCACGTACAGGCCGTCCTTCGGGCCCAGCGTGTAGACGGTGCCATCGACGGTGACCGTACCGGTGCCGGCACCTACGTTGATCACGCCCAGTTCGCGGCGCTCCAGGAACGGATGACCGGCGGCCGAGGCCGGTTCGGTCTGCTTCGGCAGCGACACCGGACCCTTCACCGGCGCGGCACCGCCGAGCACGAAGCGCTCGTAGTGGGTGTACTTCAGGGTCACCGTGTCGGCATTGAACAGACCGTCGAGCAGGTACAGGTCGCGCAGGTCGTCGTTGCTGGCACCCTTGATGGCGTCGGGATGGGTGGCGTAGTGGGTCTTGCAGTACATGGCATCTCCAGAGCAGGGGGCGGGCCGATGGTCGGCCCCGGCACGATTTCGGCTGATTGTACCCAGCTGGGAAACCGGTGTCATTTTGCGGTGCGGTACGGGGTGAAGGGGGTCACGACGCACGGTCGTGACCTGCCGGGTTTCGAAGAGGGTAGGTCCCGACCGTGGGTCGGGACGCCTTCAATCCGCCGGCGGCTGGCAGGAATCGCGCACGATCAGGTGCGGGCGCACGCTGGCGATCTGCAGCGCGGCCTGGCTGTCGGGCTGGATCAGCATGGCGGCAGCGGTACGGCCGGTGTCGCGGGTGTGACGTCGCACCGAGGTCAACGACGGCCACAGGCGCGACGCCAGCGGGCTGTCGTCGTAGCCGATGATGGACAGTTGGCGCGGAATGTTGATGCCAGCACGCAGCGCCACCTTGTAGATACCGGCAGCCATTTCATCATTACCGGTGAAGATGGCGGTGGGGCGCTGCTTGCCAAGCAGCAGCTTCTCTGCGGCGGCCACGCCGGACTCAAAGGTGTAGCCGGCCTCGACGATGCGTTCCGGCGGCAGCTCGATACCGCGCTTGGCCAGCGCGTCAATGAAGCCGGCGGTACGCTCGTGCGCCGAACGGTAGGCGCTGGGGCCGGTCACCAGCGCAATGTCGCGGTGGCCC
Organism: Stenotrophomonas maltophilia; assembly: GCA_050983615.1. Lineage (GTDB taxonomy): Bacteria > Pseudomonadota > Gammaproteobacteria > Xanthomonadales > Xanthomonadaceae > Stenotrophomonas > Stenotrophomonas maltophilia_AZ. Next base: position 51,361 of record CP158958.1, on the reverse strand, counting down.
AGCGACAGCAGGTAGTCGGCCGCTTCGGCGGCGCCGTCGCGGTCATGGGTGACCACCATCTGTGAAGTGTCATCCAGCGGCAGTGAGGCAATGCGGGTGAAGCGGCAGCCAATTTCGTCCAGCATGTCCACCAGCGCCTGGTCTTCCGAGGCACGCGGCACCAGAATCACCCCGTGCAGCTTCTGCTGCTGCACGAACCGGCGCACGCCTTCGATGTAACCCGGGCTGCGCGAATCACAGGGGTGCACCACCAGCTCGAAGCTGGAGCCGCGCAGGGCATCCAGCGCGCCATACTGCATGTCCACGATGTACTGCGCGGTAGGGTTGTCGTAGACCATGCCGATCAGGAACGAGCGGCGGAAGGCCAGGCCACGGGCAAGCGGGTCGGGCGCATAGCCCACCTCGCGCATCAACGCCTCGACCTTGTCACGGGTGTCTTTGCGCACCAGCGGCGAGTTGTTGATGATCCGCGAAACCGTTTTTTTGGAGACCCCGGACAGACGCGCAATATCGTTGATGGTGGCAGCTTTGCCCTTGGGCAGGTCCTGCGGTGCGGCGTCGGTCTTGGGGCGCGATGACATGGAGTTCAAACCGGATGGGTCGGAAGAGTCTACCGCTGCGCTCAATCGAGCGCGCGGTAGTGGAACTTGCGGAAGGTCACCTTGCCATCCCCGGCCGCATACAGGGCCGGCTTCAGGGCAAGGAACTTGCCGGCCACATTGTGATGGTAGCCGGAGACTTCCATCTGAACCGGGTACTTCTGCCACACCCTGCCATCGGTCGAGGTGTGAATGGTCACGATGTGGCGGTTGTTGGTGACTCGCAGCCACAGCTTGCCGCCCTTGGCGCTGGGGGAAAGCCGGGCAGGGCGCTCCTCGCCATAGCGGTGCATGATGAGCTTTTCACCATTGCTGCCCACGCCCACATACAGCCGGTTGCTGTAGAACAGCAATGCGCCGCCCACCGCGCCGGGGGCGATGTCCATCTCGACCTCGTACTGATAGGCCTGGTCGCCGGCAATCACGGTCAGCGGCGAGCTGTCGCGGGGGGTTTCACCCTTGCCTTGCAGTTCCAGGCCGTTGCCGGTGAAGTTCAGGCGGCGGTACTCGTCCTGGGCCGGGTCGAAGAACGACCACTGCGGGCCCAGTGCCTTACCCTTGAAGTCGTCCGACAGCGCCATGCCATGCGGGCCCACCGAGGTACCAGAAGGCTTGGCCAGCGGCTGGCCGAGGTCCCCGCCCTTGGCCACGAACCAGCCGTCTTCGGTCCATTCGATCGGCTCCAGCAGGGCCTGCCGGCCCAGGGTCCAGTAACCGTTCTCATAGCCGTGGTAGATCATCCACCAGCGCCCGTCGGTGCCTTCCACCACGGTGGCGTGGCCGCGCGACCACCACGGCTCGTCCTTGGACTTCGTGCGGGTGATCGGGTTGTGCGGCGAGTTCTGCCATGGCCCGTGAATGGACCTGGAACGCGCGGTGATCACCATGTGTCCGGTCGGCGGGCCGGCGGTGCCGCCTACGGCGGTGGTCATGTAGTACCAGCCGTTGTGGAGATTGATCTTCGGGCCTTCCTGCGCGTAGGCCTCCACGTCCCAGCTTTCCGGGTACTTCCAGCCGTCGTACACGTGCTTGGGCGTGCCGACCACGCTCAGGCCGTCATCGGCCAGCTGCACATAGGCACCGCCGCTGAGGAACAGATAGCGCTTGCCATCTTCACCCACCGCATGGCCGGGGTCGATGTAGCCGCCCAGCCCGAGATCGACGGGCTCGCTCCACGGGCCGTTGATGCTGTCGGACCAGACCACGAAGTTGCTGCGCGCCTCGGCGGTGCGGGCGGGGAAGTAGATGTAATAACGGCCTTCGTGCTTGACGATGTCCGGGGCCCAGATCGCGCCCACGTTCTTGGTGATCGCGTGGCCAAGCGGCTGCCAGTTGACCAGGTCGCGCGAGTGCCAGATCGGCAGGCCGGGGTAGGCGTCGAACGAGGACAGAGTGAGGTAGTAGTCCTCACCGTCCTTCAGGACCGACGGGTCCGGGCGGTCGCCGGCGAACACCGGGTTGAGGAAGGTGCCGTTGCCGAGGTCGGCCTGGCGCTGGTTTTCAATGCCGCGCTTCCAGGTGGGGGAGGGGGTGGGATCGGCGGCGTGGGTGTTGGGGGCCCAGAGCAGGGCAGCCGTTGCGAGGGCAGGCAGCAGGAATTTCAGATGCATTTCCGTCTCCGTGAGGCAGCCGGGCAAGCCCGGCTCTACGTCAAGCCGGGCAAGCCCGGAAGCGTCAACCCGGGCGAGCCCGGCCAAGCGTCAGGTTCGGCAAGCCGAGCGCGGGGGTCAGGCGCGCAGCAGCTGGGGCAGCCACAGCGACAGCTGCGGGAAGAAGGTGACGATCATCAGCACCAGCAGGGCGGCGAACCAGAACGGCCAGATGCTCTTCATGCTTTCGCCGACGCTGATCTTGCCGATGGCGGTGCCGATGAACAGCACCGAGCCAACCGGCGGCGTCACCAGACCCAGGCCGCCGGTCAGCACCAGCACCAGCCCGAAGTGGATCGGGTCGATGCCGTAGGCCTTGGCCACCGGCAGGAAGATCGGGGTGCAGATCAGGATCATCGGGGCCAGGTCCATGAAGGTGCCCAGCAACAGCAGCATGACCACGATCATCAACAGCACCATCAGCTTGCTGTGCGCGAACGACTGCAGGAAATCCACGGCGGCGGCCGGCACCTGCAGGTAGGCCAGCAGCCAGCCGAACACGGCGGCAGTGGCGATCACGAACAGGATCACCCCGGTACTGCGCGCCGCGTGGGTGACCGTGGCCATGAACTCGCGCCAGTTGAGCTGGCGGTACAGCACGGTGGTCACCAGCAGCGCGTAGACCACGGCAATGGCCGCACTTTCCACCGCAGTGAAGATGCCGGCGCGAATACCGACGAAGATCAGCGCCACCAGGCCCAGGCCGGGCAGGGCGGAGACCATGCGCAGCAGCACCGCGCGCCAGCCCGGGAAGATTTCTACCCCGTAGCCGCGCTTACGCGCCACCGCATAGCCGGTGATCATCAGCGCCACGGTCATCAGCAGCGCCGGCACGATGCCGGCCGCGAACAGGTCGGCGATGGAGAGACCGCCGCCCGCCGCCGCCGAGAACAGAATCAGGTTGTGCGACGGTGGCACCAGCAGTGCCACCAGCGCGGCGGTGATGCTGACGTTGACCGCGAAGTCGCGGTCATAGCCGCGCTTGACCATCTGCGGAATCATCGTGCCGCCTACCGCCGAGACGTCGGCGATGGCCGAGCCGGACACGCCACCGAAGAACAGCGAGGACAGGATCGAGACCTGGCCCAGGCCGCCGCGCAGCCGACCCACCAGCGAAGACGCCAACGCGATCAGGCGTTCGGAGATGCCGCCGCGCATCATGATCTCGCCGGCGAAGATGAACAATGGAATCGCAATCAGCGAGGCCGAACCGGTACCGGCGGAGATCTGCTGCACCAGCACCACCGTGGGCAGGTCCAGGTACCACAGCGTGGCGAGTGCAGCTGCGGCCAGCGCATACGCCACCGGCACACCCATCAGCAGCAACAGCGCGAATACAGCGAAAAGAATAGTGATTCCCATGATTCAGCGATCTCCCTCGGCGTCTTCAACCGCCGGCTGCGTGGCCTGCACGATCTGGTTCAACGCAAATACGGCCATCAGCGCGCCGCCAATGGACAGTGGCAGGTAGTTGATGCTCTGCGGCAGGTTGGCACCGGCGGTCTTAATGTCCAGCCCGTCCAGCAGCAGCACGCCCGCCCACCACGCAATCACCACGCCCAGCACCACTACCACCAGCGAGCAGACCATCTCATTGATGCGGCGCAGGCCAGGCTTCATGTGCGCGGCAAGCAGGAAGAAGCCGAAGTGGCGCCGGGTGTGCACGCCGGTGGCGGCACCCAGGCTCATCGCCGTGGCCAGCAGCAGCAGCGTGACCGGCTCGGTCCAGCTGGGCGAATCGTTGATCACGTAGCGGGCAAACACCTGCCAGCCCTGCACCACCACCAACCCGAGCAGGGCCAGCACGGCGATGTGGATGGCAATGTCGGCAATCAGGTCCAGCGTGCGTTGCGGCACGCTACGGGTGTCAACGGTGGTTTCAGCATTCGTCTCGGACATGATTGGAGTCCTCAGGCGAAGTCGCGGATGCGACGGGTGAGGGCGGCGATCTCCGGGCGCTGCAGGTACTGCTGCAGCAGCGGATCGGCGGCCTTGCGGAAGGCCGGCATGTCAACCTCGTTGAACTGGATGCCGAAGTCGGTCACCGCCTTGCGCGCGACGCTTTCCGAGGCATCCCACTGTTCGCGCATGACCTGTACCGACGCACGCGCGGTTTCCAGCAGCAGCTGGCGGTCGGCCGGGCTGAGCGCCTCGAAGCTTCTGCGTGAGATGAGCAGCACGTCCGGCGCATAGGAGTGATCGCTCTGCGACCAGTAGTGCGCGGCTTCAAAGTGGCGGCTGGAATGGAAGCTGCGCAGGTTGTTTTCCGCACCGTCAATCATGTGCGTTTCCATGCCCGAGAAGGTGTCGCCCAGCGACATCGGGGTCGGATTCGCGCCCAGCAGGCGCATCAGCTGGATGAAGATGTCCGAGGACGCCACGCGCAGCTTCAGGCCGTGCAGGTCCTTGGGTTCCACGATCGGATGCTTGGTGTTGTAGAAGCAGCGCGCGCCCGAATCGTAGATCGCCAGGCCGACCAGGTCGCGCGTTTCAAAGCCGCGCAGCACCTGTTCGGCGACGCCACCGTCCATCGCGCGGCGCATGTGCGCCACCGATTCAAACACGTACGGCAGGCACAGCGCCTGGGTCAGCGGGAAGGCGTTGTTGAGCGCGCCGGAGTAGACGCGGGTGATGTCGATGGCCCCGAAGCGGGCCATGTCGATCGCCTCGCTTTCGCGGCCCAGCTGACCGGAGTGGTACTGGCGCAGCCGCAGGCGGCCGCCGGTTTTTTCTTCCAGCTGCTGGCCGATCCACTTCACCGCGGTGACGGTAGGGTAATCGGCTACGTGCACATCGGTAGCGGTAAGCAGCTGGCCGCCTTCCGGTAGCGCTGCCTCTTTCGAACAGGCCGACAACAGCGGCGCGCTGAGCGCGCCGACGCTGGTGGCCAGGAACTTTCTGCGAGTAAACATCTGCGCCCTCCCAAGCGGACTCGCCATGGCTGCTGGATTACCCGGCAGCGATGGCCCTGCAGGTAATGTCGCCGTAACCGGCGAAACGGATCAGTGCCTGTTGGCCTACGGCAATGTCATGGATACCGGTGGCATTGCCACTGGCAATCAGCTCGCCGGCTTTCAGCGGGCGGCCGCGGCGGGCCGAACGGGCCAGTGCGAACGCATAGGCCGCGCGCAGGCCACCGGGCAGGTTGCCGGCACCGCCGGTACCGACCACGTTGCCTTCGATCAGGGTTTCGGCGCGCAGCTGGGCATCGTCCAGCGCGGTCCAGTTCGGAATCTTCGGGCCCAGCACCAGGCCGTTGTTGTTACCGAAGTCGCTGACCACCACGCGCGGGCCCAGCTGATTGATGGTGGCGAGTGGGCTGCTGGCCACTTCCACGCCGATGTACAGCTCTGCGCGCAAAGCTTCGGCCTCTTCCGGGGTCCAGTCCAGTTTGTCGGCCGGGGCATCTTCCAGCAGCTTGATCACGTACTCGGCCTCGACCGCGCCGAAGCCGCCGACGAACACCGGGATGTCCACTGTTCCACCGGTAGCATTCCAGAGCTGACGGGAGAAAATCGGGCCCAGCAGGCGGTCGTCCCCGGACCCGTCGCGGCGCTCGGCGGCGATGTAGCCGACCTTCCAGCCCACGGTCTGGTCGTTCCACCGGGCAATGGCCAGGTCCTGCACCTGATAGGCCGTGACCAGGTCATCGGGAATGGTGCCGGGGAAATCCGGCAGCGCCCGGCCCTGCTGGCGGGCGGTGACAAAGGCGCTGGCGATGCTGTCCAGCCCCGGTGCGGGCAGGTCCTGATGGCCGTGATCGTTGCTCAAGCGGGTCTCCCGGTGATTTGTTGCACTGCCCATCGACAGTGCCTGGATGAGCTGTATATGGTAAACCGGTGTCATTGGCAATGTGCACTGCGTCAGAAGCTTGGCGTACGGTGCAAACCCTTGCGGTGACAGGCTGCCCCCCGGCCCGCCCGATGGCGAGGCCTCACCGGAAAGGAACCGTTACCGATGCGTGGTGCTGTGTGGAAGTCCCTGTTGCTGGGCGGCCTGATGGCCGTTGGCGTTGTTGTACCGACCTGGGCGGCTGAGCGGGCGGTGCCGGAGAGTGAGCCTGCCGTCGGCAGCCCCCAGCGCATTGCGCTCTGGCCGGTCGGAATGGTGCCAGGGGAGCGTGGTGCGGCTTCGGCCCCCCGCGTGATCGAGCGCAGTGCCGATCCGGCTCTGCCAGACCGCTATATCGACGGCGTCAGCGCGCCCTATCTGGTGGCCTACCGCCCGGCCAAGCCCAATGGCAGCGCGCTGCTGGTAATTCCCGGCGGCGGCTACCAGCGCATCGTGCTGGACAAGGAGGGCACTGCGCTGGTGCCGGCGTTTGTGGAACAGGCTGGGGTGACCCTGTTCGTGCTGCGCTACCGCTTGCCTGCGGGGCGCACGGACCGGCAGGCCGCGCTGGCCGACGCGCAGCGGGCGCTGCGGCTGATCCGCCATGACGCGGCACGCTGGCAGCTGGACCCTCGGCGGATCGGGGTGATCGGCTTTTCGGCTGGCGGGCATGTGGCGGCGCGCTTGAGCACCGGCTTCGATACGCCGCTGCCCGGTGTGGACGATGCCATTGACGCGGTCAGTGCACGGCCCGACTTCGCGCTGCTGATGTATCCGGTGATCGACATGGGTGTCCACGCCCACACCGGCTCGCGGCAGCGGCTGCTGGGCGAACACCCGGATGCAGCGCTGGCGCAGCAGTTCTCGATGCAGCAGCAGGTGAGTGCCAACACGCCGCCCACCTTCCAGGTGCACGCGCAGGACGATGACGTGGTGCCGGTGCAGAACAGCCTGCTGTACTACCGGGCCTTGCTGCAGGCCGGCGTGCCCAGCGAGATGCATCTGTTCGCCAGGGGCGGCCACGGGTTCGGCGTGCGCATTCCAGCCGAACTCACCACCACCCAATGGCCGGCGCTGGCGCTGCGCTGGATGAAGGCACAGGAGCCGCGCCCATGACGACCCCTGCCGACCTGCAGCGCCGCCGCTTCCTGCGTGACAGTGCGCGCTATGCCTTGATGCTGAGTGTGGCCAGTTCGTCGTTACTGACGTCTGCCGACAGTGCCGCTGCCAGCACGGCCTCGCTGGCGCGGGTGCGCGGTGGTCGCCTGCGCGGCGACATGGTGGGTGGCGTGCATCGCTTCCGCGGCATTCCGTATGGGGCTGACACCGCCACGCGGCGCTTCCAGCCTGCACTGCCCGAGCGTCCCTGGCGCGGCGTACTCAACGCCTCCGCATACGGCGCGTCCGCACCTCAGGGCGGCAGTGACGGCCCCGGCAGCGAGGACTGCCTGTTCCTCAACGTCTGGACCCCGGCGCTGCGCGATGGTCGCCGCCGGCCGATCCTGTTCTACATCCACGGCGGCGCGTACAACAACGGCTCCGGCAGCGACCCGCTGTATGACGGCAGCGCGCTGTGCCAACGCGGCGACGTGGTGGTGGTGACGGTGAATCACCGTCTCAATGTGTTTGGCTATCTGTACCTGGGCCAGCTCGGCGATGGGCGTTTCGCCGATTCCGGCAACGTCGGTCAGCTGGATCTGATCCAGGCACTGCAATGGGTGCGCGAGCACGCGCATGAATTCGGCGGCGACGCCGACAACATCACCGTGTTCGGCCAGAGCGGCGGCGGCGCGAAGATCGCCACGCTGATGGCGATGCCGGCGGCCAAGGGCCTGTTCCACAAGGCATGGACCATGAGCGGGCAGCAGGTCACGGCGGCGGGGCCGCGTGCGGCCACGCAGCGAGCGCGCATCGCGATGGAGGCGGTGGGGGCGCGCGACGTGGAAGCGCTGCTGGCCTTGCCGGCTTCTGCGCTGCTCGCCGCGACCAAGGCGCGCGATCCTTCGCGGGTGGAAAGCACCAGCCTGTATTTCGGGCCGGTGCTGGATGGCGAGGCATTGCCCGTGCATCCGTTCTGGCCGCAGGCTCCGGCGCAGTCGGCCGGCATTCCGATGGTGATTGGAAATACGCATGATGAGACCCGCGCATTCCTGGGCAATGACCCCGCCAACTTCGAACTTACGTGGGAATCGCTGCCGGCCAGATTGGAGAAGGAGCAGTTCGTAGACCTGCTACCGCAGGTGGTGATTGCCGAGTACCGGCGGCTGTACCCGCAGTACACCCCTTCGGAGGTGTTCTTTGCCGCCACCACCGCCGGGCGCTCGTGGCGCGGAGCGGTGGAGGAGCTGGAAGCACGTGCTCGGCAAGCTGCGCCCACCTGGGCGTATCAGCTCGACTGGGGCACTCCGCTGGATGCCAAGCTGCGCGCGTACCACACGCTGGACATCCCGCTGGTGTTCCACAATCTGAGTGCCGAAGGCTCCAAAACCGGCACCGGAGAAGCAGCGCAGAAAGTAGCCGATGCAATGAGTGATGCACTGCTCGCATTTGCCCGTATTGGCAATCCCAACCACGCTCAGTTGCCGCAATGGGACCCGTATTCACTCCAACGCCGTCAAACCATGCTGTTCGATGTGCACTCGCAACAAGCCGACGACCCACGCGGCGGCGAACGCCGCCTGTACCAGCAAGTGCCCTTCGTACAACGCGGCACGCAATAACCCTGACCCTTGTCCAACACGGATCGTAGAGCCGGGCTTGCCCGGCTGCTCTTCGCGCCACAATGCAAACAGCAGCAAATTTCGGACAATTCTCAAGCATTTTCCGTGATCCAGATCAAACGAGATTTTCACCCACATCTCCTACACTGCGGTCATGGACACGACCTGCACCTTCCCGACGTTCCATGGCCGCGACCGTCTCATCGCCGCCGTTGACCACGCCGTCGAACACAACGACCCGCACCGCATCTCGCTGATACTGCAGACCGCGCTGCGCCAGGCCATTGCCGACAGCCGCATCCAACTTCCCGCCTGCGTGCACCAACCGGTGGAAGACCACTACGCCCGCCGCGAGCTCTACCGCAGCCCGGAACACGGCTACAGCATCGTCGCCATGAGCTGGGGCCCGGGGCAGGGCACGCCGCTGCACGACCACAGCGGCCTGTGGTGTGTGGAAGGCGTCTGGCTCGGCCAACTGGAGATCACCCAGTACGAACTGCTGGAGCGGGACGGCGACCGTTTCCGCTTCCGCCCCCAGCCATGCGTCATAGGCGACTGCGGCAGCGCCGGCAGCCTGATTCCCCCACACGAGTACCACACCATCCGTAACGCCAGCGAAGACCAGCTGGCCATCTCCGTACACGTCTACCAAGGCGAGATGGTACGCAGCTCCATCTTCGAGCCCACCACCAACGGCTGGTACGAACGCCGCACCAAAGAACTCGAAGTAGACGCCGCGTAGAGCCGGGCTTGCCCGGCTGCTCCTGGCACATTGCACCCGAAGCCCCCCACAGCACGCCGACCGCGCCGCCAAGCGCCGCCCCGGTAGGGTCGCTCGCCAGACGACCGCCGTGAACCGCTCATCAGCCGGTAGGGCATGATCTACAAACGAAGCGATGCTCTACGCGCATGTTGCGCGATGCAGCCACGCAGGGCGTGGCTCTACGTCCGCAGGTGCTGTCAGAGTTCCTGAGAATTTTGGGCAGACTTCTCTGAATTTTCAAAACTACAACAATCTTCAGCGCCATCGGCCACCTTGACACCTAGCATGCGCCAGCGGGTGGATGACCCGCTCATTGCAAGGAAGATTCGTGAGTAAGAATGCCGTAGGCATCGGTGCAGCGGGCATGATCATCGCAGTCGGTGCCATCACAAGCCCAGCAGCGTCGGCATATCAGGCGACAACGATGGAACAAAGTACCGAATTGGTCGCACAGGTTGCGCAGGAGCGGGAATTTTCAGCGCTTTCGCTTCCCCATGGAGCAACGTTGCGGGAGATATTTCGACACTACAACGGGAAGCGGGAACTAAACGCGACGCTCTATTTCTTCCCACAGAACTGGGACAAGTTTGGTTGGCGTATGCAAGGATCATTGGGTTTCATCTCGTCAACTCCGTTTGAAAACTCGCGCCCCTTGCACGCATGTAAGCTGAACGGAACCAAGGACTCGTACTTTACGTCCTGGGATGTAGGATGTGAGGGCCATTTCCTTAGCTCGTTCGGGCTGATCGGCTACATCAGCACGGTGCCGCTCCCCAATACTCAACCTCTCTACCGTTGTTCCTACCAGTTCAAAGGGCGGCTGAGTCACTTCGATACATTCTGGGCCAACTGCGGACACATTCCAAATTCCCACAATGACGGGCCGCTTGGGTACGTGTTCCTATAAGCAGCGTCGAGCCTCGACTTCGGGAGCGGGTGGTTTGGTCAGCCACCCGGTCCCGACTTGCGGCTAGCTGGCAACGGTTTGTGGTTCGCTTGACCAAGGGCGTGCGGACCAGGTGGTTCTGTTTGGGAAACCGGCGCATGATGACGTTCCCCTTTCGGAGCCTGTCGTGAGCGTCCACTCGTTTCATCAGATCAATGTATTCAGTGGCGACCCGCTGTCGGGTAATCCGCTCGCCGTGGTGCATGACGCTGCCGCGTTAAGCGACGCCCGCATGGCCGCCTTCGCCAACTGGACCAACCTCAGCGAGACCACGTTCCTGCTGCCGCCGACCGATCCGCGTGCGGATTATCGCGTGCGTATCTTCACCACCATGGGGGAATTGCCGTTTGCCGGCCATCCGACACTGGGCAGCTGCTATGCCTGGCTGGCGCAGGGTGGGGTGCCGCAGGGTGCGGAGATCATCCAGGAGTGTGCGATCGGGCTGGTGCGTATTCGCCAGGGTGCGGACGGGTTGGCCTTCGTGGCTCCGCCGTTGCTGCGTGAGGGGCCGTTGGAGGCTGACGTGCGGGAGCGCGTGCGTGCCGGGCTGGGTGTCGCCGCTGAAGACGTGGTGGACGCGCAGTGGGTGGTGAACGGGCCGAAGTGGCTGGCGCTGCGCCTGCGCAGCCGCGCGGCGGTGCTGGCGATCAAGCCGGATTATCCGGCGCTGGAAGGGTTGATGGTGGGCGTGTTTGCGGCGTGCGAGGCTGGCGATGGGGTGGAGTCGCAGTTTGAGTCGCGTGCGTTCATTGCCGGGGAGGCGGCACCGGAGGATCCGGTGACGGGGAGCCTCAATGCCGGGATTGCGCGGTGGTTGCTGCGCGAGGGGTTGGCACCGGAGCGGTATGTGATCAGCCAAGGCACGGTGTTGGGCCGCGCAGGGCGGGTCCGGGTGGAGTTGGTGGGGGAGGATCTTTGGGTGGGTGGCGAAAGCGTTACGTGTATTGAGGGGAGTGTGACGTTTTGATCCGGTGACGCGCCACGGAACGTCGGACGCAGGAAACGTAGAGCCGGGCTTGCCCGGCTGAACCACCGCGATGTCGGAAAGAACCCGGGCAAGCCCGGCTCTACGGGGTCGGTACCATCACGGTGTTGTTGAGGCGGGTGACTTCGGCAGCGTCGCCTTCCAGCATCACGCGCACCCTCAGGCCTTCGCGGCTGCCGGCCGGCAACGGCAGGCCGACGGTCGTCGTGCGCGGCACCAGATCACTAGGCGCTTCCATGGCCGGCACTTCGGTCCGCGCCATCTCGCGCCCGTTCCGGTCTTCCAGCAAGGCCACACCCACCGGCGTACCCACATGCCCCAGGCTATGCACGGTCACCTGCACCTGCTTGCCGTCCACGCGCACATCGCCGCGGCCAACCCCAAGGTCCGGCCGCAGCTCCACCGGCGTACCGGGCTGCACCAGCTCGAACTCGAACACCTGGGTCTGACGGGGCGCAAACCGCAGCGGCATCGAGGCACTGCGCTCCAGCACCACATCCTGCGTGCTGGCCTTTCCGTCGATCTTCCCATCGCCATCGCGATCCACACCACTGCGCACCCGCCAGGTGCCGGCGGTGACGTTCCACGTGGTCATCAGCGCATCGGCAGCACGCTTGCCGAGGTTGTGCGCTGTAACGGTAAAGCGTTCGGTATTCGGCGCATGCACCAGCAACCCGACCTGCTCGGCTGCCTCGGGCTGGGTGAAGCGCCAGCTGACCGTGTGGCCGGGCCAGCTCTGGTTGCGGCGCAGGGCGATGCCGCCGAGGCGGGCGCGCTGCAGGAACTCGCTGTTGGCTTCCACCCGGTCCGACCACCAGTGGCCCTCGGTGTTCATGTACTCGCGCTGCGCCTTGGCCTGGATACCGTCGGCATGCAGGGCTTCCAGGTACTGCTTGTCGCCGGTGGCCTGCCACGCCATCACGCTGGCAAAACCCGTCTTGCCCGCATCCGCTTCCGCGATCAGCGCGGGATTCCAGTCCTCGCCCCGCCCCAGCACTTCGACGAAGTTCTCGCCCAGATTGGAGAGCGAACCCGGCCCGCCACGCGCCACGCGGTAGTCCAGCGCCTTCAGGTACTTGTCGTCACCGGTGAAGCGCCAGGCGGCCCAGAAGGTGTGCATGGTGTCACCGCCACCGGAGCCGTTGTTGAGCTCGCCGCCACGCGTCTTGCCCGTTGCCCAGTTGATCTCGTTGGGCAACGTCCAGCGGCCTTTGTCATCCGTGTAGGCGTGGGCGAGGTAGCTGTCAGCCAACCCGACCACCAGTTTGCGGCCGGTGGGGTCGGCGTTGTACTGGCCCATCAGGAATGCGGGATGCAACGCGGGGAACGAGTACGGCTTCTGCCATTGCCAGTTCGGCTCGCGATATACCTTGTTGCCACCGAACCAGTTGCTGGAGAACAGCAGGTGGCCCTGTGGGTTGGGCAGGATGATGCGCTCGTTGAAGGCCTTCACCGTCTCCATCAGGCGCTCCACCGTCAACGGGTCACCCCAGTTGAGGTAGAGCATCGCGCTGTTGGCGTTGATGCCTTCTTCGTAGCTGTGCAGCTCATCGGTTTCGATGGTGCTCAGGCCGTTGCTGAACATGCCATTGCGGTACACCGCATCGCTCAGCGCTGTGAGCGAGGCATTGAGCCGGTCCGGCTCCACGCCCATCAGCGCCAAGCCGGGCCACTGCTGGGTCAGGTCGGTGTCGTCGGAGATGCCGCCGCCGAAGTCGCCATAGGGGATCTGGCGGTTGTCGATCCACCAGTCGATGAAGCGACGCACGTATTTCAGGTCTTCGGTCTGGCGGAACGCCCACAACGGCGCCCCCCTGGGCGCTTCAGGCTGTTTGAACGGCGGTTTGCCCTGGCTGTTGTAGCTGATGTAGTTCCAGTACAGCCGGCCCAGCTCGTGGTCCGGGTCCACCCGCAGCAGGTCGCTCAGGTCGGCATAGACGCGCGCGTACAGGCGCTGGCGCTTGGAAGTGGTGTGCTCTTCGACCAGGAAGCCCCAGTTGTCGCGCACCTGGTTGAAGCGGTCGGTGGTGTGCTCGCGTTTGGCTTCAGCGCGGTCCTTGAACACCAGGCGGATTTCCGCGCCATCCAGCGAGGCGGCGTTGAAGCCCGGCGCGCCGGAGGCCACGCTCAGCCACAGGCTATCGGCGGTGAGAATGCGGTCGCGCAGGTCCAGCCACAGGGTGCGCTTCTCGCCGGGTTTGACCGAGACGCTGACATCCATCATGTCGCGCGCCGGCCAGATCGGGTCCTTGATGCGGATGTTGAGCGGAATCAGACCATCGCGCGTCGCCGGCAGGTTCAGCGCGGGGATGTCGATGGCCACGCCATCCAGCCCGTCGTACATGTTCTCCCAGCTGTGTGCCCAGCTGCGGATCAGCGGCTGCGCGGCCGGGGCATCGCCCACACCGGAAGGAATCAGCACGTGCACTATCGGCAGCGGCTGCGCCGGCAGGGTGTCGGCCGCGCGACGGCGCGAGCCCGCTCCCTTCGGCAGCGCCATCACCGTGCTGCGTTCGGCAGCGGGGTAGCGGCCGTCGATGTACTCGCGCAGGGCGCTGATGTTGAGGTAGTCGGGCAGGGCCTGGCTGTCGATCAGGTAGCGCTGCTTGACCGTGCCTTCCGGCTCAGCGGCATGGCTTACGTTGTACGCCCAGATCTCCTGGATCGGGGTCTCCTGCTCGGTGTTGCGGAAGTGCAGCACGCCGCCGCGCTGGGCGGGAATGTCGTTCACGCTGCGCACCACACCCTGCGGGCGCTGCAGCAGGGACGTGACGGGTTGGCCCTCGGTGGAGTGGCTCAGCGCGCCGAAGGCGGCACCGCGCACTTCCACGCGGTTGACGGTCTCATTGTCAGGTAGGGTCAGATCAAGCTGCTGCCCCCCTTCCACATAGGTGTTCCAGTCCGGCAGCTGGAAGTAGTCATTGCGGCCAGCCAGACGCGAGCGGTTGTACACCCCCGGCCAGGTGGTCTCGGCAATGCCATCGGTGGCCTTCCACATCCACTGCTTGTGGTCTTTGGTGTCGGCGAACTCGACCTTGCGGATGGAAGTGACCGGGGCAGTCAGTGCCGGCGGCAGCGCGCGGTCCCAGCCGAAGCGGTGGTTCCAGCTGCGCTGCGCGTCAGCCACGGCCACCGCCGAGGTCGGCGCACGGTTGGCCGCCAGTGCAGCCATGCCGGCCGGATCGAGCAGGCGGTCGTAGACGCGGATTTCGTCGAAGTCGCTGCCACGCAGGAAGTTGTAGCGGCTCTGCACCTGGTAGGGAGCCATCACCCGGCCGGCCAGACCCAGCTGGTCCAGCGCGGCATCGTAGTCGGCGGTGGTTTCCGCACGCGCGACTTCCTTGCCGTCCACATACAGACGTACGCCGTGGTCTTCGTCCCAACCGAACGCGATGTGCTGCCAGCGATCGGCAGCAGGCAGGGCATCCAGTTTGAACGAGACGCGGGTACGGGCCAGGTTGGCGTCGGTGACGAAGGCGTCGAAGCCGTGGCCATTCCAGTCAATGCGCATCCAGGCCATGTCCCAGCTGCTGTGGTCGGCGTAGCCGACGCGGAAAATCACAAACGGGGCTTCGCCCACGGCGTAGCGCGGGCGCCAGTAGAAACCGAGGGTGCCGCGCTGGGCCTGGATATTGCCCGGCGCATTCCACGACAGCACGCCGTCGTCGGCCCACTGGATGGCGCGGCCGTGCGCGCCATCGGCCACGGTGGTGACCTTGTCGACAAAGTTGGGGATCGCATCGCCCTGTGCAGCGTCGGCCTCAAGGCCGTGCTCGGCCGAGACGTGGAACAGCAGCTGCGGAGTGTTCTGCGCGGCGGCGGTACCGGCACTGGTGAGCAGCAGGGCCAGCAGGCTGGCGGACAATGCGGAGCGTTGCAGCATGTGACCTTTCCTTTCCACAGCGAGAACGTACGGCGCAACACGCCATCCTCGTCAGCAGAACGGTGCGGTCGGCCACGGCCGCGGTGTCAGCGCAAGGCCGTCAGAAACTAGCAAAGGGAAAACGGTGCGGCATCTTGCGCCGCAGCAGCGGCGTGGTTGCCCACGCCGCTGCCTTCGTGCGGTCAGAACTTGTAGCGCACGCCGAGCATGTACTGACGCCCGGTTTCGGTGTACTGCAGCGGCAGCTGACCGGTGGCCGGCGAGTAGACCCACTCGTCGGACGCTTCGTTGGTCAGGTTCATGCCTTCCAGGCTCAGCTCCAGTTTGTCGTTGATCGCATAGCGGATCGACGCGTCGATGAAGGTGGTGCCGGTCATGCCGTGGTAGCCGTCCAGGTTGAAGCCGTTTTCGGTACCGGTGACCTGGGTCAGGTAGTCGTCGCGGTTGGTGGCCGAGACGCGACCGGAGAACACCTTGCCTTCATAGAACAGGGTGGCATTCCACGAGTTGCGCGACAGACCGGTCAGGTCAGCCTTCAGCACCGGCTGGCCGGTAGAGTTGATGTACTGGATCTGCGAGTCGACCCAAGTGTAGTTCAACTGGATGCCGAGGTTGGACCAGTTGCCCGGCAGGAACGTGAACGGCTGGGTGTAGTTCACTTCCACGCCCTTCAGCTCGCCACCCGGGGTGTTGACCGGCTTGGTGTAGGTGAAGTCGCTGTCTGGCGTGGCACCGGTGCCGATCAGCAGTTCGGCCGGCAGGCCGCTGTCGCTGAAGGGACGGGTTTCGCGCGTGGTCTGGATGAAGGTGTCGATGTCCTTGTAGAACAGACCGACGCCGGCCATCGCGCCTTCGGCGAAGTACCACTCAAAGCCCAGATCCACATTGGTGGCGCGGATCGGATCCAGGTTCGGGTTACCGGTGGAGATGGTGCGCGCACCACCGGCCACTGCCACGGTCGACCCCGGGGTCAAGCTGCCCAGGCCCGGACGGCTCATCACCTTGGCCGCGCCAAGGCGGATCAGGAAGTCCGGGGTGATCTCGGCGACCAGATTGAACGAAGGCAGGGTGTCGTCGTACTCGCGCTCCACGGTGGTGGAGACAGTGGTGGTGGACAGCGTGGACAGACCGGTGGAGCTCTGCTTGGTCTTGACGTAACGCACGCCGAAGTTACCCGAGAACGGAATGCTGCCCAGGTCGGTCGAGAACTCGCCCATCAGGTAGCCGCCACGGTCCTTCTCTTCCACGCTGCGCACGTTGTTGGCGCGCGGAGCGACGGCGAAGGTGCCGCTGTTGCTGTAAATGTCGAAGTAGTCGGCGATGGCATCCAGATTCGGCACCACCCAGTTGTCCGGGTTGCCGTTGATGCCCTTCAGGCTGGCCGGCTGGGTCATGTCCACCGGCACGATCTTGGTGCCGTTGGCGAAGTTGGGCACGGCCAGTTCGCTGCTGCGACGCAGTTCGGTGGTCTTGAAGGTGTAGTCCTTGGCCAGGATGCCGCCCTTCAGGCGGAAGCCGGGGCTGATGTTCCAGTTGAAGTCGACCTGGCCGGTGTCGAAGTCGTTATCCACGTACTGCGGGCGCAGTCGGATTTCCGCCAGTTCCCAACCGGTCGGGTCGGTCGGGTTGATGCCGTAGTTCAGGATCGGGAAGCGGTTGTTGCCACGGTAATCGTAGCTGTAATTGTCGACGTCGTACTTGTCCATGATGATCGTGGTCTGGATCGGGTTCTCGTGCTTGGAGCGCGAAATGCCGACCTTGCCGGACAAGGTGAAGTCGTCGCCGAAGCGGTGCTGGCCGTTCAAGGCAACCTGCTTGAATTCGGTGCTCCACTCGTCGTGGCGGTTTTCGGTGCGGATGTCGACGTTGTCGAATTCACCGTAGACCAGCGCGTTGTTCTCGATCACGCCGTTCTTGACGACGGTGGCCGGCTTGCCGACCAGACGCGGGGTGGTGCTGGTGCCGCGGCTGAAGGAAATGGCCTCGATGTAGTTCTCATCGCGCTCGGCGTCGATCTTCGAGTACAGCGCGTCCAGCGAGATCTCGGTGGCGTCGGTCGGCTTCCATTGCAGGGTGCCGGTGACGCCCAGGCGCTTCTGCTCGTGCTCCATCTGCACGTAGCGCGGGAAACGCGGGTGGTACACATTGGCGCTGCGCGCAGCGGTGAACGGCGAGGTGGCGCTGAAGTTGCCGTTGCTGGGGCCATTGGCCCAGCGGCCGGTGTTGGAGCCTTCTTCCAGCGCCTGGCGCTCGGAGTAGGCCACCGACAGCAGCGCGCCGAAGGTGTTGTCGGCCCAGGTGTTGGAGATCAGTGCGGCCACCCGCGGGTCAGCCTTTTCAGCCATGGCGTTGTAGCTGGCCTGGCCGCTGGCGGCGAAGGTGAAGCCGTCATAGTCGAACGGGCGGGCAGTACGCAGGTCCACGGTGGCACCCAGCGAGCCTTCTTCCACGTCGGCCGAGGCGGTCTTGCGCACGATCAGCTGCGAGAACAGGTCCGAGGCAAACACATTGAAGTCGAAGCCACGGCCGCGGTTGGTGCCGCCGCTCTGGTCACCGGCACCCACGGTGGTGAGTGCTTCCATGCCGTTGATGCGGACGCGGGTGAAGTCCGGACCCAGGCCGCGCACGGAGATGTTGCGGCCCTCGCCGGCTTCACGGGTGATGACCACGCCGGGCACGCGCTGCAGCGACTCGGCCAGGTTCAGATCGGGGAACTTGCCGATGTCTTCGGCGACGATGGCGTCGACCACCCCGGACTCACTGCGCTTGATGTCGAGCGCCTTCTCCACGCTGGCGCGGTAGCCGGTGACGGTGACGGTATCCAGTTGAGTGGCAGCCGTGTCGGTCTGCTCCTGGGCCAGCGCGGTGCCACCAAGCGCCAGGCCGATCGAAAGTGCGAGCAAGGTAACCGGTGTCTTTTTCTGATTGTTTCGGTATTGCATGTTTTCCCTCTCCCAAGGTGCTACATGAAACAGCAATCCGGCGACGTGTCAGTGCAATGACACCGCTGGTCAGAGCGGACGTTAACAGCACGTGGAGGATCGGGCATCTTGCACCGCAACAGATTTGCAATGTCCCGTAGAGGCTTGCGGGACAAAGGTTCCGACTTTCCCCATGGGTAGACGGGACGGTCCGGCCCGCTAGAATGACACCGCTAGCCAAACTGTCTTGGCGCTGTCGCCCGGTCAGTTCCACAACAAGGGATCCATCGCCATGAGTCGTGTTGTCTGTTTTGGAGAGTTGCTGCTGCGCATGAGCGCCCCTGGCCGTGAACTGCTGCTGCAGACGGCGCAGCTGACGGTACACCCCGGTGGGGCAGAGGCCAACGTGGGGGTGTCGCTGGCGCAGTTCGGCCACGACGTTTCCATGGTCAGCACGCTGCCGGCCAATCCGCTGGGCCAGTTCGTGGCCGGCGAACTGCGCCGCCACCGCGTGGACACCACCCACGTGCAGACCCGCCCCGGACGCATGGGCCTGTACTTCCTCACCACCGGCGCGGTGCAGCGCGCCAGCGAAGTGGTGTACGACCGCGTGGACTCGGCGTTCTCGCTGGGCAGCGCCGCCGACTACGACTGGAACACGCTGCTGGACGGCGTGGAATGGCTGCACCTTTCCGGCGTCAGCCCGGCGTTGAACCCGGCGATGGCCGAGGCCACCCTGGGCGCCGCGCAGGCGGCCTGCGCGCGTGGCGTAAGGGTGTCGTTCGACGGTAACTTCCGCCCGTCGCTGTGGGCGCGCTGGGAAGGCGACGCACCGCGCATACTGCGCGAGCTGTTCGCCTGTGCACATGTGGCCTTTGCCGATTACCGCGACATCGGCGTGGTGCTCGGTGGCGAGTTCCCGCAGGCCGACGTCGGCGAGCGCGTGGATGCCGCCGCCGCGCAGGCATTCGCGACGTTCCCGCGCCTGCAGTGGATGGCCTGCACCCAGCGCACGCCACACAGCGTGGACCATCATTCGCTGGGTGCGATGCTGATCGGACGCGACGGCACCCGTGCAGTGGCCGCAGCGCGCGAGATGGTCGGCATTGTCGACCGCATTGGCGGTGGCGACGCCTTCGCTGCCGGCATCCTGCATGGCATGATGCGCGACTTCGACCCGCAGGCGACTGTGCGCTTCGGTCTGGCTGCGGCCATTCTCAAGCACTCGATCCCGGGCGACTTCAACCTGGTCAGCGAAGCTGACGTGATGGCCCTGACGGGCGAGGAGCGATTTGATGTCCGGCGCTGATCCGCGCGTACGCGCAGTGTTGAAACTGGCCCCGGTGATTCCGGTGTTCACCCCGGAGAACGTGGACGACGCGGTGTCGGTGGCACAGGCGCTGTTCAACGGCGGGCTGCCGGTGATCGAGGTCACCCTGCGCACGCCGGTGGCAATGGACGCGATCAAGGCCATGGTGGAGGCTGTGCCCGATGCCGTGGTCGGCGCGGGCACGGTGTTGACCCCAGCACAGATGGAACAGGTGAAGAAGATCGGCGGCCGCTTCGCGGTATCGCCGGGTGCCACCGATCGTCTTTACGCGGCAGCGCGCGATACCGACCTGCCGTTCCTGCCGGGTGTGGCCACCTCGTCCGAGCTGATGCGGGGCCTGGAGCACGGGCTGGATACGTTCAAGTTCTTCCCGGCAGTGCAGGCCGGTGGCGTGGGCATGCTGAGCGCATGGAACGGGCCGTTTGGGGATGTGCGTTTCTGCCCCACCGGCGGGATCAGCGCGCAGACCGCGCGCGATTTCCTGCACCTGCCGAACGTGCTGTGCGTGGGTGGATCGTGGTTGACCACGCGGGCATTGATGCAGGCTCGTGATTGGGCGAGGATTGAACAGCTGGCGCGCGAATCGGCCGCGTTGGTGGGCTGATTCCCGTAGTGCCACGCCATGCGTGGCAACCGCGCATCGCGCGGCGCAGGCGGTCGTGATCCCACACCAGAAGCAGCCACGCAGGGCATGTGGCTCTACGGTTTGATTGGGATCAAGGCGACCACAGCCTGCGCAAGCGCAGGCTGTAGCTCCCCTCCTGTGGAGTTGCAGCCATGAATACGACGATGAAGGCGGCGGTGGTCCGCGAATTCGGCAAGCCGCTGGTGATCGAGGAAGTGAAGGTGCCCCGCCCCGGCCCCGGCGACATCCTGGTCAAGATCGAAGCCTGCGGCGTGTGCCACACCGACCTGCACGCCGCCGAGGGCGACTGGCCGGTGAAGCCGAACCCGCCGTTCATTCCCGGCCATGAAGGCGTCGGCCACGTGGTGGCAGTGGGCCAGGGCGTCACCCACATCAAGGAAGGCGACCGCGTCGGCATTCCCTGGCTGTATTCGGCCTGCGGTCACTGCGAGCACTGCCTGGGTGGCTGGGAAACCCTGTGCGAGGCCCAGCAGAACAGCGGCTATTCGGTGAACGGTGGCTTCGCCGAATACGCGCTGGCCAATGCGGACTATGTCGGCCTGCTGCCGAAGAATGTCGGCTTCATCGAGGTCGCCCCGATCCTCTGCGCCGGTGTCACCGTGTACAAGGGCCTGAAAGTCACAGACACCAAGCCCGGGCAGTGGGTGGTGATTTCCGGTGTCGGCGGGCTGGGCCATATGGCGGTGCAGTACGCCAAGGCGATGGGCTTGAATGTCGCTGCGGTGGATATCGACGATGACAAGCTGGCATTGGCGCAGCGCCTGGGTGCAACGGTGACCGTCAATGCGCGCAACACCGACCCGGCCGCGTTCCTGAAGAAAGAGATCGGCGGCGCGCATGGTGCGCTGGTTACCGCGGTGTCGCCGAAGGCGTTCGAGCAGGCGCTGGGCATGGTGAGGCGTGGTGGCACGGTGTCGCTCAATGGCCTGCCGCCGGGCCAGTTCCCGCTGGACATCTTCGGCATGGTGCTCAACGGCATCACGGTGCGCGGTTCAATCGTCGGCACCCGCCTGGACCTGCAGGAGTCTCTGGAATTCGCCGAGCAGGGCAAGGTCGCCGCCACCGTCACCCGTGATGCGCTGGAGAACATCAACGACATCTTCGCGCGCATGCACGCCGGCAAGATCGAAGGCCGCGTGGTGCTGGACATGCGCCTCTGAACGACAGGGCGGGTGGGCGCGGGCGCGAGCGGCGATAATGGGGAGGATCCTGCTGCCGACGACTGTACATGCCCGCCCTGTCACCCTTGAAAACGCTCGCCCTTTCCGTCCTGTGCGTGGTCGTGGCGCTGTTCGTGCTGGGCATGGTCAGCGGCGCGGGCGGCTGGGTGGCACCCTGGGTCGGCCTGGGGCAGGGCGAGGGCCGACTGGCCTGGGACCTGGGCTGGACGATTGTGGGCGGGTTCGCCGCCTGCGCGTTCGCCAGCCGCTATGCCCCCACCTGGCCGTGGCTGCATGGCGGCATCGTGTGGGCGATGATCGTCGGAGCCTCGGCCTTCGCCGCCTGGGATCTGGGTAACGACTTCCCGTTCTGGTTCGTGGCCGTGCTGCTGGGCTCGCTGCCCGTTCAGGGCCTGGGCATCTGGTTCGGCGCGAAGTTCCGCCCGCAGCGCTGAACCTTTACTGCAGCAGGCCGTGCACCGCGCTGGGCGGCATGTGGTCCAGCGCCAGCCAGGCGTCCTCCACCACCGCCCGCGCCTGCGGCCAGCCCAGCTTTGATGCACCGCGCATCTGCTCCCACTGTTCGGCCAGCTCGCCGTCGGTGTCGCCGTCATCGCCCCGCGGCCAGTCGGCGCGGTGGGTGGTCAGGGCGAAGGCGTAGGCCGGGTACAGGTCTTCCCAGCGCCGGCGCGAAGCACTGCGGCGACGGTCGAAGTCGCTGCGCATGTACTGCACGTAGTCCTGCGCGACCGCCTGCGGCTCTTCAGCGCGCGTCTGGCGGCGGTTGCGCCCAAGCTCGGGCAACCGGTAGGCGTGGAACGCGGCGGGCGCGATGCGGCGGTCGGGGCGGGGCATGACACGTCTCCGGCAGCAGGCGGGGTGGGCAGGAATAGCCCTGTGGCCGTTATCCAGCTGTGACAAATCCGTTCAGAGCCGTCTGCACTTCGGCCGCTTCACGTGAGTGTGCCCGCTGCTTCACGCGGATGTTCCCGCGCGGGCGCGTAGGCTCTGACCCCTACCCCACCGCTGGAGCGATGACCATGCCACGCGATCCTCTGCGCGAAACCCATCCGCCGGTACCCGGCGAACAACGCGCCAAGCACGATATCTTCGACGCTGAAGAACGCGGTGCCGGCATGTCGCCGTCGCGCTCACCCGAGCACCTGCGCACCGGCGTGGATGCGGTGCACGGCACCCCTGACGAGCAGAAGAACGACCCGGAACACCGCGAGCAGCAGGACAAGGCCAACGACAATCAGGATGAGGCACTGGAGGAGACGTTCCCGGCGAGCGACCCGACCTCACCGTTCGTCCCCGCCAAACCCCCAAAGTAGAGCCACGCCCTGCGTGGCTGGCGCGATCCCAAACCACCCGTAGCGACACGCCATGCGTGTCGTCGCGATCCCGAACATGGTCGAAGCCACGCAAGGCGTGGCTCTACGTCCGCTTGTTCCAATCGCGCGGGGCCAAGCGCGTTACAACCACGACCACTGAAGCCCCACGCTATACCGCCGGTCCGGTCCCGGCTCGAAATACCGCTGGTTGCCGTCGTTGACGATCACCGACCCCACATAGCGCTGGTCCAGCACGTTATCCACCCGCGCAAACGCGCGCAGCGTCCCCTGCGCCAACCTGAAGTTCCGCGCCGCCTCCAGATTCAACAACGCATACCCGGCCGCCGAATCACTGGCCAGATCATTCACCACCGTGTCGCTGGACGCCACCACTTCCCCGGCCCACTGCCAGGCCCCAGGTCGGTAATCCAACCGCGCAAAGGCCTGCTGCTTCGGCACGCCCGGCAGGCGCGAACCCGCCGCCACCACCGTGTCCGGCACCGCACAGCCACTGCTGGCGCAGGTGGCATACGGCTCACGCACGGTGGCCTCGATGTACGTGTAGGCCAACGTGAGGTCCAGCTGCGCGGCCAGCGGCTGCTGCAGGCTGGCCTCCACGCCCTGGCGGCGGGTGCGGCCGATGTTGCGGTAGGTGCTGCGGCCGTTGGTATTGCTGGCCACCGCCAGCTCATCGTCGGTATCCGCGCGGAACACCGCCGCCTCGAACGCCACGCCACCGGCCCCGCGCCACTTCGTACCCAGCTCCAGATTGCGGCTGCGCGCCGGATCGAGGTTCAACGCCAGCCCGGCACCGCCGTCGTTGCGGTAGCCCAGTTCGTTGAAGGTCGGGGTTTCAAAGCCGCGACCGGCCGAGGCGTACACCCGCCAGGCATCGCTGGCATGGAACACCACCCCGCCCACCGGGGTGGTGGCGCTGTAGTTGCGTGAGCCGCTGTCGTCGGGGTTACGCGCAGTGATGTAGTCATCATTGGAGCGGAAGCGCACCGTGCTGTGGCGCAGGCCCAGCAGCGCCGACCAGCGCGGAGTCCACTGCCAGTTCACCTGGGCGAACTGGTCCACGTTGCGCACGCGGTCGCGCTGGTCGCGACGCAGCGCACCCCGCACGCCCAGGTCGGAACCAACGAAGTTCTCATAACCTCGGCGATCCTGCGTCTGCTGGTCGGCATTGGCTCCGATCACCGCTTCCAGCGGCCGACCCAGCCAGTCGCCCTGCCAGGCCCAGCGCAGGTCCAGCCCGCCGTAGCCGCCGTCCAGATCGATCACCCCGCCGGCGTGCAGCGGATTGGCCTGCGGCCCCGGCGGAATGGCCAGGTACTGCTCCACCTGGCGCTGGCCGGCATAGCCCATCGCGCGCCAGGTCTGCGCGCCCTCGGTCCGGGTGAACACCAGCCCGGCCTGGCCCTGGCGCACCGATTTGCGGGTGTTGTACTGGGTGGCCACCGCCGTGGCCTGGCGCGGATTGGCGTGGACCTGCGCGCGGGTCAGGCCCAGCGGGTCCTGTGCGTCCGGGGCATCGAGATAGTTCAGCACCAGATCCAGCTGGCCGCCGCCCACATCCACGCCCAGCCGGCCGTTGAAGGATTCGCGTCGCGCCCGGCTGTGCTCGCGCCAGCCATCGGTTTCAAAGTGGTTGGCGGCCAGGTTGTAGCGCACCGGTCCCTGTTGCCCGCGCAGCTGTGCGCCGGCGCTCAGGGTGGAATCGCTGCCGGCCGCCACACGCGCCCGCCACGGGTCGCCGGCCGCGCCATCGGCGCTCCACACCTGCACCACGCCGCCAGACGAGTTGCCGTACAGCGCCGAGAACGGCCCGCGCAGCACCTCGATGCGCTGCGCCGACAGCAGACTGGCGTGGGAGAGCTGGCCCTGGCCATCCGGCATGGTCGCCGGCACCCCGTCCACCAACACCCGCACCCCGCGCACCCCGAAAGTGGAACGTGCGCCGAAGCCGCGGATGGAGAGCTGGGTGTCCTGGGCCAGGTTCTGGCGGTCGCGGGCCAGCAGGCCGGGCACGCCGTTCAGCGCCTCGCTGACCTGGGCCAGGGTGCCGATGACCTCGTCATCCAGCTGCACGGTGCTGATCGAGGCCGGCAGGTCCACGTCGGCCACCCGCTGCCCGCGCGCGGCCTGGACCTGCACGGTAGGGAGGCGCTCTATGCCCGGTGCCTCGGCAGCCTCTGCCAAGGCGGTGGCCGGCAACGCGCCGGCGACGATGAACGATGAATGGCGCAACAGGGGGATAAAACGACGCATGCGGGGGCAGGGTCTCCGGTGGGGGGAAGGCCGTCTGTCAGCGTACGGCATGGAAGGTGACGACAGCCGCCGCGCCCATGCCACGGCTTTGTTACGATGGCGCTGTTTCGGCCCATGCTGCCGCAACACCGAGCGCGAAACCTCCCCCATCCGTCATTTCGAATGAGTACCGCCGTGTCCTTCTTTGCAAACGTGGAACTGGTCCCGGGCGACCCGATCCTGGGCCTGACCGAGGCATACAACGCCGACAGCCGTTCGACCAAGGTCAACCTGGGCGTGGGCATCTATTACGACGAGAGCGGCCGCATTCCGCTGCTGCGCGCCGTAAAGCAGATTGAACAGCAGCTGGCCAACGAGGCCAAACCGCGCGGCTACCTGCCGATCGACGGGCTGCCGGCCTATACCCAGGCCACTCGCGAACTGGTGTTCGGCAAAGACTCGCCGCTGCTGGCCGCCGGCCGCGTGGCCACCTCGCAGACCATCGGCGGCAGCGGTGCGCTGCGCGTGGGCGCGGACCTGCTGCACAAGCTGCTGCCGCATTCCACCATCGCCATCAGCAACCCGAGCTGGGAAAACCACCGTGCGGTGTTCGGCGCGGCCGGCTTTGAGGTGGTGGAATACACCTACTTCGACGCCGCCACCCACGGCGTGGACTTCGCCGGCATGCTGGCCGACCTGGAGAAGCTGCAGCCGGGCACCGTGGTGCTGCTGCACGCGTGCTGCCACAACCCGACCGGTGCCGACCTCACCGTCGAGCAGTGGAAGCAGGTCGCGCAGCTGCTGAAGGACCGCCAGCTGTTCCCGTTCATCGACATGGCCTACCAGGGCTTCGACAAGGGCATCTTCGAAGACGGTGCCGCCGTGCGCATCATCGCGGAAGCCGGCATCGACAGCTTCGTGGTCGCCAACTCGTACTCCAAGTCGTTCTCGCTGTACGGCGAGCGCGTGGGGGCGCTGTCGGTGGTGGCTCCGGACGCAACTGCCGCCAAGGCCGTGCAGTCGCAGGTGAAGCGCATCATCCGCACCATCTACTCCAGCCCGTCCAACCACGGCGCGGCGCTGGTGGCCGGTGTGCTGACCAGCCCCGAGCTGCGCCAGATGTGGGAGCAGGAACTGACCGAGATGCGCGAGCGCATCCACGCCCTGCGTCACGGCCTGGTGCAGAACCTGGTCGCCGCCGGCGCACCGGAGTTCGCCTTCATCAACGACCAGGCCGGCATGTTCTCGTACTCCGGCCTGACCCGCCCGCAGGTGGACCGCCTGCGTGACGAGTTCGGCATCTACGCCGTCGGCACCGGCCGCATCTGCGTGGCCGCGCTGAACCAGGGCAACCTGGAGTACGTGGCCAAGGCCGTGGCGACCGTCGCCAAGGGCTGATCCAACGCATCACGTTGCATGCAGAACGGCCGCCATGTGCGGCCGTTCTGCTTTCTGCATGCCCATCTATCATCTCTGCTCACCGGGATCCCGGTAGTACCGGCCGCTGGCCGGCAACCACGCACCTGCATCCGAAGCCGATGAGGTTGCCGGCCAACGGCCGGCACTACCTGAAAACGGTTACCCGTTTCCGCGCCTCGTAATGCCCTGCCGAACGGGCCACAATACGGCCCCCAAATGTCTTTGGCAGTCATTTCATGTCCCGTACGTCGCTCACCCGGTACCTGATCGAAGAACAGCATGCCGGCCGCATCAACGCCGACCTGCGCCAGCTCATCGCCGTCGTCGGCCGCGCCTGCACCAGCATCTCCATCGCGGTCAGCAAGGGCGCACTGGGCGGCGTGCTCGGCGACGCCGGCACCGGCAACGTGCAGGGCGAAGCGCAGAAGAAGCTGGACGTGATCAGCAACGAGATCCTGCTCGAAGCCAACGCCTGGGGTGGCCACCTGGCCGCCTGCGCCTCGGAAGAAATGGACCACTGCCAGCCGGTGCCGGACACCTACCCGCGCGGCGACTTCCTGCTGCTGTTCGATCCCCTTGATGGCAGCTCCAACATCGACGTGAACGTGTCTGTCGGGACCATCTTCTCGGTGCTGCGCTGCCCGCCGGGCACCGAGCAGCCGAACGATGAAAGCTTCCTGCAGCCGGGTACCGCGCAGATCGCCGCTGGCTACTGCATCTACGGCCCCAGCACCCAGATGGTGCTGACCACCGGCCACGGCACCCACGCTTTCACCCTGGACCGCGAGAAGGGCGAGTTCGTGCTGACCACGCCGAACATGCAGATTCCGGTGGACACCCAGGAATTCGCCATCAACATGTCGAACCAGCGCCACTGGGAAGCCCCGATGCAAGGCTATGTGCAGGACCTGCTGGCTGGCAAGGAAGGCGCACGCGGCAAGAACTTCAACATGCGCTGGATCGCCAGCATGGTCGCCGACGTGCACCGCATCCTGACCCGCGGCGGCATCTTCATCTACCCGTGGGACAAGAAGGACCCGAGCAAGGCCGGCAAGCTGCGCCTGATGTACGAGGCCAACCCGATGGGCCTGCTGGTGGAACAGGCCGGCGGTGCCGCCACCACCGGCCGCGAGCGTATTCTGGACATCCAGCCCAACCACCTGCACCAGCGCGTACCGGTGTTCCTCGGCTCGAAGAACGAAGTGGCCGAAGCCACCCGTTACCACCGCGAGCACGATGCCGGATAACCCGGCGGCGTGACGCCCCGTAGGGACGCGCCATGCGCGTCCTCGGGAACCCGTGCCCGCACATGACACCAAGGTGACATTCGGTCCCGCACCCGGCACCATCGGGTGCGAACGCTCACGGACCGACTCATGACCGCCGAAGCCCCGCGCGACTTCATCGAAGTAATCCACAACGCCATCCCCGCAGACGCGTGCGCCGCGATCCTGGCGCAGATGCGCGCCAGCGCCCAGCTGCAGCCCGGTGAAGTAGGCAGTGGTGTATTCCCGGAACTCAAGCACAGCAAGGACCTTCGCATCAGCGGCCGCGCCGAATGGCAGCAGGTGGAAATGCTGTTGCAGCAGGCGGTATTCAAAGGCGTACTGAGTTATCTACGCCGTTATCCACAGGCGTTGATCTCGCCGCTGATGTTGCAGGTTCAAGACACCGACGGCAGTGCACGTCGCCTTTCCGCCGATGACTTCCCCGGCATGGAGGACGCGCAGCTTTCCGAACTGGCCCGCACGTGCCTGCGCCCCGGCGCCATCAACCTGCAATGGTATGCGGCGGGCGAGGGCGGTTATCCGTACTGGCACTGCGAGTTGTATCCACGCGATCCGGCGGGCGAGACCCTGCACCGGCATCTGTTGTGGACGCTGTATCTCAATGATGACTTTCAGGCGGGGGAGACTGAGTTCCTGTTCCAGGAGCGGAAGATCGCGCCGCGTACCGGCAGCCTCTTGATTGCGCCGACGGCGTTTACGCATACGCATCGGGGCAACAGGCCCGAGGGTGGCGACAAGTTCATTGCGACCAGCTGGATTCTGTTCCAGAGCGCGCAGCGTCTCTATGGTGGCGGCTGACCGCCCACGTTGACCCAATTCCAACCGATAACAACTCCGGTAGCGCCGGCCGTTGGCCGGCCCTCGACACCGCTTGGGCCGGCCAACGGCCGGCGCTACCGTGCTCGCCTGATGCACGATTGGCTCTTCGCGACAAATCGAATTTGTCCGCGCCATTCGCGTCAAACCGCTAACTGGATGCCCAAACCGGGCACCGGATCACGCAAATCCGCCGCACATCCGGCATTTCCGGCCCAATTCCGACACGCCGCCCTCGCCGGCACCCTGTCGCAAAAAGCCAATCAAAACAAATCGCTTTGCGCGCCAACGCGACGCTCGCATTGTGGCGTCGTGGAGCTCAAAACTCCGCTAGGCGAAACTGTTGAAGGTCCCACGTCGGGAGGGTGGCTAATACAACACCCTCATGTGGGAATACGCCCGCCGTCTGCCTAGCGCGGTTTTGACCTCCCGACTTCCCCTCGCCTTTCAGGCGAGGGTGTTCCTTCCAGCCGGAGTCATCACATGCATCAGCAGTTCGATCAGCCGCAGGAAGCAGTACCCCGCACCACCGCACCCCGCCCAAGCACGCGGCATTTCCCCAACGTCCACTCCGTCCCAACGGACCTGCAGGAACAGGAAGCCTCGACGCCTTCGATCTACCTGCGCGGCCCCTGGCTGCGCCGCCTCGGCTTTGAACCCGGCGAACAGATCCGGGCCGACTGTACACCGGGCGAAATCACCATCACCCTCGCCACGCCCCCGCCCAGCTCGGACGCAGCCATCGTGCGCTTCGCTGAGGTAGGCGGCGGCTAAGCGCGCTCACACCGACGGAACTGGAGCGGCCGGCCAATGGCCGGCCGCATCGCGCTGAATCTCCCTCGGAGGCCACCGACGGAACGTCGACGTGGTGGACCTGGACGTGGACGTAGACCCGCGTCGGTAGGGTCGCACGCCAGTCAACCGCCAATAGCAATCGTCAGCAAGGCGAACGCCAAATGCTCGGTTCCTCGGCTGAATTCCTGGACTATGGCAGCATCGCCCACTCTGGCGTGCCCGCCAGTTCCTCGCCTTTGTCCATCCGGAGCCATTGGTACGGGCTAAAGGAAGATACTCCCTGCGGTTTGGCAACCTACGCAACCGCAAAGCCCTTTCTGTCACCTGCTTGACAGCCTCGACCTTAAACTCATCCGCGTACTACTTGCTCGCAATAGACACCTCCGTCGCTGCCATTGACTATGGATCTGAGTTGTCTCCGAAATTCTGGCCGGTCCAAGTATTCAGTTTGGGAACGATGCCTTCATCGATCTACGGAGGAACTCTATTGACGCTCTGGACCACATGTCCCCCTTCTGTGCAGCGTACTTCAATGACTGAGAATCCTTCAGTTGCCAAGTCGGCACGATAAATGGCGAACCTGCAGCGTCCCGGACTGATCGACAATGAGCTAGGAACGCGATGTTCTTCTCGCGGAGAACTGGATCCAGCAATTCAGCATCGCCAACGTAGCGCTCGTGCTCTCTGTAGAGAATAATGTTTGGCAACTTCACAGCCGTTGGCCACCGAAGTATTGGCAAGGGTGCTGCTGGGTAGGAAGATTCATATGGAAGGTACATCGGTCCCAGATCAAGCTGCTGACCGGCGGCCAAGACCCAGAAGTGCGAAGGGAGCCCATCCTTACTGCCGCCGAATCCCTGGAGTGTCATCGTTGCGCCGTCGCGGGACACCACAGTACAAATGAATTCTCCTCCCACCACCTGCGCGGAGATGCCCTCGTCTCGCAGAAGGGCGGCGATCCCGAGGGATGCATACATGCACCGCCTATGAAAGTCGTCTGGGAAGAACTCACGAAGGGAGACATCTACGATGGCCAGCACCTGGCCGATTGTGTCTTTTGCGGTCATGGATGTCAGATATAGCTTTGTGGATAAGATCCCTGCACCACGTTCTCACAACGTCAGGGCAGGTTTGGCGTAGGCAATGAGGCCTGCACCATCTCGGGGGAGGTGCAGGCATGTCAAATCTTTGGAGAATAGTTAGGCGCTTGCTCTGCCTGACGGCCGCATGATGCCCACGAGCGATTAGCATAGATCAGTCGGACTGGATCGCCTGCAACGCTAAGCCTGCCCGTCGTTCCTGAGGTTCCGCACACACTAGCCATCCAAACTCTCCGACTATTGAAGGTGTTTCATGAAAGGTGCCTCAGTCATACCTGACGGCAGTACAGGGTCGGTGATTCCGCGCATGGCCGTAATCAAAGGCGAGGAAGGATCAACCTTCCACGCTGGGAGAAACTGCAATGAAGAAACTCTAATGCCAAGGTCAAAGTTTTCGCGTGTGAGTTCCATGCCAGAGGAGCCAGCCTTGAACTCCATCGGCATCAGGAAGACAAATCCAGACCGTCTAAAATGATCTTGCAAGGTATCCAGATTTCGACTTGAAGATGGCGTCATGTCGTGCATCCGACACGCCATGGCACACAGTCTATTGCTGGATATGGCAGCTTTCATGTATGACTCACTGATGCCAACTACCACACGATATGCCAGCGGATTACTACGCTCGATTCCGGTGATGATAGTCACACTGAGCCAGCCATCCTGGTTCTCAGGCCCAATCCTCTTTAGCCATCCGCGGAAGATTTTCTTGCCTGATTCGAGGTCCTCGAAAGCCAAGGCCATAATAGGTGGCACTGCATCTCCAGGCATCTGTGGCAACGCTACGGCTGTCGCCTTCCATCTCGCCTTATCCCACAGCGGAAGTACGATCGGGGACATGACTATCATGTCGCGATGCCGAACGGCATCGGCGCCGAAAAGTTGCTCTGGACGCAACTCATCCCCGGGTGATCCTTCCTCATGAGCTGCTTCAGCAGCTAGCGCGCCGGCAACGGTGCTGGGTACCCATGCACCCTCTCGAGCGATCGGGAAGTCAGACAAACTTTCGTCTCTCAGCCAGTCACTCGCCCGCCCAGGCGGAGGATCTCCGAGAATGCTTGCAAGTGAAATGATCGATCGTGCCACGTAGTGCGCGCGATCCTGAGCACGGAGTGTTGCAAACATCTCTTCAAACTTCTGCGACTCGATATTGAGTTGCAGCTCATAGGTCACTCGCGTGAAGAGATCAAACATTGGACCTTCGAAGCCTTCACCGAGCAGATCTGCGACGGCCAAGACTGGGTGGGTGATGATGAGTGTGGTCTCGCCGCATTCGTCCTCGACATGACGATGCGAGAATGGTGTCTTCACACTCTCGGACTGTCGAACCTCGATAAGCAGTCGCTCTCGTGGAGAAATGAGCTTCATTCCACGAAGCGCGCTGGAATAGAAGGCCTCGAGAAAGCCTATAATGCTCTCTCCAAGCAATGCCGATGTGGTCCCACCGCGGATCAGGATCTCGACTCGGCAGCCCAAGATAAAGGTCACCAATGTGGTGCTACGGAGGTGCCATGACGGTTGTTCAGGAAGATCGAGTCCGGCCGGGGCTGCAAGCCACTGGCTAAAGAACTGATTGAGGTCGTCGTCTCCGGCGCTGTACTCTTCCCGCACGTCATTCTCGTACCCAAGCATGAAGAGTGCGGCAGCACGGGACATCTCCAAGCCCAGGCTGGAGAACAGGTCAGGTAGACGCGTCAAAGCCGCCCAGTCTTCTTGGGCAGTACGAAGAACAAGTATTCCCAATACTTGATCGATTGCTTGCAGTTCATCATTAAGATCCTTGACCTCTTCCTCACCCAAGCTCAATGCAATTCGGATTGGTCTGAACCACTTCACCCACGCGAGCACGTAGGGCACACGTCCGAGCTGAATTTCAATCCACGCCAGCTTCTTGACAATCGGTAGTGCACGCCGATCTACAGACCCATCCTTGAACCATGAGTAGAGGGATCGGTCTAGCGCGCCAACAAGGTTCCCCCTTGCTGCATAGAGAAGTCCCGCCGACTCGTACGCCAAGCCTGTTCCAACCAGCGCAGCTATGAATTGATCACGGCAGTCATCTTGAGCAAGGAGCACCTGCGCGCGGGCTAAGTCGTCAATCGCGTCGTACGGCTTCTTTCGCTCAAGTTTTTGCAATCCGCGCTGCAGTTGCAGCTCGCCAGCAGCGCGGTCGCCATTTCTCTCCCGCTCGATCTCAATGACGCTGTCCAGGAGATCGTCATATGCGGCCGTATCGCCGATGGACTGAGATAGCTCTCGCACGATGCGAATGATCGGTTCGATGGGGAACTCAACCAATCGACGCACTTGGCTAAGAATTTCATGCATTGCGATCAAGATAGTCCGCCGGTCTCCTTTGCCGTGCTTGGTCTCAGCCAGATCCATGAGGAGCAGCTGCATTCGGGCCCAGAGTGAGCTTGTCTTCTTGGAAGTGTCATCGGCATGACGTTGTAGAGCGGCACGCAAATCAGCTGTGCGTGCTTCGTCCGGCGCTATTGTGATTTGGAGTGCAGTCCACAGATTGACGAGATCATCGAGGTGCCATACCCATTCAGAGGACAGCGCTTCGGATTCAAGCAGATCATAGATCCGTGTCGCTTCGTACGGGTCATCGAACCACCACAGCGCACTCCAGGCTTTCATGTACAGAATTCGCTGCCTCTGGCTACCTCCAACTTTCTCCGCGAGGCGCTGTGCTCGGTCGAAGCGGCCATCGACTTCATGTCGCGGCCTATCAAGGCCACGTGCAAGTAACGCAGACCGAAAGCTCTCTTCAACCATCTCGAAGCTGACTGAGGATGCAGTCGCTGCGTCAATCTTGGCATCCAGTGCTTCCAGTTCGCGCAGTCGGCCAACATCGTTAGGCCCGGGTGTAGACACAGTCTTATGCGTGAGCTCAAACTGAAGAGCGTCCGCTACGATATCCCACCTTCGGTTTCGGACAACTTTCTCTACGATCCAGCTCCGGTCGAGGATACGTACTGGGATGCCATGTTCGATCGTCAGAGCATCTTCCACCGCGGCCCGATCTTTGTCCTTGATGGCCTGATTGGAGATGAAGTAGATCAGGGAGTACGGCCGTCCAGTGGACACAATTTTCTCAACGTCGGAGCGAATTTTGGGCTTCCATTTGGCTTTGGCACTCACTGCGAAGCCCCAACGTTCTTCGGCAGCGGTTGGCGCGCCCTCAAGCCAAAGCGTCGCAATTGACGGAGCTACTGGATACGTCTCCGTGTCGACCTTGCTGTCACCACCACCGGTAGGCCCAGTCTGCGGTACCAGATTGGGACAGAGTTCCTTCTCAGCGAGCAGTCGCGCGAAGTTCTCAAACGCGGTCTCCTCCTTGCGGCTGGTAAGGGTTTGCAAATGGAACTCAAACTGGCGGCGGTCCATTTCGCCGACATCGACATGCAATGTGTCGGAGTACAACTCCGGGCGTCGTGCACGCATGAATTCCCTGTAGCTCACCTTGGCAACTCCGTATTCCATAAATGTCCTTAAGGTCTACGCCCTGCACACCAAGAGGCATGGCTAGCAGAGTTTACAAAGATACTCAGCAATTGAGCTACAGACAGTATCGAGGCGGCCGCAAGATACTCCACGTGTTACCTGACATCCTACTGCAGGGTTGGATGGCTGTTGGTTTGTCGTGGGATGCCGGTTTCGTCATAGGTCATGCCCCAGCCGCGTGTTGGTTTGCTATCGGTGGTCGACTGTCGTGCGACCCTACCAGAGTATCTCCACGCGTTCATCTTCACGCAGTCGTTCTGGCGTTACGTATGTATCCGAGCGACGCGGCGCAGCAAAGTGAGTCGTGCGTCAGTTTTAGGCTAGAACAACGAACCCTGTGGCGAGTCTTCCCTGGGCGGCAACGGCCGCACAAACTTACCGCAATCCAGCTTCGGCCAGTGACTGTGCTGGCCGTCGAACCCCAGTCGCTTGCGCGCGAGCTTGAAGCGGTTCGACAGCAGATCCGCATACACCCCTTCGCCACGCATGCGGGTGCCGAACTCGCTGGTGTAGTCCTTGCCGCCGCGTAGTTGGTTGATCGTGCTCATTACGTGCGCGGCGCGATCCGGGTGGTGCGTATCCAACCAATCGCGGAACAACGGCGCTACTTCCAGCGGCAAGCGCAGCAGTACGTAACCGGCACTGCTGGCACCGGCATCGCGCGAGGCCTCCAGCACCGCTTCGAGTTCCGAATCGTTGATCCAGGGGATCACCGGCGCCACCATCACACCCACCGGAATGCCAGCGTCATGCAGACGCCGCATCGCACGCAGACGCGCGTGCGGTGCAGATGCGCGCGGCTCGAGTTTGGCCGAGAGGTGCGGATCGAGCGAGGTCACCGAGAAGTGCACGCTCACCAGCTTCTGCTCGGCCAATGGCGCAAGCAGATCGATGTCGCGCTCCACCAATGCGTTCTTGGTGATCAGCGAGAACGGGTGCTGGGTTTCCAGCATCACCTCGATCAGCTGCCGGGTGAGCTTGAGCTTGCGTTCAATCGGCTGGTAAGCGTCGGTATTGATGCCCAAGGCAATCGGCTGCGGCACGTAACCCGGGCGCGAGAACTCTTTGCGTAATAACTGCGGCGCGTTGGTCTTGGCGAACAGCTTGGTTTCAAAGTCCAACCCGGGGGAGAGGTTGAGGTAGGCATGGCTGGGGCGGGCGAAGCAGTATGAGCAGCCGTGTTCGCAGCCACGGTACGGGTTTACCGATTGGCTGAAGCCGACGTCGGGGGATTTGTTGCGGCTGATGATGCTGCGCGCGGTTTCGGCGCGCACTTCGGTGCGCAGGCGCGGGGCGGCGAATTCTTCGCCTTCTTCGGTGTCCCAGCCGTCGTCCACGGCTTCGCTGGTGGTGACCTCGAAGCGGCCGGCCAGGTGGGTGGTGGAGCCTCGGCCCTTGATTGCGATTCCCATGGTTAGAGCCTAGCCGCGGGGTGTCTCGCGGGTTGAGATCGGGGCGTGGGATGGTTGTTCTCGGCGGGGCTTTTCATGGTTAGTATTATTACTAACCACAGGGCAATTTGGTAGTGAAAGCGTTGTGAATAGGGGGTTTGGGGCGAATTGTGTGGAATTGGCGCCCAGGGTTATCCACAGGTGGTCGCGGAGAGCAGCCGGGCAAGCCCGGCTCTACGGGGCATTTGGAGGGTCGGTTGGAACCGCGAACGGGGCCGGCACCGCGATTGACACGCATGGCGTGTCACTACGAGTCATTCGACGTGTAACGCGCCATCGGGCAACCGGGGGGCGGGTAGTGACGCGCCATGCGCGTCACCGGGGGTCACAGCAGGCGCAGGTAGCCCTTTACCGTCGCATCGAGGCCGTCATACAGCGCTTCGCCGATGAGGGCGTGGCCGATGGATACTTCCAGCACATCCGGCACGGCCTGCAGGAAGTCGCGGAGGTTTTCCTGCGAAAGGTCGTGGCCGGCATTCACACCCAGCCCGGCGGCCTGGGCACGGCGCGCAGCATCCGCGAACAGCGCCAGCTGCACGGTGGCGTCGCCGGCGGCATGCGCCTCGGCGTACGGCCCGGTGTACAGCTCGACGCGGTCGGCGCCGAGGGCAGCCGCCTGGGCGATATCGGGGTTACCGGCGTCCACGAACAGACTCACTCGGCAGCCGTACGACTTCAGCGCGCCAATCAAAGGGCGAAGCCGCTCCCCATCGCGGCTGAAGTCGAAGCCGTGGTCCGAGGTCAGCTGCCCGTCGCCATCTGGCACCAGGGTGGCCTGTGCGGGCCGGGTCTGCTCGCACAGCGGCAGCAGGCCGGGGTAGCCCTCGCGCGGTGGCGCGAAGGGATTGCCCTCGATGTTGAATTCCACGCCGCGGGCGCGGGTGAGGGTGCTCAACGCGAACACATCCTCAGCCCGGATATGCCGTCGGTCCGGGCGCGGGTGCACGGTGATGCCGTGTGCGCCGGCGTCCAGGCAGGCGGTGGCGGCCCGAACCACGTCCGGGTCGGTGCCGCCGCGCGAGTTGCGCAGCACGGCGATCTTGTTCACGTTGACGCTGAGGTAGGTCATAGGTTCGGGGGCAGGTCGTCCGGGTCGCGCTCGGCGTCGCGGCGGGCCTGGGCCTGCTCGCGCAGGCGGCGCAGCTCGATGGGGTCGATGGCGGTGGCGATATCCCGCTGCACCTCGCCGAAGGTGGCAATGTAGCGGCCGCGGATCCAGGCGAGCAGGAACAGCAGCGCGCCGCCCAGCCACAGCATCATCATGCCGGTGGATGGGGTCTTGATGGCGAAGGCGAAACAGCCCAGCGATAGCAGCAGGAACAGCCAGTACATTGTCATTCTCCCCGTTGACCCGCGCAGTGTAGCGCCGGGGCGGGGCGGGGTTCCACGTGGCAACGGTTACAGCAGCGGCGAGGCCAACCGGGCAAAGGCCTCGGGCACGCGGTGCAGCCACAACGAACGCTTGCGCTCGTTCTGGACCTGGGCGGCAGCGGCGAACTCGGCGGCCAGAATGGTCTCAAGTGCGGTCACCGTCGGGGCGTCGGTGATCATCATCGAGAGTTCGAAGTTGAGCCGGAAACTGCGGTGGTCGAAGTTGGCGCTGCCGACGATGCAGACGTCGTCGTCGGCGATGAACGCCTTGGTATGCAGCATGCGCGGGCCGTACTCGTAGATCTTCACCCCTGCATTCAACAGTTCGTCGAAGTACGAGCGCGCGGCCTGGGTGACGAACCACGAGTCACTCATCTTCGGCACCAGCAGGCGCACATCCAGGCCACCGAGCGCGGCGGAGGTGAGCGCCATGCGCGCGGCTTCGCCGGGCACGAAGTAGGGCGTGACCAGCCAGACTCGTTCCTTGGCTTCGTGGATGGCAGCGACCTGCAGACGATGGATGGCTTCCCACGCAGAATCCGGTCCTGACACCAGCACCTGGGTGTCGATGCTGCCGTCCTTGCGCTGCGGCATGTCATTGGGCCACAGCCGGGCCATCTCGAGCTTCTGTGGTTCCTGCCCGGTGGCGTACATCCAGTCCTCGGCGAACACCAGCTGCAGGCTGCGCACGACGTGTCCCTCCAACCGCATGTGCAGATCGCGATAGGCGTCGGAGCGTTGGGTCTCGTCTTCTTCGTCGGTGATGTTGATGCCACCGGTGAAGGCAGTGCGCCCATCAATCACCACAAGCTTGCGGTGGGTGCGCATGTTCAACCACGGCCGTTTGAACGGCTTGAGCAGCTGGCGTGGATGGAACCAGGCGACTTCGCCGCCGGCTTCGAGCAACGGTGCCAGGAATGATTTGCGGATGGCGGACGAACCCACGGCGTCCAGCAGCAAACGAACACGAACGCCGTTGCGTGCACGCTCCACCAACACATTAAGCAGCGCGGTGCCGGCGTGATCCGGATTGAAGATGTAGTACTCCAGATGTACGTGATCGCGCGCTTGGCCAATGGCCGCAATCAGCGCAGCGTAAGTCGCTGCACCATCCACCAGCCACTCCACTTCGGTGGCCGAACTCGGTGCCAAGCCAGTGGTGGACTGCGCGATCTTCACCAGCTCAGTGCAGTCCGCGTCCGGCGGACACACGCTGCTGTAGTGCTCCATCCCCGAGCGCGCACGACCGCGACGCAGGCGCTGCCGCTTCACCTTCTGGGGGCCAAGCACGTAGTAGATCAGCAACCCGATGTAGGGCAGCGCGGCCAGCGAAAGAATCCAGCTCAGCGTGGCCACCGGCTCCCGCTTCTGCAGCATGATCCAGCCGATCAACCACAGCAGATACACCACATAGGCGGCGATCATCATCGGCCGCAGATGGGGAATGGCGTCGAGCCAGTGCAGCCAGTCGGCGAGAGCAGGGTAGGTGGCAAGCATGCGCGGATCATAGCCGGACAAGGGTGTCCGGCGCTTGCTCCAGAAAGCGAAAGCCCCGGCCGGCAGCGCTGGTCGGGGCTCCGTTAGTCCGATGCCCTTGGCTATCCCGTGCCGGCCGGGACCTGCCATGCAGGTGGGGAGCGCACTGTCTCGGCTATGTGTCGCATGCGCAGTGCGAGTTTGGATCGCGCCTTCACGACGTTCAACCTGCATTCGCGACAACAAAAAAAACGCCCCTGTTTCCAGAGGCGTTTTCCAGTCGCGTCATGACTTGGGTCTTGCGTATTACTGCTGCTGGAACCCGATCTTCTTCATCTGCGCGTTCTTCGCGGCGGCCAGAATCTTGGCCATCACGTCGTACTCCGAGTCCGGGCTGGCGTCGATGCGCAGCTCAGGCTGGTTGGTCGGATCACGCTGCACTTCCTGCTCCATGCGCTGCTGGAGTTCGCCCACTGCCACCGGGCTGTTGTTCCAGAACACCTGGTTGCTGGCGTCCACGCGCAGCTCGATCGGCGGCGGCGGTTCAACCAGCTGCGGCGGTGGGTTCAGCACGCGCTGCGGCAGGTCCACGGCGATCGGGTAGGTCATGATCGGCGCGGTGACGATGAAGATGATCAGCAGCACCAGCATCACGTCCACGAGGGGCGTGACGTTGATGTCTGCCATGGGGCCCTTGCCACCACCAGTACTGAATGCCATGGCTTACTGCCCCTTCTCTTTGGTGGCCACGAAGCCCACGTCGAGCATGCCCTGTTCCTGCGCGATCTTCGTCATCTCGTTGATGACGCGCATCTTGGTGGTGCGGTCACCACGCAGGTTCAGCGGCGGCTGCGGGGTCTGCTGGGCGGCGGTCGCCAAGCGGGACTCGAGGGTCCCCTTGTCGATTTCCTCGTCGTTCCAGTAGATCGAACCGTCTTCCTTGACTGCCAGGGTGATCGGGCCCTTACGGTCGTTGGTGTCGTCCGGCTTGGTGACCAGGTTGGCCTCCGGCAGATCCACCTTGACCTTGTGGGACATCAGGGGCGCCGTGATGATGAAGATGATCAGCAGCACCAGCATGACGTCCACGAGGGGCGTCACGTTGATGTCGGCCATGGGGCCGCCGCTGTTACCACTACTGAAAGCCATAACGGGCTCCGTCTAGATCGTGTTGACTACATTCTTCCCGGGTACAGCGCGTCGCAATTAGCGGACGCGCGAACCGGTGGCGAAGAAGTCGTGCAGGTCGTGAGCGAACGTATCGAACTTGCTGATCGTGGCGCTGTTGATCTTGCTGAAGAAGTTGAAGGCGAACACGGCCGGGATTGCGACGAACAGACCGATGGCGGTCATGATCAGCGCTTCACCCACCGGGCCGGCAACGGCGTCGATCGAGGCGGAACCGGTGGCACCGATCTTGATCAGCGCGCCGTAGATGCCCCACACGGTACCGAGCAGACCGACGAACGGAGCGGTTGCACCGACGGTGGCCAGCAGGGTCATGCCCGACTGCAGCTTGTTGCTTTCGCGGGTCACGGCCTGACGCAGGGCGCGGTCGACGAATTCCGAACGGCTCAGGTTTTCACCCAGGCCACCGGTGGCACCGCCTTCAGCGCGCTGGTGGTGAGCGGCAGCCTGGGCTGCGTCCAGAGCGATCTTCGAGAACGGCTCGGAAGCCGGCTGTTCTTCCATCGCACGGATGGCGTCCTGCGCGTTCGGGGTGTCCCAGAACTGGCTGACGACGCGGTCAGCCGCGCTCTTCAGGCGGGTGGCGCGGAAGATGTTGATGACGGTCCAGTACCAGGACATGGCCGACATGATCACCAGGGTCAGAAGCACGACCCAGGAGACGGCGAAGTCACCCGGCTTGGTGGTCATTTCGTGGATCAGATGCTCGAAGCCCATCTGCGAGAGGGCGTTCGACGGGTTGCCCCCGGCAGCAGCGGCGATGAAAAGTTCCTGCAGCATGACGCTTACCTTTGTTGTGTGTGGTGATGAATGGTGGTGCTAAAGAAGAGCTGGCAAGGCGGTGGCCGGCGGGCCACCGGCCACTGTCAGTTCAGCGCAAAGTTGACCGGTACGCGAACGCGACCTGCGACCTTCTTGCCGCCCGACTCCGCTGCACGGAAGCTCCACTTGCGTGCAGCATCCATCGCGGCGCGGTCGAGGTCACGGTTACGGCTGGACTTTTCGACCGTGACATTGGTGACGTTGCCGTTGGCATCGACATCAATGATCAGGATGACTTCACCCTGGATACCTGCGCGGAATGCGGCCGGCGGGTAACGCGGGGGATTCATGTTCTTGGACGAGATATCGACGCTGGCCTCGATGGAGCTGGGCGGCTGCGGCGGGCTCGGCGGCGACGGCGGCGTCACGATGTCGTTCGGACGCGGTTCCGGCACGTCCACCACAGGCGCCTGCGGCGGCGGCGGCACCGGTGACGGCTTCGGCGGCGACAGGTTTTTCACCGGCGGCGGCGGCGTTTCCTGCGGCGGCGGCGGCGGCGGCGGCGGGGGTGGCGGCGGCGGTGCGTCCACCAGGGTCACCATCACGTTGCGCTCTTTCTCGGCAGCAGCCTTGGGGGCCACGGCGGGAATGAGCAGCATCATGAAAGCGGCGAGATGCAGTGCAATTACAAAAGCGATACCCACGATGCGCGGCCAGCTGAGGCCGGTGTCATCGCTTTGTTCGTACCTGTGAACGACAAGTTGTTCCGTCATGCGCCAAGAGCTCATTAGTGGGGCCGGGTACCTGGGGACAGATAGCCCATGATCAGCGGTGCATGACACCGCAGGAACCTCCAAGCTTATACCAATCCTGAGCGCCTGCGCATTAACGCGACAGGCATTCAGGCGTTATTCCTACTTACTTCAGGTTGATGATTTTCTTGGCATCCGCCTGGTTCTTCACACCCTTCGCCAGCGCCTGCTGGGCGGCCGCCTTGGCCTCCGGAATGCGACCTTCGGCATGCAAAACGCGTGCCAGATTCAAGTAGGTTTCACCGTCCTTGGAGAGCGGGGCGGCCTTCTGCCACGCTTCAATCGCCTTGCCCGTCTGCTGGGGGTCGGAGTAGTAGTACGCCTGGGCCAGGGCCAGCTGGGCCTGGTAGTCGTCCGGCTTGAGGATGCCCTTGGCCTGGCCGTCATTGATGACCTTGATGACGTCCTGTTCCTTGCCTTCGGTGTTGGCGTAGATCGAGTAGAGCTGCTTGTACTCGCGCTCGTCGGTGAGCTTGCCGGCGGCGTACAGCTTGGTCATGACGTCGGCTGCCTTGCCCATCTGGTCCGCCTGCATGTACATGCTGGCCAGGTTCATCTGGGCCTTCTTGTCGTCCGGGTTGCGGGCGGCGATGGCTTCCGCCTGGGCGACCGCTTCACCGGTCTGACCGGCTTCGGACATGGCAGCCATCAACAGCTGGTTCCAGTTGTCCTTCGGCTCGCTGGTGCCGGCGATGGCCTGCTTCAGCACCGGGATCGCTTCCTGATAGCGCTCCAGCTGGTACAGGGCCTGACCCTTGATGATCAGTTCTTCCGGCTTGGCCGACTTGGTTTCGGCGAAGTACTTGTCCAGGGTGGCCAGGCCGGCTTCGGTCTGGTCTTCCTGGATCTGCAGCTGGGCCTTCATCAGCAGCGACTGGTAGTGGCCGTTGTTGTCCAGGCCGTTGAACTCCAGCACCTGGTCGAGGTACTTGATGGCCGCAGGGCTGTCGTCCTGGTTGTAGGCCGCCTGCGCAGCCAGCTGGGCGGCCAGCGACTTGTCGTAGTTGTTGGCAGCACTGTTGGCCAGGATGGCGTTGGCCGCGGTGAGCGTTTCCGGGAACTTCTGATCGTTGTAGCTGTCGATCATCTTCTGAAGGTCCTTGCCCAGCTTCGGCGAGGACTTGGCGGCCGGTTCCTCACGCGTGGCGTTCGGGAACATCACTTCGGCCTTGGCGGTGTTCTTGCCACCGCGACGATCGCTGTTGCTGCGGTCAGCACTGCGGGACTGGG
Organism: Stenotrophomonas maltophilia; assembly: GCA_050983615.1. Taxonomy (GTDB): domain Bacteria; phylum Pseudomonadota; class Gammaproteobacteria; order Xanthomonadales; family Xanthomonadaceae; genus Stenotrophomonas; species Stenotrophomonas maltophilia_AZ. The sequence continues at coordinate 9,125 of CP158958.1, read as the reverse complement.
CCACGGCGTCGGTAACCACCACGCCGCCCAGGGCGGTCGCGATGAGGACGGTAAGCACGGCTTGCTTGTGGTTGCTGAAGATCATCATTCACCTCGATCAAACCGCCGTGGCGGCATCAAAACGGACTGTCAGAAAAATCTGAGCCGCCAAACGTATCAGAAACTGATGGCGTGAAAAACCGTTTCCGATGCTGCGGCACAGCATCCTTTGGTCGTACTAGCCACAGCGCGGTTTGCGACCGGCGGCTTGAGCCTGTTGGAACACCCCGTTCAGGGCGGGTGCATCGCGTTGCAGCTCGCGGATCCGGTTGGCCGGATCCGGGTGGGTGGACAGCCACTGCGGTGAGCGAGAGCCACCGGCGGCCATCATGTTCTGCCACAGGTTGACCGCCTGGGCAGGGTCGAACCCGGCCTCGGCCATCAACCGCTGCCCGACCACGTCGGCCTCGCTTTCCTGGGTGCGCGAGCCGGGCAGCAGGAAGGCGGCCTGGGCACCGGCTCCACCCAGCTGGTTGACCGTGCTGGCAGCACCGTCCCCGTACGCGGCACCGGCCAGCGCACCAAGCACGGCCAGCCCGGTCTGTGCGCCCATCTGGCGGGTCAGCCGCTCTTCGTGATGACGCGAAATGACATGCCCGATTTCATGGCCGATCACGGCTGCGAGCTGGTCCTGGTTCTTGGCCACGCTGAGAATGCCGGTGTTCACGCCGACTTTGCCGCCGGGCAGGGCGAAGGCGTTGGGTTCGTTGTTGACGAACACCGCCGCCTCCCACCGTACGCCACGGTATTGAGCAGGCAGCTGCGCGACCAGGGCGTTGACCACGCACTGCACGTAAGCGTTCTGCCTGCCGTCGGTGCTGATCTTTTCCTTCTGCTTGGTTTCGGCAAATGCCTGTGCACCCAGCTGGTCCAGTTCGGCCTGTGAAACACCGCCGACCATCTGCCGCCGGCCGGTAGGTGAGGTGGTGGTGGCGCAGGCGCTCACCAGCAGGGTGATGGCCAACCCAAGCAGCAGCGGTTTCATGGTGCGGGCTCCCGTGTTCATGTGTGCAGTGTTGCGCCGTGGAACGTAAATTTTTGTCAAACCCGCCGGTTCAGTGCAATCCGAGAAACACCAGTGCGGCCAAGGCAATGGCATTGTTCAGGGCGTGTGCTGCAATCGGTGCCCACAGGGTGCCGGTGCGCTGGTACAGCCAGGCAAACGCTGCCCCCATGCCGCCATATACCAGCCACAACTGGGCGATCTCCAGCGGACCGTTGGCGCTGGTGCCCGGAATTTCGTGGATCAGGGCGAAGGCGAAGCTGCTCAGCACCAGGCCCAGCCACGGGCGACCGGCCTGCCACAAGCGCCCGAACAACACGCGGCGGAACAGCAGTTCCTCGTAGGCAGGAGCCAGCACGATGGCGAACAAGGCCAGGAACCACGGGAAGTGTTCCAGCGCCTGTTCCATCAGTGCCAGGTTGCTGGGAACGGGCTCACTGCCGGCCAGCTTGGCCAACCAAGAAATCAGGTTGCTGCCAATCACCACACAGGCGGCCACCAGCAGGGTCCAGCCCCAGGTGGAGGCACGGCGCGCAGCCTGCCACGAGCGTCCGCGTTCACTGGCGTCGGCACGCCGACGCAGGAAGTACAGCACCAGCGCGGCACCGCCGGTGGCGAACAGTGCCATCAGAATCTGCGCCAGTGCACCGGGTTGGCCCAGCTGCTGCATGGCCGCCGCGGCGGCATCCGGTCCGCTTTCCTTGACCACTTCCACCGCGCGGAACATGCCCCACAGCAGGCCACTGACCATGCTCAGCGCCAGCAGGGTGGCAATCGCAATTCCGAGATCGATGAAGAAGCCAGCCACCGGCGAGCCGGACTTGCGCGGCGGGGTCCGGGGCGGCGTGCCCGGCAGGGCGGGCGGCAGCGGAGGCGTGGCGGACGCCGACGGGGCAGTAGCAGACATCGAATACCTGGCAGCAAGGGTGAAATCCGGCCGGTTGCGTCACGCAACCGACCGGATTGGACCGATTGTGTCAGATATCCAGGTTGGAGACCCGCAGGGCGTTGTCTTCAATGAAGTCGCGGCGCGGCTCCACCACGTCGCCCATCAGGGTGCTGAAGATCTGGTCGGCAGCCACCGCGTCTTCAATACGCACCTGCAACAGGCGGCGGGTATCCGGGTTCACGGTGGTGTCCCACAGCTGTTCCGGATTCATTTCACCCAGGCCCTTGAAGCGCTGGATCTGGCGGCCCTTCTTGGCTTCTTCCAGCAACCAGGTGCGTGCCTGCGCGAAGCTTTCCACCTCGGCCGACTTGGCACCGCGGCTGATCTTGGCACCGTTGCGGACCAGGCCATGCAACAGCAGCGAGGACTGGTGCAGGGCACGCAGTTCGCCGGTTTCGAAGGCGGCCAGCGGCAGCACCTGAATCAGTTCCTCGCCCATGTGGCGGCGGGTCACCAGCACGGCGGCCGGACGATGTTCGTTCGGCTCCTGCAGCTCCAGGGTGAAACGCGGCGAACCCAGGCTGCCCTGGTTGAGGCGTTTGGCCAGCGCGGCCAGACCCTCGTTATCGCCCGCTTTGCGCAGGTGCTCCAGGTCCATCGGGGTGAAGTCGACCAGTGCTTCAAGCAGCTGTCGGTCATACCGATGGGCGTTGCGTTCGATGGCTTCCTGGGCCGAGGCATAGCTCAGCAGCAGCTTCTCCAGGTTGATGCCTTCGATCGCCGGCTCGTTCTCGGCGGGAATCAGACCTGCATTCTCCACCGCGCTGCTGGCCAGGTAGGCGTCCAGCGCCGGATCGTCCTTCAGGTACAGCTCCTGCTTGCCCTGCTTGATCTTGTACAGCGGCGGAAGGCCGATGTAGACGTGGCCTCGCTCGATCAGCTCCGGCATCTGCCGGTAGAAGAAGGTCAGCAGCAGGGTGCGGATGTGGGCGCCGTCGACGTCGGCGTCGGTCATGATGATGATGCGGTGGTAACGCAGCTTGTCCGGGTTGTACTCGTCGCGGCCGATGCCGGTACCGAGCGCGGTGATCAGCGTACCAACCTGGTCGGACGCCAGCATGCGGTCGAAGCGTGCGCGTTCCACGTTGAGGATCTTGCCGCGCAGCGGCAGCACCGCCTGGTTCTTGCGGTTACGACCCTGCTTGGCCGAGCCACCTGCGGAGTCACCCTCGACGATGAACAGTTCGGACAGCGCCGGATCTTTCTCCTGGCAGTCGGCGAGCTTGCCGGGCAGGCCGGCGATGTCGAGCGCGCCCTTGCGGCGGGTCAGGTCGCGGGCCTTGCGCGCGGCTTCGCGGGCACGCGCAGCGTCGACGATCTTGCCGGCAATAGCCTTGGCTTCGTTCGGGTTCTCCTGCAGAAACTCCTCCAGGCGGGCACCAAACGCATTTTCAACCGCCGGGCGCACGTCCGAGCTGACCAGCTTTTCCTTGGTCTGGCTGGAGAAGCTGGGGTCGGGCACCTTCACTGAGAGCACCGCGATCATGCCCTCGCGCATGTCGTCGCCGGTCAGGTTGATCTTGGCCTGCTTGGCGATGCCGTTCTGTTCGATGTAGTTGTTGAGCACGCGGGTAAGCGCGCCACGGAAGCCGGCGAGGTGGGTACCGCCGTCTTTCTGCGGAATGTTGTTGGTGAAACAGTACATCGTCTCCTGGTAGGAGTCGGTCCACTGCAGCGCCACTTCCACGGTGATGCCGTTGTGCTCGCCGGTGACAGATATCACGTTCGGGTGCAGCGGGGTCTTCAGCTGGGCCAGATGCTCCACAAAGCTGCGGATGCCGCCTTCGTAATGGAAGTCATCGCGACGGCCTTCGCCGCGCTCATCCTGCAGAACGATCTTGACCCCGGAGTTCAGGAACGACAGCTCGCGCAGGCGGCGAGCCAGGATGTCGTAGTGGAACTCGGTGTTGCCGTGGAACGCAACCACCGACGGCCAGAAGCGCAGGGTGGTGCCACGCTTGCTGCTGGCTTCAACCTGCGCCAGCGGGCTGACCGCGGCACCGTTGCTGTATTCCTGATGGTAGTGGAAACCGCCCTGGAAGATGTCCAGGGTCAACTTCTCGGACAGCGCGTTGACCACGCTGACGCCCACACCATGCAGGCCGCCAGAGACCTTGTAGCTGTTGTCGTCGAACTTGCCGCCGGCGTGCAGCACGGTCATGACCACTTCGGCGGCCGAGACTTCGCGGCCCAGCTTGGCGCTCATCTGCGCGTGCTTGCCGGTGGGGATGCCGCGGCCGTTGTCAGACACAGACACCGAACCATCGGCATGGATGGTGACCGCAACGTGGTCGGCGTGGCCGGCGAGCGCTTCGTCGATGGAGTTGTCGACCACCTCGAACACCATGTGGTGCAGACCGGTGCCGTCATGCACGTCACCGATGTACATGCCGGGACGCTTACGCACCGCTTCCAGGCCTTCCAGGGCGGTGATGCTGTTGGCGTCGTAATTGCCGTTGTTTACCGGGGTGTTCTGTTCGTCAGTCATTGCGCTTGCCGTAGGCTCCGCAGGTCGGGCACCGCCAGGGCGGGGCTCCGAGGAATAAGGGATTGCAGGGGGAAATTATACCAGCCGGGCAGGGTGGCCCCTGTCGGCACTATGGCACACCGCTGGATACCCGGTTGAGCTGGCCATGTTCCACGTGGAACCGTGTGATGTGGGTGGCGTCGGCCAAGGCCGCCGGGGTTTCAGTGGCGGTGATGAAGATCTGTGCCGGTCCGGTTCGCAGGCGTTCCAGTACCCGGGCCTGATGGGTGCGGTCCAGCTCTGAGGCAAGGTCGTCCAGCGCAATCACCGGCCATTCGCCACGCTGCTCGGCGTAGTCCTCGGCTTGGGCGAGCAGGCAGGTGAGGGCGGTGAGTTTGGCCTGCCCGCGGGAAAGCGCATCGCGACCAGGAATCTGCGCAAATCCGACGCTCCAATCGGCCCGGTGCGGCCCCACCGATGTATAGCCCTGCTGGCGATCCCGATCACGGGCCAGCAGCAGCGCATCGGCCAGCGAGAGTTCGTGCTTTCGCCAGCCAGGACTGAGGGTGAGCGACTGGATCTGCAGGTTCGGGGCCAGATGCTGTGCAAGTTCCACGGTGCGGTCCTGCAGACGCTCCAGGTACTGCTGGCGGCGAGCGGTGAGCGGTTCGCCGGCTTCGGCGAGCTCGCGGTCCCACGCATCCAGGGCCTGCGGATGGCCTCCCTGCTTGAGCAGGGCATTGCGCTGTTTCAGGGCCCGGGAGTAGCGGCGCCAGTGCGTCAGAAAGTCTGGTTCCACGTGGAACAATCCCCAATCGAGGAACCGGCGCCGGGGTTCGCCGCCGCCGCTGACGAGGGCATGGCTGCCAGGCTCGAAGGTCACCACCGCCAACGCAGCGCACAAATTGCCCAGCTGGGCGACATCCTCACCGTCCAGGCGTCCCTTCCAATCCTGCCCGGTGTGATGCAGCCCGGCCTTGCGCCGCGTGACCTGGTCGGCACCGGCCCGGCGCTCGTCCCATTCCACAAAAACGTCGACCGCATCCTGCCCCTGACGCACCAGACCATCGCGCACTCGACCGCGGAAGCTGCGGCCATAGGCCATCAGGTGCAGGGCCTCCAGCACACTGGTCTTGCCGGCACCGTTGTCGCCGGTAATCAGGTTGATGCCGGGTTGCGGAGCCAGTTCCACATGGTCGAAGCGGCGAACGTTGTGCAGGGAGAGCCGGCGGATGTACATGCGAATGGGGCAGGGGATCAGTCGACCAGCTTACTGCATTGCCCCTGACTCACGTGGTGACGCGCCATGCGCGTCTGCCCTCGGCCGCGATGCCTCAAATTCTTTGAAATCTGGAGAAGCCCCAGGGTCTCTGCCCAGCAGATTTCAAAGAATTCGCGGCTTTTACGGAAGCCCGTCTTGGTTTGGTTCCACACCACGATCCACGCGGGCGCCGGTTGTCCACACACGTTCTGTATGAGCTCTTCGCAAGCGGGGGGCAGATTGTGGATAAGAAAGTCACTTTTCGAGGCTGGAAAACATATCCACAGCTTCACCCCCACCCCCATGGGTCTTTTTACAGGGGGTTTCAGACCCGTATTTCCCTTTATATTCAATTAGATAAGGTAGTTTTCAACCAAATCCAGCTCTACCATCACCACATAGCTTTAGATTTATATACAGATTTAAAGCTTGGGCAGGGCATTTCGGGGACACTTGGGCAAGGGTGATGAGCAGCAAAAGGTAGACCCTTGGTAGAACCACGCCGCGTTCGGATCCGCGCGAGAAGCAAGACACGCATGGCGTGTCACTACGTGCTTCGTCGACCAAATGGTCAACGATGCGCACGTAAGGTCAATCGTCCGGGAAATGCTCCACGTGGAACATGCAAAAAGAAACCCGGCGCTGGGCCGGGTTTCTGATCAAGCTTGGTTCCACGTGGAACCTGCAATGCCGCAGGTCAGAGACGCAGCGGCATCACAACGTGGCGCGACTTCTCGCTGCTGGCTTCACGCACCAGCGCCGAGGAGTTCGAATCGCGCAACTGGATCACCACATGCTCGTCGCGCAGAGCCGACAGGGCGTCCAGCAGGTAGTTCACGTTGAAGCCAATGGCCAGGTCGCTGACGGTGGTATCGGCTTCAATCTCTTCCTGGGCTTCTTCCTGCTCCGGGTTATGTGCGCTGATCTTCAGGTTACCCGGCGACACTTCCACGCGGATGCCACGGTACTTCTCATTCGACAGAATGGCTGCACGCTGCAGCGATGCGCGCAGGGCTTCGCGATCAACCTTCACTTCGCGGTCGGCACCAATCGGGATCACCGCTTCGTAATCCGGGAAGCGGCCGTCGATCAGCTTGGAGGTGAAGGTCACATCGTCACGCTTGACGCGCACGTGGCTGCGGCCCACTTCGAGTTCGATCTCACGGTCGCCGCTTTCCAGCAGACGCTGCAGCTCCGTCACGCCCTTGCGCGGCACGATGATCTGGCGTTTGGCGCCGCTGGCTTTCTCCAGGTCGGTTTCGCACAGTGCCAGGCGGTGCCCATCCGTAGCAACGGTGCGGAGGGCATCACCGCGCAGGTCAAACAACAGGCCGTTCAGGTAGTAGCGCACGTCCTGCTGCGCCATCGCGAAAGCGGTCCGCTCGATCAGTTCCTTCAAGGTGGCTTCGCCAATGGCAACGCGCTCCGTGGCTTCCACTTCGTCCACCGACGGGAAGTCGTTTGCGGGCAGCGTTGCCAGCGTGAAGCGGCTACGACCGGCTTGGACGGTGATCTTGTCACCGCTCTGCGAGACGGTGATCCGGCTGCCGTCGGGCAGGGCGCGGATGATCTCGAAGAGCTTACGCGCCGGAATGGTGGTTTCGCCGTCTTCGGCGTCTTCAACCGCGATCCGCGACACCATCTCCACTTCCAGGTCGGTGCCGGTCAGCGACAGCTGACCGTTGTTCACCTGAACCAGAAAATTGGCCAGAACCGGCAGGGTCTGGCGGCGTTCGACCACGTTGACGACTTGTGCCAACGGCTTGAGAAAGGCTTCGCGCTGCAGTGTGAAACGCATGTGGTTCCGTGCCCCTATGCTTTAAAAAAATGTGGAATAAATCAAAAGCTTGGTGGTGCTGGTAGAGCCAGATTTGCTGGAAAACACAGTCAAGTCTTTGAAAATAAAGGCTTTTGCTACCTCGAAACCCTCTGTATTACCAGCCCCCAAGGGGTGGGGAATGCTGTGGATAACTTCACGCTGAAATTTTCCAGCCGTTTTATCCACACGCTGTCCCGCGCTTGCTACCGGATTCTGCACCGTTTTATGCGGTGACGAGAATATCTGGCTCCTGCATCATTCGCTCAACTTCCGGATCAGCTTGTCCCAGTCCTCACGCAGCTTGCCGTCGGTCTCCATCAGGGTGCGGATCTGCCGGCAGGCATGCAGCACCGTGGTGTGGTCGCGACCGGCGAACGCATCGCCAATCTCGGGCAGGCTGTGCTCGGTCAGCTCCTTGGTCAGGGCCATGGCCACCTGGCGGGGACGGGCCAGCGACCGGGTCCGGCGCTTGGACAGCAGATCCTTGATCTGCAGCCCGTAGTAGTCGGCCACGGTTTTCTGGATGTTGGGAATGCTGATCGCCTGCTGCTGGGCGCGCAGCAGGTCGCGCAGGGTTTCCTGGGCGAAGTCAGTGGTGATCGCGCGGCCGGTGAAATTGGCGCGGGCGGTCAGGGTATTGAGCGCACCTTCCAGGTCGCGCACGTTGGAGCGCATCTTCTTGGCAATCAGAAACGCCACATCGTCGGGAATCTCGGCACCGCGCTCGCGGGCCTTGGCCAGCACGATGGCCGCACGGGTTTCGAAGTCGGGTGGCTCGATTGCCACCGACAGGCCCCAGGCCAGGCGCGACTTCAGTCGGGCTTCCAGCCCCTCCACCTCGCGTGGGTAACGGTCGCAGGTAAGGATGATCTGCTGTTTGCCGTCGAACAGTGCGTTGAAGGTGTGGAAGAACTCTTCCTGGGTGCGGTCCTTGCCGGCGAAGAACTGGATGTCATCGATCAGCAGCGCGTCCACCTGCTGGAACTGGCGCTTGAACTGGTCCATGGTCTTTTCCTGCAGCGCCCGGATCATGGCGCTGAAGAACTGCTCCGAACGCAGGTACAGCACCTTGGCACCCGGGTTGGCCTGGCGCATGGCGTTGCCGGCGGCAAACATCAGGTGGGTCTTGCCCAGACCGGTGCCGCCGTAGAGCAGCAACGGGTTGTGCGCACGGTCGCCCGGCTTCTGCGCCGCCTGGAAGGCGGCAGCCAGGCCCAGCTGGTTGCTGCGGCCTTCGACAAAATTCGCGAAGGTGTAGTGCGAGTCCAGGTTGCCGGCAAACGGAACCATCGGCTCGGCCGCCACGCTGGCTACCGGCGTCGCAACCGGCGCAATCTGCGCCTCTGCAGGCTTCGGACGCGAGCCAACTTCAAGGAACACCTCGCGGAAACCGGCGTAGTGCATCAGCAGTTCGCGGATGCGCGCCAAGTACAGCTCGCGCACCTGGTCCACGATGAAGCCATTGGGCGCATACAGCACCAGGCTGTCGGGGCGCAGGTCGGCCTGCAGCGGCTTCAACCAGGTGTGAACATCTTCAGGCGGAAACTCCGCTTCTAGACGTTCGAGAGATTTGGACCACGCATCCAT